>NZ_JBSGFZ010000003.1:0-407242 GCF_053603655.1 Kribbella sp. NPDC004138
CCACCAGCGCGCTCTTCGACTACATCGAGGGCTGGTACAACACCCGCCGACGCCACTCCACCCTCGGCTACCTCAGCCCCGCACAGTACGAATCCACCATCCCAGTCACCGGCAAGCAGATAGCCTGACCACCTCACACCGACCCTGTCCGTCGAAACGGGTCTATCCCAGCAGCCCGGAACAGGGATCTACGCTGGACGAATGCTCGACCTAGCCAAGCTCGACGTAGACGAGATCGCAACCGCGCTGTCGGACCAGACTGACTACGAACACCGCTGGCTGATTGACCCGAACACAGGCCAGATTGCGTTCTGGACATCTGATGCCGGGATCGATGGGGAGAACCCTGTCGAGCTTGACGAGTTGGATCTGATTTCCATCGATCCGCTCCCTTCCTATGTCTGGTACCAGGACATGGCTGACTTCGCGGAGGGGCTCAGCGACGAGCGTGTCGGACGACGGTTGGAGCGGGCAATCCGCGGCAAGGGAGCCTTCCGCCGATTCAAGGACGAGCTGTACGAGGAACACGCCGAGCTGGTGCCGGTCTGGCATGCCTTTCGTGACGTGCGAGCCAAGCGCCGAGCCGTCGAGTGGCTGCTGGACGAAGGGCTTATCGGCGACGACGCAGTCCGCGATTTCGTCACCAACCACCCCGAGCCCGACCTGCCCTAACTCGCCCGCGTACATGACGCAGGGCCAGAGTCGCTGTGCGGGCCGTGGCTGCCGAGCCGCAATCCCTCCTGGAGACGTCCACAACCCGGGTGATCTCGATCCACTGACCGCAGGACCGGACGCCCAGGCGATCGCTCAACCGGTCGTCGAGTTGCGCTCGTTGATGGGCATCGAGACCGCGACCTGACCGACGTCCGGATTTGCCGCATAGTGCGCGGTCGGTCCGCGCTACTGCCGCTCAGGCTAGAAAGAGGGTGTGATCCCCCCGGCGGCGTATGACTCAAGACTGTTGGCGAACAGTTCAAGGAACGCCGAGAAGTTCGCTGCCAGCCTCTGGACCTGGCGATCCGTAGTCGGGCAGAGCACTCCAGACTCGATCGCTGCCTCCTCGATCCTGAAGACTGGCGAGTCTTCCTCCACGCCTACGACGTAGAGGGCGCCGCCGCCGTCAGAGCCGATCACCAGGATCTCGACCCGCTGGCCCCCGAGCTCCAGCCAGCGGGGGTACCTGTCGGCATGTTTCGCGGCTACCCACGTTGCCGGTCCGAGAAAGTAGCCGTTCCAAACATCGGGCAGGCTCACCTCGTCGATGACGTTGAAGAACTCCACGATCGATGGCGGAACCTGTGTGCCGGGTCCGAGTTCCTGGCTCAGCTGGGAGCCACCTTGCCCGGTGCCAGGCACGACGACGTTGACGCCAGGCGGGTAGCCGTATCGCTTGTCAAAGCGCTCCAGCAGCTGCTCGCTGGAGCGGCTCACCCGATCGGACCACGCAGCGAGATCAGTCATCGGCCCAGCATGCCCACCTTACGGACGAAACGCACTCATCTGCCGCGTTCCGCGCACTGTCATGCCGATGTGCGGTAGACCGCGTTGATGGAAGACTGCGCGATGTGGTCACGCCTGAGCACCCACTGCTTCCGTTTCTCGTAGACCTGGAGTCGCCGTACAAGGCGAGTGTTCCCAGCGACAACTACGACCCACGAGAGTTGATCCGCTACGCGCTGGGAGCCTCCGACTACTGGGCGGACCTCGCTCTCAGTTGGCTAGATCGGGGCGCACCATCCGACGGACTGGACGGTGCTCTGCTCGACCTGGAAGGCCAGCGTTCGCGACCTCAGTCCCTGCGACACCACGCCCGTCGGCTTCGGAAAGCCCGCTGAGCGGAACGCACTCTCATGCCGCGATGGGGATGGAGGCGTCCGACAAGGCCCCGACTACTGCGGCGAACGTCGTCCAAGTGTGTTAGGCCGGTACCACTTCGCCGACAACCTGAGGAAGGGCAATGACACCTGCACATCTTGCCGTCGAGAACGAGGACCTGCCGAGGCTCCGAGAGCTGCTCGATGGCGGTGTCGACGTCGAAGAGCTCGATGGCGGTCTGACCTTGCTCCAGCACGCGGTCAACGTCGAAATCGACGGACACGCTCAGACCGGCGAACCGCTTCACGTCGACGTCACGGCGTACCTCCTCGCCCGAGGCGCAGATCCACTTGCATCGCCTGTAGGCGGCGGGGTTGGCTCTGCTCTCCACATGGCTCAGCTCAGTGGCCATTGGCTTGCGGTCTCCCTGATGGAAGCCTTCCCTGCGCGGGACGCGTAGATCCAACGCCCGGATCTGGCAGCCTCGATGCGCGCACTTCATGCCGAACTTCGGTTGGCGCCTTTTGGGTCAATCGAACCAGTTGAAGAGTAGATCTCCGAGGCGGGCCGGCCGGTGGTACTGGATGTCTCGATGCTGAGGCTCGGTCAACAGAGCGGTGTGTTCGGGCGCCAGTGGCGTCGCGAGTGCGTCAGCCGATGCAACGTCCAAGCCAGCATTGCGAAAGGCTTGAGCGTGCGGCACATCGCAGAATTCCAACGGCCCCAACAGTGGAACACCGCAATCACGGGAGGCGGCCACAACGCCAACCGCTGCGTTGAGCAAGATCCGAAGCGGGTCCCCATCCCCGTACTGGACACGGACGAAGTAGTAGCTCCATCCCGGTCCAGGCGGCTTGACCTCGCCCAGGACGCGGCCATCACGCAGGGCTCGATGCACACCTCCGAGCCAACGCCGCCTCAAGTCCCCATCGCTGGCGCCCCGCACCGCCGCAGGGTCAACGCTGCCGATCTGCACTCGGGCAGCGTCTCATCAATCGCCCGGACATAGCCGCGATCCGCTCACATCCACAGCGGCGCGGCCCTGCTCCAGCGGCTGGATGGTGGCTTGGCGGTCCGTTACTGTCCGATCGTGAAGAGAGCTCTGCGCATACTCGGTCTCGCCTGCCTTGGTGTGGCCGCGGGGTGGGTGTTGCTGGGGCTCCGGGCTTCAGGATGGAACCTGCGCGGTGCGTGGCGGTCCGTGCAGGTGATGTTCGATAAACCCAAGAAGGATCTTCCGCCAGGCGCTTTCGACATGACCAAGCCGCTCTACGTCGCGGCCATCGGAGTCTTGCTCCTGTCCCTGGCTTCCTGAGCACCTCTGGTTGCCGAACGTCCGGATTTGCCGCTGTCGGTGGGGCGCGGAACTGCCGACGTGCGGAGCCTGATTTGACCGGGTTACCGTGACGGGCATGTTCTGTCCCCGTTGCGGTGCGTCGACTCAGGTCCGAGAAGGCACGCTCTACTGCACGGCAACGGACATGGGTTTCTCCCAGGTCGTTGGCACAGGTCTGATGGAGTTGGTGGCCAAGCCACCGGCTCGGCCTACCGCCTCACGCGTCAAATGGGGCGGCTCGTGGCATTGCCCAGCGGATGGAAGGCCGATGTGCGAGACGGATGGAGCCGTGACATGCGATACGTGCGAGCGGTCGCTTCCTCCTCGTCTGCTCTACCAGCTGGTCGAGTTTCACGTCCACCGATGACCCTTCGGACGCACTCATCCGCCGCTGAGGGAGCGCGCCCGGTCGGGCCGAGCAGATGGTGTGGTTGGCCATGAGTGTCACCGATGTCCTGAGACATCACACACCCGGGTCCCCACCAGCAGCGAGTTCCGCAGGTCCGGGAGCACCACCTCGGTCGAGATGAGCCGGGGATCGTCGAAGAAGAAGTCCCGCTTCGGATCGTGCGTCAGGTACGGCGAATCGGACGGCAGCAGGCCCACCGGCGTCACGTCGTCGTTCACCAATCGCCCGCCGACCCGGATCAGGTCGATCATCTCCGCCGGCTGGCTGCCGCCGTCCGCGAACAGCAGGTCGAAGGGCGCCCGGCGCGCCAGTTCCTCGAACGCTTCCCCATGAACCACCTCGACGCGTGGCTCGTCCGCGAAGACCTGCCGTGCGGCAGCCGCCTTGGTCTCGTCGAGCTCAACCGTCACGAGCCGGCAGTCGGCGGGCATCGCCGCGGCCATCCATGCCGCCCCGAAGCCGACGCCCGTACCCGCCTCGCCTATCAATCCACCCCTGCATCCAGCAGCCAGCACCGCGAGGAACTGCCCGACCGCCGGCAGGCAACAGGAAGGCCCGCCGCCCGCCCGTGTCAGCGGCATCCCGACGGCGACCGCCGCCTCCCGCGCGCGCATCACCAGCGCGGGCCACTCCGGCACGCGGCCGTCAGCAAGCCAGCTGGCCAACTGTTCCCCCAAGCGAGGTCGGTCCTCGCGCATCGCGACCGCGTGCGCCCATCGGGCACACCTTAATACCGCGGCTCAGTCGCGCAGGTACTCCGCACGCCACCGCAGGACGCTGGGGTCGGTAGGGCTGGGGGATTGGATCAGTTGGATCCGGTGCAGGTCTGGGGTGGTGAAGGACTCGATGGTGGCTCGGGTGAGTGGCCAGGGTGGGCCCTCGATCGCATCGTCCGGCTGGTCGTCGGCGCGGGCCGCGGCGATCACCAGCAGGGTGCCGCCCGGGGCGACGAACTCCGTCACCTGCTTGACCGCCTCGGGCTGCAGGATGATCGGCAAGGCCTGCACGGTGTAGATCTCGACGACGAGGTCGAACGCGTGGTGCCAGGCTGCCGGTGGCGCGAGGAGATCGGCGACGCGATAGTGCGTTGTGGAGTCCGGATGGTTGCGATGCGCGGCCTCGATCGCGCTCGGGGAGATGTCGAACGCGGTCGTGTCGTACCCGCGGTCGGCGATCAGCTCGGCGTCCCAGCCGGTACCCGCGCCGACGACGAGCGCGGTCTTGTCGGCGCCGTCGGGCTCGGACTCCTCGATCCACTCGCGCAGCAGCTGATGCGCCGTCCCGCGATCCCACGGGACGACCGCGGAGCCGTCGGCGGCCGCGGCATACAGGTTCTCGAACCAGCCCGTCGGGTCGTCGCGGTCCAGCGACTCGCGCGCGATCCGCCGCGAGACGACATCGGGATCCTCACTCATCGTTGCCCACGCTCTCCCCAGTACCCAGGTGGATGTCCCGCACCGTCTGGACAGTATCGACGTCGGCGGGCTTCTTGTCCTCGCGATATCGCAGCACCCGGGCGAACCGCAATGCCATCCCGGCCGGATACCGCGGCGAGGTCTGGACCCCGTCGAACGCGATCTCCACGACCACCTCCGGCCGGAGGTAGACGGCCCAGTCGTCCTGCCGGACGGCGAGCTGCTGGAACCGCTCGGTCTGCCATCGCAGCAGCTCGTCCGTGAGCCCCTTGAACGTCTTCCCGAGCATCACGAACTCGCCGGTCTCCTCGTCCCGCGCGCCGAGATGCAGGTTCGACAACCAGCCTGTCCGCCGTCCGTGTCCCCACTCCGCCGCGAGCACGAGCAGGTCGAGGGTGTGGGTCTGCTTCACCTTGACCCAGCCCGACCCGCGCCGGCCCGCCTCGTACGGCGCGGTCAGCGACTTCACCACCACGCCTTCGTGGCCGCGGCGCACAGCGTCCGCGAAGAACGCCTGCCCGGCCTCGGCGTCCTCGGTCACCAGCCGGGGAATCCGCCGCTCCTCGGGCACGAGCTTCGCCAGCCAGTCCTGCCGCGCCGCCCCGTCGAGCCCGAGCAGGTCCTGCCCGTCCTGGTGCAGGATGTCGAAGAAGTACGGCGTCAGCGGCACCGAATCCGGCCCCGTCGCGGCGCGCGTCGCCGTCCGCGACCCGGTCACCTGGAACGGCTCCGGCCGACCGTCGGCCCGCAACGCGATCAGCTCACCGTCGAGGACGACCTGCTGTGCGTCGAGCGCGAGGACGGCGCTGACGACCTCCGGCACTCGGGTGGTGATGTCGTCCAGCGTCCGCGTGTAGACGACGACCTGGTCGCCGTCGCGGTGCGCCTGGATCCGGATCCCGTCCAGCTTCCACTCGAGCGCCGCCGGCGTCCCCGTCTTCGCCAGGGCCTCCGCGACAGTCGTCGCGGACTGCGCCAGCATCGGCTGCACGCCGCGCCCGACCTCAAGCCCGAACTGCGCCAGCCCCGCCTCGCCCTCGGTCAGTACGGCGACGGCGACCGGAGCAGCCGCCCCGCGCAACATCGTCGCGGCCCGGATCCCGGCCAGCGGAATGCCGGTCGCGCGGGCGACCGCATCGGCCATCACACCGTCGAGTGCGCCCTGCCGCAGCTCGCCGCCGACGAGGAGCCGCAGGAACCGCTGCTCATCGGCCGTCGCCCGGCCGAACAGCGCGTCGACAGCCTCTCGGCGCCGAGCCTGCACGCCGGTGCCCGACATCTCGGCGAGGCCGGCGAAGGCCGCGTCGACCTCCTCGACCGTCAACGACGGCGCGGCCGCCGGCTCCGGAACCTCCGTCAGCGTCCGCCAGCCCACCCCGGTCCGCCGTTGCCGCAGCTCGCCGGACAGGTACGTCACCACGATCTCGATCTCGGCCGGCTCCGTGGCCTTGGACAACACGTCGGCGATGAACTCGGCCTTCTTCAGCCGCGACCGGGTCCCGGCCAGCGCGGCCGACGTCTGGACCACCTCGGTGAGCAACATGCTCCCAGTCTGTCGCACCGCGCCGACAATCCCCGATCACGCAACTTCCACGGAGCGGTGCGCATCGTTGTCTGGGAGAGCGGTTGTCGAAGGGGGAGTCGAGATGCGGCGGATGATTACAGTAGCGGCGGGCCTGGCCCTGGCTGTTCCGGTCCTGACGAGTATGGCTCCGGCGTCAGCGGCGCCAAGGGCGAGCACCTGTCAGGTGCAGGCCGGTGCGCTGACAGCGGGCGGCGACACCGTGAACCGCTACGTGGTCGCGACGTCGCCGGTCACGGCGAGCCCGGCAACCGTCATGGCCAAGCAGGCTTTCGGCGGTCGCAGCATCTCACTCAGCAGCCAGTGGGTGTGGGACGACGACTTCGGCGACGAGATGTCGCTGAACGGCCATGTCGTGAGCGGCGGCGCGATGTACCAGGCGAACCAGTGGGTCGAGAAGGGGACCGGCGGCGAGGTCCTCAGAAGCAGCATGACCCGGATCGGCGGCGGCTGGGACGTGTTCCGCACGCTGACGCAGTCCTGGTCGCTCGACGATCCGAGCTGGCGGGTGTACGCCCTTCGCAACGACGGCACGCTCTTCCGCTGGCACGTCAACCCGACGAACGACGGCGTCGAGCACTGGGAGGCCGCCGGTTCGTATCCCGGCTTCTCCGCCGTCAAGGCTGTCACCCTGCTCAGCCGTACGTCGACGTACGACACCTTGCTGGCGACGACGCGGGGCGGCGCGCTCTACACGATCCACATTCCGCTCAGCCAGCCGATGAAGCCCGTCGTGAAGCCGCTGCGGACCAGCACCTGGCAAGGGTTCGAGACGCTGATGGCGAGCCGCTGCGGTCAGTACGGCACGCTGCTGCTCGGCATCGACAAGGACTCCGGCTCCGGGTACCTGTACGCCGTTGGGCACGCCAACGGAACCGCGACGGTGATCAACAGCCTCGGCAAGGCTCCGGCGACCTTCGGCGACCCGGTGGACTTCAGCTGGGGCAGTGTCGTCGACGCGCCACTGTTCGGTGAGTAGCTGTCAGGGCGCCGGCGGCAGGTCGTCGAGGAAGTCCGCCGGCGGTGTGAAGAACAGCCCGCCGGTGACCGCGGTCGAGAAGTCGAGCAGCCGGTCGTGGTTGCCCTCGGGCACCCCGATGAACATCCGCCGCAGCATCAGCTCGGTCACCGCCGGCGTCTTGGCGTACCCGATGAAGTACGTGCCGAACTCCTGCGTGCCGACGGTGCCGAACGGCATGTTGTCGCGCAGGATCTGCAGCTCGTTGCCGTCCTCGTCCTCGATCACGTTGAGCACGATGTGCGCGTTGCCGGGCTTGCGGGCGTCGTCGAGCTCGATGTCGTCGAGCTTGGTCCGCCCGACGGCGAGCTCCTGCTGCTCGACGGTCAGCCCGTTCCAGGCCTTCAGGTCGTGCAGGTACTTCTGCACGATCACGTAGCTGCCGCCGCGGAAGTCCGGGTCCTCGTCGCCGATCAGCACGGCGTCGCGGGCCTCATCACCGGCCGGGTTCTCGGTGCCGTCGACGAACCCGAGCAGGTCGCGCATCTCGAAGTACTTGAAGCCGTGCACCTCGTCGACGACCGTCGCGGCGCCGTCCAGAACGTTCATGATCTGGCCGGCGAGCTCGAAGCACTGGTCCTGGTGGGCGGCGCGGATGTGGAACAGCAGGTCGCCGGGCGTCGACGGCGCGTGGTGGGTGGCGCCCTTGAGCTCGGCGAACGGGTGCAGCTCGGCGGGGCGCGGGCCGCTGAACAGCCGGTCCCAGACCTCCGAGCCGATGCTGGTGACGCAGGACAGGTTGCCGGCCGGCACCCGGAAGCCGACCGAGCGGACCAGGCCGCTCAACCGCTCGAGCAGGTCGCGGGTGCGCTCCTCGCCGCCCGGCTCGACCTGCACCACCAGGAAGATGGCGGAACCGCTCAACGGCATCAGCACGGACTGCGGCAGCGCGCTCGTCGCCCGGCTCGTGTCCGGCGTCGGTTCAGTAACCACCGTGTTCTCCCTCCGTCCAGTTGGCCCGATCTTCTAGAGTCCAGTCATGGACCCGCAGCAGCCCGGGCCGTCTCCGCAACCGGGCCCATACTCCCAGCCGGGGCAGCCTCCACCGCCGCCGCCCCACCCCGGCCCCTACCCACCTCCGGGTCCGTACGGCCCGCCGGTCCAAGATCCGGGTCAGCAGCCGCCCCAGTATCCGGCGCAGTACCCGCCTCCGTACCCGCCTCCGTACCCGCCGCAGTACCCGCCGCCGTACCCCCAGCCGTACGGCGGTTACCCGCCGGCCGCGTACCGCGAGCCCCGCATCGTCCCGGCGCCCGCGGGGACGCCGTTCCATCGCCTCGCCCGGACGCCGAAGCACGCCTGGTGGCGGCCTGTCGTCGGGACGCTGCTGCTCGGCGCGCTCGGCTTCTTCGTGACATCGCTCGTCGCGGTCGTCTGGGCGATCGCCCACCGCTTGCTGGCCGGTCCGTTCCCGGCGCCGAGCGGCGCCGACATCTTCCCGAGCGACACGGAGAACCTCGCCGTCACGCTGGTGATGCTCGCCGTCCTGACGCCGCTCGTCGGCCTGACCGCGTGGCTGGTGCAGCGCCGGCCGTTCTGGAGCGTCGCCTCGGTGCTGAACCGGATCCGCTGGCGCTGGCTGCTGTGGTGCTGCCTGCCGGCGCTCGGGTACATCGTGCTGACGTTCGCGATGGGGTTCCTGGTCGACGCCGTGTTCCCGCCCGAGGACGCGATCGGGACCAGCGGCGGGGACTGGATCGGCTGGGGCGCGTTCGTCGTTCCGGCGCTGGTGATCGTCCTGCTGGTGCCGTTCCAGTCGGCGGCGGAGGAGTTCGTGTTCCGCGGCTGGCTGATCCAGGCGGTCGGCGCGTACGGCCCTGACGACCCGAACGGCCGGGCACACCGGCTGCGGACCGTCTTCCGCTCGCCGTGGCCCGGGATCGTGATCGGCGGCGCCGCGTTCGTGTCGGCGCACGGGTACAGCGGGTGGGCGATGGCGGACATCTTCCTGTTCGCGGTGACGGTCGGCTGGCTGACGGTCCGGACCGGGGGACTGGAGGCCGCGATCGCGCTGCACGCGCTGAACAACCTGATCGCCTTTCTGTTGCCCGCGGCAACTGGCCGGGGTGATCAGTGGAACGTGCAGGGCGGCGCGCCGTGGACGTTGTTCGTCGCGGACATCCCGTGCCTGGCGTTCTACGCGATCGCCGTCGCCTGGCTGGCCCGCCGGCAGGAGATCGCCCGGCTGAGCTGAAAAGCAGGCGAGAACTGTCGGCCGGCTCTGGCAGGCTGTGCCGGGTGACGAACGCGAAGATCGAAGCCGTCCTGTTCGACTGGGGCGGCACGCTGGCGACCTGGCACGACATTTCTCTGTATGAGACCTGGCGGGCGGTGACTGCGCTGCTCCACCCTGACAACCCCGGCAACGCCGACGAGTTCGCGGCGCGGCTGGTCGCGGCCGAGGGGACGGTCTGGCGGCGTTCCCGCGACGAGCACCGCAGCAGCACGCTCGAGGAGGTGTGCGCGCTGGCCGAGGTCGTGATGACCCCGGCGGCCCTCGCGGAGTATGAGCGGCAGTGGGACCCGCACACCGAGCTGGAGCCGGACGCCGTCGACACACTGCAGGCTCTGCGCAACCGCGGCCTCAAGGTCGGCGTCCTGTCGAACACGCTCTGGCCGCGGCGACGGCACGAGGAGGTCTTCGCGCGCGACGGCGTGCTCGACCTGCTCGACGGCGCGGTCTACACCAGCGAGATCGCCCACACCAAGCCGCACCCGGAGGCCTTCCTGGCCGCGATGCGGGCGGTCGGGGTGTCCGAGCCGTCCCGGTGCCTGTTCGTCGGTGACCGGCTCTTCGACGATGTCTGGGGCGCGCAGAACGCCGGCATGCGTGCCGCCCACCTGCCGCACAGCGCGATCCCGCAGGAGCAGATCGGGCACACCGAAGGCACGCCGGACGCGACCGTCCAGCGCCTGGCCGAGCTGCCCCCGCTGATCGACTCCTGGAACGAAGCGGCAGCCTGACCTCACGTGCGCGACGCGCTACGGCTGGCAACCGTTCACCGGATCTGGTTAACGTCCAACCTCCTTGTCATCCGCCCTTGGAGGTTTTTGACATGTTCACCACGCGCCGTCGGCTCGCCGCGCTCGTCGCGGCCGCCGTTGCCGGCCTGACGCTCGCCAGCGGGGTGTCGCAGGCCGCCCCAGCCTCGGAGCAGGCCGCTGCCACGAGCGGCCCGCTGCACGTCATGTCGTACAACCTGCGGTATGCCAGCGACACCCCGCCGAACACCTGGGCGGACCGGCGTCCCGTGATGCGGGAGCAGCTGCGGCAGGCGCGCCCGCAGCTGCTCGGGACCCAGGAGGGGCTGTACTCCCAGCTCCAGGACATCGCCGCGGACCTCGGTCCGTCGTACGGCTCGATCGGCCTGGGGCGGGAGGGCGGCAGCAAGGGGGAGTTCATGATGATCTTCTTCGACCAGCGCCGGCTCCGGCCGGTCGAGTTCGACCACTTCTGGCTGTCGGACACCCCGGACGTGATCGGCTCGAAGACCTGGGGCGGCTGCTGCCCACGGATGGTCACCTGGGTCCGGTTCGAGGACAAGGCGACGTCGAAGCAGTTCTACGCGGTCAACACCCACCTGGAGGCGTACGACGCGACGGCGCGCTCGAAGTCCGCCGACCTGATCCTGCAGCGGATCGCCGGCTTCGACCCCGCCCTGCCGGTCATCATGACGGCCGACTTCAACGAGGCGGCGAAGCCCAGCCTGACGGTCTACGACAAGCTCGTGACGAGCGGGACCTTCCAGGACACCTGGCTGACCGCCGAGCGCCGCAGTGCGCTGTACGCCACCTTCCACGGCTACAAGCCGCTGACGCCCAACGGTGACCGGATCGACTGGATCCTCACCACACCGGGCCTGCGGGTCCCGAAGGCGAGTATCAACACCTTCAGCAAGGACGGCCAGTTCCCGAGCGACCACCTGCCGGTCGAGTCCTGGATCGAGCTGGGCCGGTAGAAACCGAAGGACCCCCGGGCCAGATCGTGGCCAGGGGGTCCTGAGGGGTTTCGGTCGGTGTGTTACGCGGCGAGCGTCGGGTCGGCCAGCAGGCGCAGGCGGCCCAGCGCCTCACGCTCGATCTGGCGCACCCGCTCCGCCGAGATGCCGTGCACGGCGCCGATGTCGGCCAGCTTGGCCTGGCGGCCGTCGTGCAGGCCGTAACGGCGCCGGATCACGTCCGCGGACCGCGGGTCGAGCTGGTCGACCAGACTGAACAGTCCCGAGCGGTCGGACGCGTCGGCGACCAGCTGGTCCGGACCCGGCGCGGTCTCGGCCGCGATCAGGTCGCCCAGCGAGGTCTCACCCTCGTCGTCGACCGGGCTGTTCAGGCTGATGTGGTCCCGGCCGATGCGGATCAGTTCGGTGACCCGCTCCGGGTCCAGGTTCAGCTCGGCTGCGATCTCGTCGATCTCCGGCTCCCGCCCGAGCTTGCGCTCCAGCGTGCGCCGTGCGGACCCGATCTGGTTCAGCTGCTCCACCACGTGCACCGGCAGCCGGACCACGCGGGCCTGCTGCGCGATACCGCGGGTGATGGCCTGCCGCACCCACCAGGTCGCGTACGTCGAGAACTTGAAACCCTTCCGGTAGTCGAACTTCTCCACCGCCCGGATGAGTCCCGTGTTGCCCTCCTGGACCAGGTCCAGCAGCGGCATCTGGGAACGTCCGTACCGGCGGGCGATCGACACCACGAGCCGGAGGTTCGCGGTCACGAACCGCTGCTGTGCGCGCCGGCCCTCTTCGGCCAGCCACTCCAGCTCCTCTTCCGTGGCATATTTGGGCGCTCCGCCCTTCTTGCGTCCAACCCGCCCCTCGGCCAGCAGTTGCTCCGCGAGGAGTCCTGCTTCGACCGTCTCAGCGAGCTCGACCTCTTCCTCAGCCGTCAGCAGGGGTGTGCGCGCGATCTCTTCGAGATAGAGACCGACACTGTCCTTGCCGTCGATACCGTCGTCCGTGCTCCGGACACGAGTCGTGCGAGCCACCGAAACTCCCTTCGTCGTTACATGGAGAGCAACGCTCGAGTAGGGTTCAAGATTCCGGTACCAGTGTGTAAACACCCTGAAGGTTCCCTGAGAGTTCCCGGCAGCGAATCCGCCGTGGAAACCGGTGTCCCGGGGCGCTGACGGCCTATTCGGCGTAACACTCCGGGACACAACCTGAGAATCCGTACAGAAATCCGCCGTTCCGGTGCCCCGGATGTGTTGCACAACACACGTCCGGGGACGGATATTCCGCTTTTTCAGCTCCGGCCGAGGGTGTCCAGCTCCCAGGCGAGCGAGAACGCGACCTCGCGCCAGGCGTCGTACCGCCCGCTGCGGCCGCCGTGGCCCGCCTCCATCTCGGTCTTCAGCAGCACGTCGGGATCGCCGGCCGCGGTCGCCCGGAGTTTCGCCACCCACTTCGCCGGCTCGACGAAGAACACCCGGGTGTCGTTCAGGCTGGTGATCGCGAGGATGCGCGGATAGTGCTGCGCGGTGACGTTCTCGTACGGCGAGTAGGACTTCATGTACGCGTAGACGTCGGCGTTCTCGAGCGGATTACCCCATTCCTCCCACTCGATCACGGTGAGCGGCAGGGACGGGTCCAGAATCGTGGTCAGCGCGTCCACGAACGGGACCTCGGCGACGATTCCGCCGAAGGCCCGCGGGGCCAGGTTCGCGACCGCGCCCATCAGCAGGCCGCCGGCGCTGCCGCCCTGCGCGACGATCCGTTCCGGGCGGGTCCAGCCGGCCTCGACCAGGTGCTCGGCGGCCGCGACGAAGTCGGTGAAGGTGTTCCGCTTGGTCAGCATCTTCCCGTCGTCGTACCAGTGCCGCCCGAGCTCGCCGCCGCCGCGGATGTGCGCGATCGCGAACACCACGCCGCGGTCGAGCAGCGACAGCCGCGGGATCGAGAACCACGGGTCCATCGAGCTCTCGTACGAGCCGTACCCGTAGAGCACGACCGGCGCGTCCCCGTCCTTGGCGACGTCCTTGCGCGCAACCATCGAGAGCGGAACCTTGGTCCCGTCCGGCGCGGTCGCCCACTCGCGGTACTGGGTGTAGTCGCCGAGGTCAACCCCGCCGAGCACCGGCTGCTGCTTCAGCAGTCGCCGCTCGCCGGTCGCGACGTCCACGTCGTACGTCGAACCCGGCGTGACGAGTGACGTGTAGCCGAAGCGGTAGCGGGTCTCGTGCCACTCGTCGTTGCGGCCGGGGGAGACCGTGTGGATCGGCTCGTCGAACTCCAGGAGCTCGGGGTCGCCGAAGCCGTCGGCGGTGCGCCGCATGATCGCGAGCTCGGTGAGGGCGTCGCGGCGCCGGTGCAGCACGACGTGGTCGGCGAAGGCGTCCGTGCCGAGCAGGCGGCTGCTCTTGTCGCCCTCGATCAGCGGGGTCCAGTCGCCCGGGGCGTCCAGCGGCGCGGAGGCGAGCGAGAAGTTCGCGGCGTCGGCGTTGTGCGTGATCAGCAGCCGGTCGCCGGCGTGCTCGACGTCGTACTCGACGCCTTCGCGGCGGGCCGCGACGACGACGGGCTCGCCGGCCGGGTTGTGCGCGTCGAGCAGCCAGGCCTCGCTGGTGAGCTTGCTGCCGAGCGCGATGATGATCGCCTGCTCGTTGCGGGTCAGGTCCACGCCGACCCAGAACCGCTCGTCGGGCTCTTCCATGACCAGCACGTCGTCGGTCGCGCCCAGGGTGTGCCGCCAGACCTGGTACGGCCGCCAGGCGTCGTCGACCTTGGTGTAGAAGATCGTCGAGCCGTCCGCGGACCAGGCCGAGCCGTAGTGCACCTCGGGCAGCTCGTCCGGCAGCAGCTCGCCGGTGTCCAGGTCCTTGATCCGCAGGGTGAACCGCTCGTCGCCCTTGAGGTCGACGGAGTACGCCAGGAGGCGGCCGTCGGGGGAGACGTCGACGGTGCCGAGCGAGAAGAACTCGGAGTCGCCGGCCACCTTGTTGCCGTCGAGCATGATCTCTTCGCCGGCGATCTCGCCGTCGGTGGCGGGCGGTTCGTCGCCGTCCACCTTGACCCGGCAGTGCAGCGAGTACTGCTGGCCCTCGATGGTGCGGGAGTAGTACCAGTACCCGCCGCGCCGCGCGGGCACGCTCAGGTCGGTCTGCAGCGTGCGGTCCGAGATCTCCTTGAAGATTGCCTCGCGCAACGATTCGAGGTGGGCCGTGCGGGCCTCGGTGTAGGCGTTCTCGGCCCGCAGGTACGCCAGCACCTCGTCGTCGGTCTTGTCCCGCAACCACTCGTAGTCGTCGACGAAGGTATCGCCGTGATGCACCCGCTCGACCGGTTTCCGGGCAGCAACCGGCGGCGTGACGGAAGAAGTCTCAGCCATGCGGCGAGACTACCCGCGCCGTCGGACAAGAACTATTCAGATGTCGTACGTCGCGACGACCGGGGCGTGGTCGCTCCAGCGTTCGGCGTACGTCGGGGCACGGTGGACGACGCAGCCGGTCGCGGCGGCGGCGAGGTCGGGGGAGGCGATCTGGTAGTCGATGCGCCAGCCGGCGTCGTTGTCGAAGGCCTTGCCGCGCCACGACCACCAGGAATACGGGCCGGGGCCTTCGCCGCCGAAGCGGCGGCCGAGGTCGACCCAGCCGGTCTCGAACAGGCGGTCCAGCCAGGCGCGTTCCTCGGGCAGGAAGCCGCTCTTCTTGCGGTTCGCCTTCCACGCCTTCAGGTCGACCTCGCGGTGCGCGATGTTCAGGTCGCCGCACATCAGCACGTGCCGCCCGTCCGCGCGCAGTTCGGCCAGCCGGGCCGTGATCGCGTCCAGGAACGCGTACTTCTCCGCCTGCCGCGGCGGCGTCTCGAACTCGCCCGTGAACACGTACGTGCTGACCGCCGTCAACGTCGACCCGTCGTCCAGGACGACGTCGGCCTCGACCCAGCGGCCGGTCCCGGCGAAACGCTCCGGCCCGATCTCGCCGCGCTCGTCCTTGATCGGCTGCCGGCTCGCGACCGCGACACCAGCGCGGCCCTTGTGCCCGTCGATGGTGGGCTCGGCGTGCGCGATGTTCCACTCACCGCCAAGCAGTTCCCGCAGTACGTCGTCAGAGGCGCGGACCTCCTGCATCAGCAAGAGGTCCGGATCCGTGCTCTCCAGCCACGGCGTCATCCCGCGCCGGAAGGCGGCCCTGATCCCGTTTACATTCACCGTGGCAACCGTCAGCACGGCCGAACCCTACCCTCTGGTGTGCCCGGGCTTGACGACCATCAGCACCAGGACGACCAGCCACAGCAGCCCGAAGATGCCGCTCGTCATCGACAGCAGCTTGGCCTTCGACAGCACACCGCTGCGCACCTCGGCCGGCTGACCGGCGGCCGCGAGTACGGCGGACTGCGCGGGCACGACCAGGAACGCGAGCACCAGCGCCGCGGCCAGCGTCAGCACGATGGAGACGATCAGCCACGCCTCGTCCATCACGTGCATGCCGCCGGCGACCGCGAAGCCGAACACGGGAACGGCGAGACTCGCCCACGCGTACACCCGGGTGATCCGGTGCAGGACGTCCAGCCCGCCCGCGTCCGGCGCGTCGGACTGCAGCATCCGGCGCGCGATCGGCGGGAACATGCTGGCCGCCACGGTGACCGGGCCGACGCAGAGGATGGCCGCGAGGATGTGGACCGTCAGGAAGAACTTGTTCATCACTCTCACTCGGAGGTCGTCGAGAGGATCGCGTCCAGCGATTCCTCGCAGAGGCGTTCGAGGGCCTCCGGCGAGACGTCGGGGTTGTCGATCCACACCAGCAGGGTCTGTTCGACGTAACCCTGCCAGCCGTGGCACGCGAGCTCGACGACGGGGGTGATCTCGATGCCACGCTCAGCGACCGCGCCGATCACCCACTGGCTGAAGACGCGGCGCAGCTCGGAGTGCAGCGCCCGGAGCTCCGGGTCGCCGGCCGCCGACATCAGCAGCGTCGCCCGGTAGAGCTGGGGCGCTTCGAGGACGGCGCGGACGAAGGCGCGGATCCCGGACCGGAGCTGCTCGTCCGGCGGCAGCGACGGGTCCGGCGCGGTGCGCAGCATGACCTCGGCGGCCGCTTCCTCGATGACGGCGTACTGGAACTTCTTCTTCGAGCCGAAGTAGTGGAACAGCAGCGCGGGGGAGACGCCTGCCTCGGCGGCGACGAGCTCGACGGTGAGCTCGCGGTGCGGGTCCGCGAGCAGCACCCGGCGCGCGGCCTCGAGGATCTGGGTACGCCGCTGCTCGGGCCGCAGGCGGGCCCCGGACGAAGAGGTCTGGCTCACCCGGCCAGTCTATTGAGTAATCGGTCAACAAGCACTTACTGTTGAGTATCCACTCAACAAGCTGGAGGTCCCAGATGCGTCCGTTGGCCGGTCAAGTCGTGCTCATCACCGGCGCCTCCCGGGGGATCGGCGCCGCGGTCGCCCGGAAGCTGGCGGAGGACGGCGCGAAGCTCGCGCTGGTCGGCCTCGAGCCGGACGAGCTGAAGAAGGTCGCCGAGGACTGCGGCCCGGACGCCGGCTGGTGGGAGGCCGACGTCACCGACACCGACTCGCTGCGGACGGCGGTCGAGGGGATTGCCGAGCGGTACGGGCGGATCGACGTCGTGATGGCCAACGCCGGGATCGCCGCGCCCGGCTTCACCCGGAGCATGGACCCGCAGGTGTGGGAGCGCGTCCTCGACGTCGACCTGCTCGGCGTCTGGCGCACCGTCCACCTGACGTTGCCGTACCTGCTGGAGAGCAAGGGCTACCTGCTGCTCGTCTCGTCCCTGGCCGCGATCGTGCACATCCCGGGCCTCGCGTCGTACAACGTGTCGAAGGCCGGCGTGGAGGCGATGGGGGACACGCTGCGGCCGGAGCTGAAGCACCTCGGTGTCCGGGTCGGCGTCGCGCACATGACCTTCGTCGACACCGACATGGTCCGCGGTGTCGACACGCACCCGGTGTTCGGGAAGGTCCGGACCGGGATCCCGATGGTGAGCAAGACGTATCCGCTGGACTTCGCCGTCGGGAAGTTCGTCGACGGCATCAAGAAGCGCTCGCGGACCGTGCACGTGCCGGGCTGGATCGGCGCGCTGAAGGTGTTCCGCTGGGTGATCCCGCACGTCATCGAGGCCGGCTCGCGGTTCAGCGTGCCGAAGGCCGACGCGGCCGCGCTCGCCGACGTCCGGGCGCGCGGCGCCGCCGAGTCGTCCCGGCCGACGGGCGCCGGCGGGCTCGCCGATGCCGAGAAGGCTGCGCGCCGGTGAGTCGCGAGTACGACGTCGTCCTGCTCGGCGCGAGCGGGTTCACCGGAGCGCTGACCGCGGAGTACCTGCGGAAGAACGCACCCGAGGGCCTGCGCTGGGCGGTTGCCGGACGCAACAAGTCCAAGCTGGAGCAGTTCGGTCAGGACATCCTGTACGCCGATGTGACTGACCCGAAGTCGTTGCGCGAACTGGCTGAGTCGACGAAGGTCGTCGCCACCACGGTCGGGCCGTACGTCCAGTACGGCGAACCACTCGTCGCGGCCTGCGCCGAGGCCGGGACCGGCTACCTCGACCTCACCGGCGAGCCGGAGTTCCTGGACCGGATATATGTGCGCCATCACGAGCGCGCGACGCAGACCGGCGCCAGGATCATCCACGCGTGCGGCCTCGACTCGATCCCGTACGACCTCGGCGTGCAGTACACCGTCGAACAACTGCCGCAGAACGTGCCGATCAAGGTCGACGGCCTGCTGCGCGCCGGCGGCCGTCCGTCCGGCGGCACGTTCCACACCGCGATCACCGCCTTCTCCCGGCCGAAGCAGAACCTGGACGCGCATCGCGCGCGACGCTCGGCCGAGCCGCGTCCGACGGGCCGCACGGCGCGCGCCGTCGCTGGGACGATCCACCGGCAGCAGGGGTTCTGGGCGGTCCCGCTGCCGACGATCGACCCGCAGATCGTCGGGTACTCGGCGCGGCTGCTCGATCGCTACGGACCGGACTTCCGGTATTCGCACTACGCCGCGGTCAAGCATCTCCCGACGGTTGCCGCCGGCATCGGCGGTGTCGGTCTGCTGATCGCGGGCGCGCAGATCCCGCCGGTCCGCAAGGTGTTGCTGGGCCGGCTGCAGCCAGGTGACGGTCCGAGCGCCGAGCAGCGGGCGCGGTCGTGGTTCAACGTCCGGTTCGTCGGGCGCGGCGGTGGCAAGCAGGTGATCACCGAGGTGGCCGGCCGCGACCCCGGGTACGACGAGACCGCGAAGATGCTCGGCGAGAGCGCCCTGTGCCTGGCGCTCGACGACCTGCCGGAGACGGCCGGCCAGACCACCACGGCCGCGGCCATGGGACCCGCTCTGCGTGAGCGACTGGTGAGAGCGGGGATGACCTTTGCCACCCTCGAAGTCGACAGCTACTAGCTCCGACGGGACGCGCCTCGCGGTCTACACGTACGGCGACAGCGGCGCCCCGGTGCTGGTCTGCGTCCACGGCTACCCGGACAACGCCACGATGTGGGAGCCCGTTGCCGAGTTGCTCGCCGACGACTTCCAGGTGGTCACGTACGACGTGCGTGGCGCCGGTCTCTCCGACCACCCGAGCAGCACCAGGGCGTACGTCCTGGACCGCCTGCAAGAAGACTTCCGCGCAGTCATCGACCAGGTGTCACCCGATCAGCCGGTTCACGTCCTCGCGCATGACTGGGGCTCGATCCAGTCCTGGCACTTCGTCACCGACCCCGCGCCGGCTGCCGGAGTGAGCCTGCAGGACCGGATCGCCTCGTTCGTCTCGATTTCAGGGCCGTCGCTGGATCACGCCGGGTACTTCATCCGCCGCCGCAACCGCGCGACCCTCAAACAAGTGATCCACTCCTGGTACATCTTCTACTTCCACCTGCCATGGCTTCCCGAGCGTGGCTGGCGCAAAGGCTGGGCGCACCGCGCGTTCAACCGCCTGGAGAGACAGCACTCCCACGACGGCCGGTCCATCGCCGACTACGTCAACCCCATCAAGCTGTACCGCGCGAACGTCGTCCCGCGGCTCCTCCGCCCGGCGCCGCGCCGTACCGGCGTACCTGTGCTCGCCGTCTCGCCCGACGCCGACCCGTTCGTCACCACCCCGCTGCAGACCGGCGTCGAGGCCTGGGCCCCGAACCTCACCGTCAAGGTGATCAGGGGTGGCCACTGGATGCCCCGGAACGATCCCGGACTTGTCGCCGGCCTCGTACGGGATCACACCCGCGAGGTGGCACGCTGGGAGACATGAAGACGCTCCTCAACCTGATCTGGCTGGTGCTGGCCGGATTCTGGCTGGCGGTCGGGTACGCGGTCGCCGGGATCATCTGTTGCGTGCTGATCATCACGATCCCGTTCGGTATCGCGTCGTTCCGGATCGCGGCGTACACGCTGTGGCCGTTCGGCCGGACGATCGTCGACAAGCGCAGCGCCGGCGCGGGCGCGCTGATCGGCAACCTGATCTGGATCCTGGTCGCCGGCTGGTGGCTGGCGCTCGGTCACCTGACCACCGGGATCGCGCTGTGCCTGACCGTCGTCGGCATCCCGCTCGGTATCGCGAACTTCAAGCTGATCCCGGTCTCGCTGGTCCCGCTCGGCAAGACGATCGTGCCGACCGACCGGCCGTTCGCGTGAGGGCGCTGACGGTCCTCGGCTCCTGCGGCGCCTGGCCGGAAGCGGGCCGGGCATGCGCGGGTTTCCTGCTCGAGTACGACGGATTCCGCGTCGTCCTCGATCTCGGGTACGCCGCCTTGCCGCGCCTGCTCGAGCACTGCCCGAAGGGCGCGGTCGATGCGGTTGTGGTCACGCACCAGCACCCCGACCATTGCGTCGACGTGAGCGGTCTGGCCAGGGTCCGGTACTACGAGGCGCCCGGCGAGCCTCCTGTCGCGCTGCATTGCGCTCCGGGCGTCCTCGACGTACTGCGGGCCCTGGAGCCGCACCCGGATCCGGCAGACGTGTTCGCCGTCCACGAGCTGGCGTCGACGACGCGGATCGGCCCGTTCGACGTACAGACGGTGGAGCTGCCGCACTACAAGACGAACCTCGGGGTGCGGCTGAGCGCGCCGGGTGTGTCGGTTGCCTACACAGGTGACAGCGGCCCGTCGCCGGACTTGGCGCGGCTGGCCGACGGGACTGACCTGTTCATTTCGGATGCGACGCTTCAAGGCGAGTCACCGCAGACCCAGCCCCGCTATGTCATGACGGCGACCGAGGCAGCCGAAGGCGCCAAGGGGGCGGAGCGGTTGCTGCTGACGCACTTCTGGCCCGGGTCCGATCGGTCGGTGTCCGTGGCGGAGGCGCGGCGGGTGTTCGACGGCGACGTGATCGCTGCCGAGGAAGGTCTCACGCTGACGTTCTGAGCCCTACGTACTCGGCGAACCGGCCGAGCACGTAGGGCCAGACTTCCTCGAAGCTCTTGCGGTACTCCTCGCCGGCGTCGCCGTGCCGCTCCCAGCCGCGATGCACGACGTGAACGGCCGACCCGTCGAAGGTGACCTCCACCTCGGTCGCGTCCTCGGCACGGGGGACCGGTACCCGGTCGGGGCCGATCTGCCAGCTGAACACGAGCCGCCGGCCGCGCTCCCAGGTGAGGACGCGGCCCCAGTCCCACTGCAGGTTGTGCGGACCCAGCTCGTACAGCACGCCGTCCAGGATGCCCATGTCGGTCACCTGCCCGGCGCCCGACCAGGAGAACTCCGGCGGCCACCAGCGACCGAGTTCGTCGGTGAAGATCTCGAAGGCGACGTCGGACGGCACCGTCAGCTCAACCCGGGCAGTGAGTTCGCGCACGGCCCCCACCCTAGGTGTGCTGCTCGGCCGCCACGATCTTCCGGACGTTCGCGAGCTCGCCGCAGCCGGAGTCGATCAACCGGGACCGCTCCTCGGCGAACGTGTCGCCGAGCTTGCGCCGGACGTCTTCCTCGACGTCGGTCCGCGCCGGGTTGAGGACGTCGCGCTCCTCCTCGTCGAGGTGATGGGTGAGGGCCTCGGACAGCTCGTGCAGCTTCTCGCTGAACTCCTCGCTCGCCGTGTCGGCGACCTCCATCAGCGCGAGCAGAGCCTCGTTGCCTTCGGCGTGCTCGTGCTCGGAGTGCTCGACCTCGTCGGCGTCGATCGCGTCCTTGCGCCGCAGGGCGGGGTAGACCTTCGACTCCTCCGCCTCGGCGTGGGCGACCAGCACCGTGGCCAGGTCGGCGAGCACGGCCGCCCGGTCACTGCGGACGTCGCGCAGTTCGCGCAGCGCCTCCTCGAACCACCGGTGGTCCGCGAGGATGATCTCGACCACGTCTCCACCCGTTGCCGGAAGGATCTTCGGCATCCGTCGTCTCCTTTCTCGGATGCGTGCAGGTACCCCGGATACGCTGCGGACATGCCGTCAGCCCTGATCCGCCCTCCGAGCCCGCGCCTGGCCGAAGGACTTGTCACGCACATCGAGCGCACCCCGGTCGACGTCAGGCTGGCGTTGCGGCAATGGCAGCAGTACGTCGACGCGCTGCACGCCACGGGCTGGCGAACGGTCGAGGTCCCGGCGATCGACGACTGCCCGGACGGCGTGTTCGTCGAGGACACGATGGTCGTGTACGGCGACGTCGCGGTGATCGCCCGGGCCGGCGCGGACGAGCGGCGCGCGGAAGCGGCCGCGGCCGAGGAGACCGTCGCGGGGCAGGGCTACCGCATCGTGCGGATCGTCGAGCCCGGCACACTCGACGGCGGCGACGTCCTGAAGATCGGCTCGACGATCTACGTCGGGCAGGGCGGCCGGACGAACGCGGCGGGGCTCGAGCAGCTGCGGGCCGCGTTCGCGCCGCTCGGGGCCGACGTACGTGCGGTTCCGGTGCGGAAGGTGCTGCACCTGAAGTCCGCTGTGACCGCGCTGCCGGATGGCACGGTCATCGGATACGAGCCGCTCGTCGACGATGCGGCCGCGTTCGAAGCGTTCCGTCCGGTGCCCGAGGAGGCCGGCGCACACGTCGTACTGCTCGACGACGACCGGCTGCTGATGGCCGCATCCGCGCCGAAGTCGGCGGAGTTGTTCGCGGGCCTGGGTTATCGGCCGGTCGTCGTCGACATCAGCGAGTTCGAGAAGCTCGAGGGCTGTGTTACCTGCTTGTCGGTACGTCTACGCCGGTGAGCAACTGCCGCGCCGCCGCGGCGAGCTGTACGTCGCGCCGCTTGCCACGCGCCTCGGCGACCTCGCACGCCGCCTTCAGCGCCGCACGGTAGACAGCGGTGTCCGGATGCCCCGGCGTGGCGTCGCGGACGACCTTGGTCAACTCGTCGACCGCCTCCGCGATGTCGCCGCACGCCAGCAACGCCTTCCCGAGCGCGGCCCGGTCCCGGAGCAGCTGACGGTCGTCGGTGCCGAGGCTGTCGGCCGCGACGATGTCCGCGAGCAGTTGGGCCTCCGACCGCGGACCGCCGACCATCAACCGCGCGCCGGTGCCGGCCTCGGTCGCGGCCTGGGTCAGCTCGTGCTGCGGCCCGAACACCTCGACCAACTGCGGCGTCACGAGCTCGAACCAGGCGATCGCCCGTCCATAGTTCGCCGTCGCGAGCAGCCCCTGCGCGACCCGCAGCCGCACGCGCAGCGTCGCTGGATCGTCCGCCGCCAGCACCCTCTCCCGCTCGGCCAGCGCCGACTGGTAGTACGGCAGCGCCCGTCCCGGCTCGTGGTCGTCCCAGTACGCCTCGGCCTGCCGGTAGTCCGGCGCGCCCTCGAGCTCCGGATGCTCCACGATCGCCGACGCCGGCACCCGCCGTACGACGCTGTGCACCGGCTGGTCGATCACCTTGCGGCCGACGTACGTCCGGCCGCCGGTCGGGATGATCCGGAACCGCCCGACCTTGCCGACCGGCAACCACAGCACCGTGTTGTACAGCGTGCGCACCGAGGACCCGCAGCTCTCGCACACACTCCGGTGCCCGTAGAACCTGCTCCCCATCGGCCCCGCCGTCGCCACGGCCCGCCAAGCCTCCGATGCCTCGGACGTCGCCGTACACGGCGCACAGAACGGGTAGACCCCCCGCCGCTCCTCATTCACCCGAGACATTGTGGTCAGTCGGGGGTTCGTCGTCCGCATCGGTGCCGGTGTGCCGCACTTTCGTCAGCGCCGGATCGTCGACGGAGAAGGTGCGGACCGGGCCCGGCGGGGTGTCGGCGGTCTCGAAGCGGATCGTGACGCGGCCGCGCCCGGAGCCCCAGACCCAGCCGTGGCCGTAGTCGGGGTGGGTGACGTCCTGGCCCGGGTGGAAGCCGAGCTGGTCGCGTGGCCGGGTCGGGAGCTCGATCACCTCGACGGGGTTCTCGGCGTGCTCGTCCTCGGTGAAGAGGTCGTCCTGGATCCAGTCGGCGAGCGACGAGACGCCGACGCCGAGCAGACGGATGCCGCCGCCGATGTCGCTGTCGTCGAGCAGCCGGCGCGCGACCCGGGCGATCACCCGCGCGTCGTCGGTCGGTCCGGCCAGGGTCGACGAGCGGGTGTGCGTGGCGAAGTCGTGCATCCGTGTCTTGACCGTGACGGTCCGGCCGGACAGCTGCGCCTTCTGCAGCCGCTCGGCGACCCGGTGCGCCATCCGGTCGCTGATCGCGGTCAGCAGCGCGCGGTCGATGAGGTCGGTCTCGAAGGTGTCCTCGACGCTGACCGACTTGGTCTCCCGGTCGCTGACCACGGGACGGTCGTCGGCCGCGACCGCGAGCCGGTGCAGGCTGGTGCCGTGCGCCGAGCCGACCTGGCGGATCAGCTCGTCCTCGTCGAGCTGCTGCAGGTCCGCGACCGTGCGGACGCCGGCCATGCCGAGCCGCTGCGCGGTCGCCGGGCCGACGCCCGGGATCACCGTGACCTGCATCGGCGCGAGGAACTCGGCCTCGGTGCCGGCCGGCACGACGACCACGCCGTCGGGCTTGTCGAGGTCGCTGGCGATCTTCGCGATCAGCTTCGACGTCCCCGCGCCGACCGACGCGGTGAGACCGCCGGACACCTTCCGGATCGCGGCCTTCAGGTCGTTGGCGATCGCCTCCACGTCGTCGACCGTGAGCCCGGACAGCCCGCTGGCCGCGAGGTCGATGAACGCCTCGTCGAGCGACAGCGGCTCGACCAGCGGCGACAGCGCCCGCATCTCGGCCATCACCGCCCGGCTGCTGCGCCGGTACACCTCGAAGCGGGGACTGAGGTACGCCGCGTGCGGGCACCGCGACCGGGCCTCGGCGGTCGACATCGCCGAGCGGACGCCGTACTTGCGCGCCTCGTACGACGCGGTCGAGACGACTCCGCGCACGCCGATCCCGCCGACGACCACGGGCTTGCCCCGCAGTGACGGCTTGTCCCGCTGCTCGACCGCCGCGAAGAACGCGTCCAGGTCGACGTGCAGCACCGACGGATCCTCTCGCACCCGACCAGTGTCCCTGCCGTCACCGACAATTGCCGGATGACCTTCCCCGACCACTGGGCCGACGGCACCGACCCGGCCGCCCCGGACCATCAGGTCCATTGGTACGACGACCGCACGGCGATCATCCGCCAGTCGCTCCGCACCAACTTCGAGGGCCCGTTCCTGTACCTACTGCTCGGCGCCGAGCGAGCCCTCCTCCTCGACACCGGCACCGGCCACGCCCCACTCCGCCCGCTGGTCGACGACCTCCTGGCGGCCCGCACGCGGCCCGGACGCGAGCTCGTCGTCGCCCATACGCACGGGCACTCGGATCACGTCGGCGGGGACGGAGAGTTCGACGCCGTCGTCGGGCGGAGCGCCGAGGAAGTCGCGCAGTACTTCGGGCTCGACTGGCCGGACGGACGCGCGACGATCGACCTGGGCGACCGGACCGTCGACGTCGTCCCGATCCCAGGACACCAAGGCGCGGACATCGCGCTGTACGACCGGACCACCCGGCTGTTGTTCACCGGGGACTCGCTCTACCCGGGACGGCTGTACGTGAAGGACTGGGCGGCGTACCGGGCGAGCATCCGGCGGCTCGCCGCGTTCGTTGCTGAGGGCAATCCGGTGGAATGGGTACTGGGAGCGCACATCGAGATGACCGGGCAGCCCGGCCGGGACTACGCGATGGGCGCGGACCGGCACCCGGACGAGCACGCGTTGCAGTTGCGGCCCGGCGTACTCACCGAGTTGCTGCAGGTGCTGGACGCGGCGGGCGACGTACCGGCGCGGATCGTGCGTGACGACTTCGTCGTGTACCCCGTCTGAACCGCGACGCGAATGATCCGTACGCGGAGGGGCACCTTCGGGCACACTGAGCACAGGAGCCAGCAGGGGAGGCACTGATGGGCGAGGAAGTCGACCGGGTCGAGTTCACCCGGGCGGACCGGACCGCGTTCCGCGAGCAGGTCCATCGCAATCTGGACGCCTTCGCGCGGATGCTGCGCGAGGACCGGTTCGCGCCCGATCGGCCGATGACCGGGATCGAGATCGAGCTGAACCTCGTCGACGAGCGGTGCGACCCGGCGATGAAGAACGCCGAGGTGCTGAGCGCGATCGAGGACGACGCGTTCCAGACCGAGCTCGGCCAGTTCAACGTGGAGATCAACGTGCCGCCCGGCCAGATCGACGGACTCGGGCTGGACACCATGGAGTCGAACATCCGCGACAGCCTGAACGCGGCCGAGGACAAGGCGGCCCGGACCGGGTCGTCGATGGTGATCGTCGGGATCCTGCCGACGCTGCTGACCGAGCACATCCGCCGCGAGTCGCTCAGCACCAACCCGCGGTACACGCTGCTCAACGACCAGATCTTCGCCGCCCGCGGCGAGGACGTGCAGATCTCCATCGACGGCGTCGAGCGGCTGCAGGTCACCGCCGACACCATCGTCCCGGAGGCCGCCTGTACGTCGACGCAGTTCCATCTCCAGGTCACACCGGAGGCGTTCCCGCGGTACTGGAACGCGGCGCAGGCGATCTCCGGCGTCCAGCTCGCGGTCGGCGCGAACTCGCCGTTCCTGTTCGGCAAGGAGTTGCTCCGCGAGACCCGGATCGCGCTGTTCGAGCAGGCCGCCGACACCCGCACCCACGAGCTGAAGACGCAGGGCGTCCGGCCGCGCGTCTGGTTCGGTGAACGCTGGATCACCTCGATCTTCGACCTCTTCGAGGAGAATGCGCGCTACTACCCGGCGCTGCTGCCGGTCACGTCGGACGAGGATCCGATCGCGGTCCTGGACCGCGGTGACACGCCGGCCCTTTCGGAATTGCGGCTGCACAACGGGACGATCTATCGCTGGAACCGCCCTGTGTACGACGTTGTCCGGGAGAAGCCGCATCTGCGCGTGGAGAATCGCGTCCTGCCGGCCGGCCCGACCGTGGTCGACACGATTGCCAACGGCGCCTTCTACTTCGGCCTGGTCCGCGCCCTCGCCGACGACGAGCGGCCGATCTGGTCGCAGATGTCGTTCAGCGCGGCCGAGGAGAACTTCCACGCCGCGGCCCGCAACGGCATCGAGGCCGAGGTGTTCTGGCCGGGCGTCGGTACGGCACGCGCGACCGAGCTGGTGCTCAGACGCCTGCTGCCGTTGGCGGTTCGCGGTCTGGACGCCTGGGGCGTGGACGTCGCGGTGCGGGACCGGCTGCTCGGGATCATCGAGCAGCGCTGCCTGACCGGACGCAACGGCGCGTCGTGGCAGGCCGAGGAGTTCCACCGCCTGTATACGAAGGGGTCGCACGGCCGGCGGGACGCCCTGCGCGGCATGCTCGGCCGGTATCGCGACCACATGCACGACAACACGCCGGTGCACGAATGGCCGATCGACTGAACCGGTTCGTGTGCTCCGGCGTCCCCGCGACAACGTAGGACAGCCGCCGGCGGAACCCGGGTCCTCCGGGCGGAACCGCCGGGCGGCCGGTCCGATCTTGCCCTGGGCAACGGGATCGGCGATTTCCCGGGCGAGTTCGATAACGACCCGGACTACAGGGGTGGCGCTTTCGGTGACAGCCCTGCAAAGGTGTGGCCACCGGAAGGTTAGGTCGGCCCGCCGCGGGTAGTACACGGGCACCGGCAGCCCTCCGTCACCGGTGCGACACAACAGGTGCAAATGCAGCGGATGCCGACCGCGGTCGGGAGCAGTATCGTTCGAGACGGGTCGACACACACCCGGAGGTGAGGCAGGGCGATGACGACCATCGTCGTGGGTTATGTGCCGAAGGCGGAAGGCCGTGCGGCCCTTCGGCGCGCAGCGGAGGAAGCGACGCTGCGGGACGCCAAGCTGGTGGTGGTGAACTCGCATCGAGGTGGGCGCAGTTTCGACAGCGACGAGGCTGCGGCGAGTGACGCCGCTTTGACGGAAGTACGGGAGCAGCTCGACTCGACCGGCGTGCCGTACGAGGTGCGGCAGCTGGTGCGTGGCCTGGACCCGGCGGAGGACCTGGTGGCCGTCGCCGAGCAGGTGCACGCGGAGTTCATCGTGATCGGGCTCCGGCGCCGGTCCCCGGTCGGCAAGCTCATCCTCGGCAGCAACGCGCAGCGGGTGCTGCTCGATGCTCCGTGTCCGGTGCTGGCCGTCAAGGCCGAGGAAGGGGAGGACTGAGGTGACTTCGACACGCAGCAGGAAGTTGTGCCTGGCCCAGCAGCCCGACGCCGACGAGATGCTGAGCAGAGATCCGTTCGCCTTGCTGGTGGGCATGCTGCTCGACCAGCAGATCCCGATGGAGCGGGCGTTCGCCGGCCCGGTCGCCATCGCGAAGCGGATGATCGGTCCCTTCGACCCGGCCACGGTCGCGCACTACGACCCGGACGCGTTCGTCGAGGTGGTCGCCGGCCCGCCGGCCGTGCACCGCTTCCCGACCGCGATGGCCGCCCGGATCCAGACCCTGGCCAAGCACCTGGACGACCACTACGGCGGCAACGCCTCGGGTCTGTGGTGCGACGTGAAGTCCGGTGACGACCTGCTCGCCCGGCTGTCGGCACTGCCGGGGTTCGGCGCGCAGAAGGCGAAGATCTTCGTCGCACTGCTCGGCAAGCAGCTGAAGGTCCGGCCGCGCGGCTGGCGGGAGGCCTCCGAGCCGTACGGTGAGGACGGTGCCTTCAAGTCCGTCGCGGACGTCATCGATGTCGCGTCACTGGTGAAGGTGCGGCAGTTCAAGCAGGAGCAGCAACTGGTCCGGCGGCCGGTGGTGGCCAGACCGCTGCGGCAGACTCGGAACGGGTGAGCGGGACCGACGGACGACCGGCTGAAATGGGGCTCTCTGGGGGGTCGTGCGACGCCTGAGCTTGGTTCGCGGATTACAATGGACTGTTGCCGCCGCCTGACCAGCGAGCAGCCGCGAACAGCAGTACCCAAAGACTCAGCAACACAACGTCGTACCGTCGTACAAACCCTGCGTCAGACGAGAGGTAATTCGTGTCGTCCAGCTCGTCCGAGAATCTTCCCGCCGAGCCGGCCCGGGCCGTGGCCGCCACGGCCCGTAGCACGGCTCCGAGGACCAGCGCCCGAGTGACCGACCCCGCTGCCAAGAAGGCGGCGGCGAAGAAGGCGGCGGTGAAGCCCGCCGGTACCAAGGAGGACGGTATCCCCGCGAAGAAGGCCGCTGCCAAGAAGGCTCCGGCGAAGAAGGCAGTGTCCGAGGCGGGTCTGTCGATCGACCCGAAGACCGGGAAGCCGCGCGCGCTCGACGAGGTGGACGAGGCCGACTTCAAGCCGGGCGAGGTCCAGGGGCTCGAGAAGGAGCTCACCGAGGACCAGGGCTTCATCGTCTCCGAGGCCGACGAGACCGACGAGCCCGAGCAGCAGGTGATGGTCGCCGGTGCCACCGCGGACCCGGTCAAGGACTACCTGAAGCAGATCGGCAAGGTCCCGCTGCTGAACGCCGAGCAGGAGGTCGAGCTCGCGAAGCGGATCGAGGCCGGCCTGTTCGCGGAGGAGCAGATCGCCGACGAGGCGGCCAAGCTCAAGGAGAAGGTCCGCGACGAGTACGAGTGGATCTCCGAGGACGGCCGGCGCGCGAAGAACCACCTGCTCGAGGCCAACCTGCGCCTGGTGGTGTCGTTGGCCAAGCGCTACACCGGCCGCGGCATGCTGTTCCTGGACCTGATCCAGGAGGGCAACCTCGGTCTGATCCGCGCGGTGGAGAAGTTCGACTACACCAAGGGCTACAAGTTCTCGACGTACGCCACCTGGTGGATCCGGCAGGCCATCACCCGCGCGATGGCCGACCAGGCCCGCACCATCCGTATCCCGGTGCACATGGTCGAGGTCATCAACAAGCTGGCCCGGGTGCAGCGGCAGATGCTGCAGGACCTCGGCCGCGAGCCCACTCCGGAAGAGCTCGCCAAGGAGCTCGACATGACCCCGGAGAAGGTCATCGAGGTGCAGAAGTACGGTCGCGAGCCGATCTCCCTGCACACCCCGCTCGGTGAGGACGGCGACTCCGAGTTCGGTGACCTGATCGAGGACTCCGAGGCGATCGTGCCGGCCGAGGCGGTCTCGTTCACGCTGCTGCAGGAGCAGTTGCACGCGGTCCTGGACACGCTGTCCGAGCGCGAGGCCGGCGTGGTCTCGATGCGCTTCGGCCTGACCGACGGCCAGCCGAAGACGCTCGACGAGATCGGCAAGGTGTACGGCGTGACCCGCGAGCGGATCCGCCAGATCGAGTCCAAGACCATGTCGAAGCTGCGGCACCCGTCGCGTTCGCAGGTCCTGCGGGACTACCTGGACTGATGACGATGGGGCAGGTGTTCGCCGGCGTGTGGTCGCTGGCGATGCCTGCCCTCGGCCCGCAATCGGGTCTGATGGCCGTCGCCGTCTTCACGGCGGCGGCCGTGCTGTTCCTGGCCTTCCAGGCCGCCCGGTCGGCTGCGCGCACGCCCATCGCCTCGCCGTTGCCGGCTCGCTCCAGCGCCGCCCGGGCCAACGCCCGGCGTACGGCGTATCTCTCTCTCCGGGATCCCGACGCAGCCGGGAGACCCCGACCACGAGCACCGGGACTGTAGCGCCCGCGCTGCCGAGCCACCGCCTCTGCGGCCGGTTCGGGTAGCGCGCACGCCTACTCGTTCCTTCTCACTCGTGGAGTTCTGCTGTGCCTTCTTTCCTGGAGGCACCGGTCGCCGGTGCCTATCACTTGCTCACGTCCCTCGTCACCGTCCTCGAGCCGCTCGCCGGTGCGTATGCCGCCGTCGTCGCGATCGTGCTGTGCACTCTCGTCGTTCGGCTGTCCCTGCTGCCGCTCAGTGTCCGGGCGCATCGCGGCTTGCGCGCCCGCGCGGAGTTGATGCCGCAACTGAAGCAGTTGACCGAGCGGCACAAGGGCAACCCGGAGCGCCTGCAGCGTGAGGTCGCGAAGCTGCAGACCGAGTCCGGTACGTCGTTGTTCGCCGGGTTCCTGCCGACGCTCGCGCAGATGCCGTTCTTCTGGCTGATGTACACGCTGTTCTCGCGGACGATGGTGGCGGGGGAGTCGAACCAGTTGATCAGCGGGAGCCTGCTCGGTGCGCCGCTCGGTGTGCACTGGCCGATCGTTACCGGCACCCCGGCGTACATCGTGATCGCCTTGCTACTTGCTGTGGTCGCCTGGTTCTCTGCTCGGCTTCAGTTGCGGCAGTTGGATCCGGCGGCGCCTCGGTTGTCGCGGCGGCTTGCGCAGTTGCTGCCGTACGGCACGCTGCTGACAGCAGCCTTCGTGCCGCTGGCAGCCGGACTGTACGTGCTGACCACCACGACCTGGACGGTCGTCGAGCGCACCGTCCTCCAGCGGTAGTTGCGGATCCCAAGTCCTCGTGGTGGTCGGGCTGAGATGGGCGTTGCCGTTGCGTGGGGCGTTCTGTTACCGTCTTTATTAAAGCCGGTTCCATAATAGGTTGGGGTCGATGGACACTGCACGCGGAGCCGCCCAGGCGGAGCGGGCGGCCAATCAGGTCGCGTGCCTGCGGTTCATGGCCGACGCCGACGAGGCGCGCACGGTCGGGGTGATCAGCGAGGCCACCGGCCTGTCGCGACCCACCGTGCACGCTGTCCTCGACGACCTGGCCGACGCCGGGCTGGTCGAGTCCACCAGCCCGGCGACAGCCGGCCCGGGGCGGCCCGCCCGCGCCTTCCGCTTCGTACGCGAGGCTGGTCTCGTCGCCGGCGTCGACCTCGGCCCCCGCGGTGCACGCGCAATCATCTGCGACCTGTCAGGCCGCCGAGTCGGGTACGCCGAACTTCCGGCGGATGCCACCCGCCGCCCGCTGCGCGCCCACAGGGCACCCGGCGCAGGCGGCACCTCCCGCGGTGGGGCCGACGTGGCCCGCAAGCCCGGCGCACTCTCGCTGATCCCAAGCGCGCTGGAAGCGGCCGCCGCTGCCCCCATACCCGACCACCGTGCGGCGGGGGTGGGAGCACTTGACCTCGGTCGGCTGCGGGCCGTTGGTGTTGGGCTGCCGGGCGTGGTTGAGGCGGACGGACAGTTGCGGGCCAGCCTGGCGATGCCCGAACTCGTCGGCCTTCCGGTCTCAGAGCTGTTGGCGAAGGAGTTCGGGCAGCCCGTCGTCGTGGACAACGACATCAAGCTGGCCGCGCTCGCGGAGCAGCGCGGCGGCGCCGGCCGCGGGTACTCCGATGTCGTCTACCTGCAGATCGGCCACCGGCTGTCGATGTCGATCGTGCTGAACGGCGTCATCCGGCAGGGCCGGCACCGCCTGGCGGGCGAGCTCGGCGCGCAGCGCGGCATGCGCTGGACGCGCAACGCGCAGCGCGGGCAACTGGTGTGGTCGGTGCGACCGACCAGCGCGGAGGTCCTCAGCGCGGCCGCCGCCGGCGACGCCGACGCGCAGGCGGAGCTCGAGGACTTCTGCGCGCAGATCGCCGCGCGGATCGCGACCGTCCTGCTGGTCATCGACCCGGAGGTCGTCGTCGTCCGCGGCGGAGCGGCGAAGGACAGCGGCGCCTTGCTGCGTCCCCTCGCCGCCGCGGTCGAGAAGGAATTGGTCTTCCCCGAGCGCCCACCCTTCGTCGCCTCCGCACTGGGGCGGGAAGCAGTGGTGCTCGGGGCGGTCGGCAACGCGTTCGACCGGTGCAGCTCAGCGATCTACGGGGTCCACGACTATCCCGGTCCGTGGACCCACATCACTCACGAAGTGGAGAGGACCACCACGTGAAGCTCGGAGTCAGTTCGTACTGTTTCCGCCAGCTCATGACGAGCGGCGAGATGGACCTGATCGGCGTGCTCGACTGGGTCGCGGCCTCGCCGGCCGGGCATATCGAGATCGCCGCGATGGACGGTGAGTACTACCTGGAGAACGAGGCCGTCGTTCGCGACACGGCCAAGCACGCCGAGGAGATCGGCGTACCGATCGTGAACTACCTGGTCAGCGGCGACCTGCGGTCGGCCGACAGCAACGAGGTCGACCGTCTCCGCCGGCAGCTGGACGTCGCGCACGCGTTCGGCGCCACGGTCTTCCGGCACGACGTCGCGCCGTGGGCGTGGCGGGAGCAGGACCCGGGCGAGTTCGAGTCGACCTTCGCGCAGGTCGTCGAAGGCTGCCGCGCGGTCGCCGACCACGCCGCGGGCCTGGGCATCGTGTCGACGATCGAGAACCACGGCTTCTTCATGAACGGCAGCGAGCGGCTGGCCCGGCTCGTGTACGCCGTGGACCGCCCGAACTTCCGGGTCACGCTCGACCTCGGCAACGGCCTGTGTGTCGGCGAGGTGCCGGGCAAGACCGCCGCCGGGCTGATCGACGTCGCCGCGTCGATCGGCATCAAGGACTTCCACATCCGCCGCTCGGCGGGGGAGGGCTGGCTGAAGACGCTGGCCGGCGACTACCTGCTCGGCACGGTCACCGGCCACGGCGACGTCGACATCCCCGGTCTGCTGGCGCTCGTCGCGACCAAGCCCGACGTACCGGTGAGCCTGGAGTTCGAGGGTATGGAGGCGCCGCTGCCCGCCATCGAGCGCTCGCTCGCGAACATCATCCGACTGAACGAAAGCGTGGCGTGACATGACGACGCGGATTGCGGTGATCGGGCTGGGCTCGATCGCCGTCGAGCACCTGAAGGCGTACCAGGCCAACGATCGGGCCGAGCTGGTCGCCGTCTGCGACGTCGACCTCGAGCGGGCGAAGGCGCGCGGCGAGCAGTTCGGCGTGGCGCGGGTGACCGGGGACTTCCAGGAGATCCTCTCGGACCCGGACGTGGACGCGGTCAGCGTCTGTGTGCCGAACACCCTGCACGCCCCGATCGCCGAGGCGGCGCTGCGGGCGGGCAAGAACGTGCTGGTCGAGAAGCCGATGACGGTGAACGTGCCGGAGGCCGAGGCGCTGGTGAAGGCGGTCGAGGAGACCGGCCAGGCGCTGCAGGTGGGGTACGTACGCCGGTACGCGCCGAACGCCCTGGTCACGAAGCGGTTCCTGGACGCGGGCGAGTTCGGTGACATCTACGCGGCGCGGGCCACGCTGCTGCGGACGGCCGGCAACCCGGGCGGCTGGTTCGGCGACGTGGAGCTGTCCGGCGGCGGTCCGCTGATCGACCTCGGCGTCCACATCATCGACCTGTGCTGGTACCTGATGGGGATGCCGAAGGCGGTGTCGGCGTCCGGCGCGACGTTCGCCCCGCTGGGCGCCCGCGACAACATCCAGAACCTGACCCGGTACAAGGCCGCGTCGGCGGCCCGGCCGAACACGGTCGAGGACTACGCGACCGCGCAGATCCGCTTCGAGGGCGGGGCGGTCCTCGACGTGGACACGTCGTTCTCGCTGCACGCGCGCAACGAGATCAGCGTCCGGATCCACGGTGACAAGGGCGGCGCGGAGATCGAGCCGCAGTTGCTGATGATCACCGAGCGGCACGACACGCTGCTGCACGTCCAGCCGCAGATCGACTCGCTCGGGTTCGACTTCAAGGTCGGGTTCGCGAACCAGATCGACCACTTCCTGAGCATCTGCCGGGGCGAGATCCCGGCCGACGCCACCGCGGCGCAGGGCCTGGAGATGGCCCGGATGCTGACCGCGATCTACGAGAGCGCCAAGATCGGCGCCGAGGTGAAGATCACCCGCTGACCAGGCTGGTTGCCCGAGGTAGTGGCCTCGGGCAACCAACCCGGCGGGTCATGCGAGCAGAGCTGAAGTGAGGGCGTCGGCGTTGGTCTCGAGCCAGGTTGTGCGGTTGCGGACCTTGTCGCCTACGCCTTCGGACCACATGCGTTGCCAGCCGCCGCCCAGCGTCTCGGCGCGGTATTTCATCGTGTGCCAGGCGCGCTCGTTCAGCGCGATCGCGAGATCCATCACCCGTACGCGATCGGCCGGGGCGAGACCGTAGGAGTCAGCCAGAAGCCGGCAACGACGCGGGCGGTCGAGCCCGCGGAACTCGGGATCGAGATCCTCCTCGGCACCGAGCGGGGCCCACCACAGCATCAGGTTCACGAACTCGCGAGCCCGGCTCACCGGGCGGGCGAGGTCGAAGTCGATCAGGGCGTACGCGCGACCGTCCCGGAAGACCACGTTCTCCGGCGTGACGTCCTGATGCCCGACCAGCTCCGGCGGGTCGTCCAGCTCCGGCAGCCCGGGCGGCTCGATCGGCGCCGGCAGATTCTCCGGCATGCCGAACCCTTCCACCGCGTCGTCGTACGCACGCAGCAACCGCGCGACCGAAACCATCCGCTCCTCGTCCGCGATCCACGACGGTCGCGGGCGTCCGGCGACCTCGCCCTCGACGTACGTGAGCGACTGCCGACCGGCCGAGTCGATGCCGAGGAACCGTGGCGCGCCGTCGAACCCGACCTTCTCCAGATACAGCAGCACGTCCCGGACCAGTTCGGCCCGCTCGCCGGGCGGCCGCCGTACGGTGTCGCCGACGCGAACCAGGCCCTCGGTCACGTCGCCGCCGAGCAGCGGGATCTCCTCGCCGTCCTCGATCACTGCACCCTCATTCCACTGGATGAAACGTTTGTCTGCACAAAGGTGGCGTCCGGGGTAGCGTGCCACGATCCGCTGTCGATCGGAGGCACAGAGTGACCGCCATAACCACGGTGAAAGCTCCACCTGGAGCCAGCCGGACGAGGTACCTGATCCTAGGGCTGGCGTTCGTCGGACTCTCACTGAATTACCTGGACCGCGCGAACCTGAGCGTGGCGCTGCCGTTCATCCAGGACGACCTGCACCTCGACCTCAGCAACGCCGAGAAGGGCCTGATCCTCGGCGCGTTCTTCTGGGCGTACGACGGGGCGATGCTGGCGGCGGGCTGGTTCGCCGACAAGGTGGGCTCGCGGAAGGCGTTCACGTTCGCCGCGCTGTGGTGGAGCGTGGTGACCGCGTTGACGCCACTCGCGCGCGGGTTCTGGTCGCTGTTCGCGTTCCGGTTCGCGCTCGGCGCGGGGGAGGCGCCGGCGTACCCGAGCGCCACCAAGGCGGCGTCGCGGTGGTTTCCGCAGCACGAGCGCGCGTTCGCGACCGCGGTGATCGACTCCGGCTCGCGGGTCGGGACGGTGCTGTCGCTGCCGGTCGTGACCGGGCTGATCGCGCTGGTGAGCTGGCACTTCTCGTTCGTGGTCCTCGGCGTGCTCGGGATCTTGCTCGCGGCGGTCTGGTACTGGTACTACCGCGACCCGATGGAGCACCGGCACGCGAACGCGGAGGAGCGCGCCTACATCGCCGAGAACGGCGCCCGGCTGGAGGACAACGACGACGAGGCCGCGGCGCAGGTGCGCTGGCGGGACCTGTTCAAGTACCGCACGATCCGCGGGATGATGCTCGGCTTCTTCTGCCTGAACTTCGTCATCTACTTCTTCCTCACCTGGTTCCCGTCGTACCTGAAGGACGCGCGCGGCCTCGACCTGGCCGAGCTGGGCACGCTCGGCACGCTGCCCGGGATCACCGCGATCGCCGGCGGCTGGATCGCGGGCATCGTCGCCGACCGGCGGATCCGCGCCGGCGCGGACGTGACCCGGGTCCGGAAGGCCGTGATGGTCGGCGGGCTGCTCGGCGGCGCGGTGATCGTGTTCGCGGCGCCGGCGAAGTCGGTGTACGTCGCGCTGCTGTTCCTGGCGATCTCGTACGCGAGCCTGGCGATCGCGGCGACCGGGATCTGGTCCCTGCCGGGCGACGTGGCGCCGTCGTCGCGGCACGTCGCGTCGATCGGCGGCATCCAGAACTTCGCGTCGAACATCGCCGGGATCATCAGCCCGTACGTCTTCGGGCTGCTGCTCGACATCTACCACGGGTCGTACCTGCCGTCGTTCGCGGTGGCCGGCGTGGTCGCGGTGATCGGCGCGCTGACGTATGCATTCGTGGTCGGCAAGGCGGAACCACTGCCGGTCCGCGACACCTGATTGCCGACTTGGCAAACTTCTTTGCTCTTCGCGGCAGGGTCGGCGCACGATCGTCGGTATGACGACGGAACAACCCCCCGAGGACTACTGGAACGCGTTCTACGCGGAGCACGACCAGATCTGGAGCGGCAAACCCAACGCGGTCCTCGTGGACGAGGTGTCCGGCCTGACGCCGGGCCGGGCCCTCGACCTCGGCTGCGGCGAGGGCGCCGACGCGATCTGGCTCGCGCGGCAAGGGTGGACCGTGACTGCGGTCGACATCTCGTCGGTCGCACTGCGGCGCGCCGTACAGCATGCCGAGGACGCCGGCGTGGCCGACCGGATCGACTGGCAGCAGCACGAGCTCGGTACGTCGTTCCCGCACGGGGAGTTCGATCTCGTGTCGGCGCAGTTCCTGCACTCGAAGACGGAACTGCCGCGCGACGGCATCCTGCGCAGCGCGGCCGCCGCCGTCGCACCCGGGGGAGTGCTGCTGATCGAGGGGCACATGGGGTTCCCGTCGGGCGAGCACAACCCGCACCCCGACATCCACTTTCCCGCACCGGACGAGGTCATCGACAGCCTCGCCCTGCCCGCCGGCGAGTGGGAGACGCTGGTCAGCCGCGAACACGACCGCGCGCAGGTCCTGCGCGACGGCGTACCGATCACCCGGCGCGACTCGACCGTGAAGCTGCGGCGGCGCTGACACCTGTTCACCTCTGCGTCATTCGCGGGACCGAGCCTTGGGCCATGACCACTCCTGATCTGGTGCAAGAGCTCGGCTTCCGCGTGCTGGACGAGGAGGACGACGACCCCGTACTGCTCCGCGCCGACGGCACGCCGGTCGACACCTGGCGCGAGGGCTACCCGTACGGCGAGCGGCTTCCGCGGGAGATCTACGACCGCGACAAGCGGCTGCTGCAGATCGAGCTGCTCAAGCTCCAGTACTGGGTGAAGCGATCCAAACAGCGGCTCGTGATCGTCTTCGAGGGCCGCGACGCGGCCGGCAAGGGCGGGACGATCAAGCGGTTCATGGAGCATTTGAACCCGCGCGGGGCGAGCATCGTGGCGCTGGAGAAGCCGACCGAACGCGAGCAGACGCAGTGGTACTTCCAGCGGTACGTCGCGCATCTGCCGGCCGCCGGCGAGATGACGCTGTTCGACCGCTCCTGGTACAACCGCGCCTGCGTCGAGCACGTGATGGGGTACTGCTCGCAGGACCAGTACGAGGAGTTCATGCGGCAGGCACCGGAGTTCGAGCGGATGCTGGTGCGGTCCGGGATCCTGCTGGTCAAGCTGTGGTTCTCGGTGTCGCGCGCCGAACAGCAGACGCGCTTCACGATCCGCCAGATCGACCCGGTCCGGCAATGGAAGCTCTCACCCACGGACCTCGCGTCGCTGGACAAATGGGACGCGTACACCGAGGCGAAGGAGGCGATGTTCCACTACACCGACACGCCGTACGCCCCGTGGACCGTGGTCAAGAGCAACGACAAGAAGCGCGCCCGCCTCGAGGCGATGCGCCACGTCCTCTCCTTGTACGACTACACCGACAAAGACAAGACCCTGGTAGCCCACCCCGACCCCAAACTCCTCGGCCCCGCCGCCCAAGTCCTGGAACACGGCGAATCCGCCACCCGCACCTTCCCAGTCCTGTAGATCAGCCCCACGCTCGCTATGCAGGCGCTACTTCGTGAGCGTGGTAGATAGCGCACCCACCCGGACGCGTCGGGGCGATCGCGTCTGATGAGCCGGGATGGTGACTGCTTGCCGCGGGCTCGAGGACCTCGACCAGCTCGTCATCTTCCTGACGGCCCCCCGCACCATTCGAAGACCTGGTTCTCGGGCATTGTGCTCGGGTGATGCAACCGGATCGTTCTGCCAGGACTCGTGCTGGCAAAGGGTCCGATCTGGGGAGTGGTGATGGCTGACGGCGACATGGTGCGCGAGTTGTACGAGGGGTGTTACCGGCGGCTTGTCGGGCAGCTGTTCGCGATCTGCGGAAACCTTGGCGAGGCTGAAGACGCCGTACAGGAAGCCTTCGTCCAGGCGGTCGAGAAACCACGCCGGTTCGCCCAGCTCGACAACCCGGAGGCGTGGCTGCGCACAGTCGCGCTCAACGCCGTACGCCGGCGCTACCGCCGCGCGAACCGCTTCCACGGCTTGCTCTCCCGCGCAGGCGTCCCCGAAACCACTCTGAGCGCACTCTCCGCGGACCGGGTCGCTCTGGTCGAGGCCCTGCGCCAGCTCCCGTACGAACAGCGCGAGGCGATCGTGCTCCACCACATCGTCGACCTCCCGGTGAGCGCGATCGCCGTACAGCTGCGGGTGCCGGAGGGGACAGTCAAGGCCCGCCTGTCGCGCGGCAGGTCCCGCCTGGCCCCGCTGGTCCACGAGTTCGCCGACGACGTCGAGGAGGTCAACCATGTCTGAGCTGAAAGAACTGTCCTGGGACGTCCAGGAGACCGTCCAGCCGTTGCCCTTCGAGGCTCTGGAACGCCGTGGCATCCGCCGCCGTCGCCGTCGACACGCGCTGACCGGGCTGGGAGTCGTCGCGGCGGTGACCCTCGCAGTACTGGCAGCCGTTCTACCACTGGGAAACGTGACCGGTACGGAGAAGACAGCCGGCACTCCCGCGTCGATCCCGGTCGACCAGGCGGCCGAGAAGCTGATCCACAACAAGAAGTCGGGCGCTTCCGGCATCGCGTTCGCCACACCGACACGGTGGGCGGCGGGTTGGTTGCTGCCTCAGCCGGGGTACACCTGGAACTACGCCGCGGTGCTCAGCCGTGACGGTGTCCGTACAACAGCGCCGGTGCGCAAGAACCAGTACGTCGTACTGCGGGCCGGTGACGAGGCCCTGGCGTTGTCGATGCCGACGAGCATGAAGGGGACCGATCCGACCTGGGCGCAGTCCGTCATGGTCCGCCTGACCGATCAGGGCCGGATCGAGAAGAAGCTTCGCTGGGCTCCGCCGACCAGCGAGTTCGACGACGGCGAGGTGCTGCTGGCGTACGGCACCCTGCGAGCCCTGAACCTGGAGACCGGCGTCCTGCGGGAGGTGAAGATCCCCGGGGTCGACAACGCGTACGAGCCGTTCCGCGACACCACCGGACGGTGGTGGATGGTCGGCGCGAAGAACAGCGGGGTCGGCAACATCTACTGGACCGATGACCGCGGCAAGACCTGGGATCACTCAATACTCGGCGCGGGACGGACCGGCGGCCAACTGGCCGTCAGCCCCGACGGCAAGACGCTGGTAGTGATCCCGGGCATGAAGCCCCGCGCACCGGGCAAGCCTGGCGCGCCGGGTGACCTGCTGCCGCTGCGCTTGTCGACCGACGGCGGGCGCCAGTGGACGACGGTGGCCGGCCGGAACGCTCCGTACCTGTCCTCTCCGGTTGCTTTCGGCAACGGGACGGGGCTCGCGCTCTATCAGGGCAAGAAGCGGGAACTCCTCCGTCCCGGCGCCGGCGCCCCGTACACTCCGCCGCCCGATCTGGGCCAGCTGTCCGCGGTAGGCGACTTCGTCTACGGCATGCAGTACAACGGCAACCAGACGATCACCAGCACCGACCACGGCAAAACCTGGAAGTACTTCGAGCCTCGTTAGGGGTCTTGGGGCTAGCGCAGGACGGTTTCGGCTCGCTCCTTGGCGACGTCCGCGAGGCTGTTGACGAGCTCAGGAAGCCAGTGGCCGTGGTTCTCTCCCGCGCCTGACTGGACCAGGCGAGCGAGCTTCTCGAGTGTTTCTCCTTCAGGAGGTGGGCCGGTGATCGGTCCGGGTTGTCGGCCGGCCGCCGCAGTACAGCTTGTTCGGAGGGATCGAGGGAGAGGTGAAAGACCCGGCCGAGTCGCATGAGGTCCGGGAGCAACGGGTTCAGCTCGTACGAATGCGGTGCGGGCGTCGTCGTACGGGAGGTCCCGGCCCGTGAGGAACATCGGAATGGAAACGTGCGGTAAGCACGTCGGCGGGTCGAGGAGTGTAGCTCGTTTGCCGCGCTGGCTCCGGGTGTAGGCGTACGTTTCCGTTCCGATGTTCCCGGTCGTGTTGAGGAAGTCTTGGGTCTGGTCAGTGGGGTCTGTTAGGCCGTAGCTTCTCGGGCCATGCCTGTTGAGTTTCTGAGCGATGATCAGGCGGCTGCGTATGGCCGCTACAACGGCCCGCCTGCCCGGGCACAGCTGGAGCGGTTCTTCTTCCTCGACGACTCGGACAAGGCGCTGGTCGGGAAGAGGCGCGGCGATCACAACCGGCTCGGGTTCGCCGTGCAGCTCGCGACGGCTCGCTACGTCGGGACGTTCCTGGCCGATCCGGTCGATGTGCCCAGCGAGGTTGTGGATTACCTCGCGGAGCAGCTGAATATCGCCGACCCGTCGTGTGTGAAGCAGTACTCCCAGCGGGAGACGACGCACCGCGAGCATGCCGGAGAGATCCAGCGCGAGTACGGTCTGCGGGATTTCGCTGAGATGGAGTCTGAGTTGTCTGCGTGGGTTGATGCGCGGGCCTGGACTACTGGGGAGGGGCCGAAGGCGACTTTCGACGGGGCGGTGGCTTGGTTGCGGGAGCGGCGGGCTCTGCTGCCGGGGGTGAGCACTCTTGCCCGGCTGGTGGCGCGGGTGCAGGGCGCGACTGCGCAGCGGTTGTGGGACACGCTGTACGGGCTGGTGACCGATGAGCAGCAGCGGTTGCTGGACCTGTTGCTGGAGGTGCCGGACGGTGATCGGACGTCGCGGTTCGATCAGCTGCGGAAGGGACCGGCGGCGAAGCCGTCGGGGCCGCAGATGGTGAAGGCCTTGGACCGGGTGTCGGAGATCGTCGGGTTGGGTGTCGGTGAGATCGATCTGAGTGCGGTGCCGGCGCGGAGGGTGGCCGAGCTGGCCCGGTACGGGTTGTCGGGGAAGGCTCCGGCGTTGAAGCGGCATCCGGCGCAGCGTCGGCTGGCCACGATGCTGGCCGCGCTCCGGCAGTTGGAGGGCCGGGCGGTCGATGACGCGCTGGAGCTGCTGGACGTGTTGATGGTGTCGGATCTGCTGGCTCGGGCGGAGCGGGAGTCGAACAAGGAGAAGCTGCGCCGCTACCCGGCTGTGTCCAGGGACGCAGGCAAGCTGGCGGCCGCGGTCGAGGTGTTGTTCGAGGCGACCGAGTTCGGCGAGAACATCACGGTCGAGCAGTTGTGGGAATCGATCGAGGCGGTGGTGTCGCGTTCGGAGCTGCGCGCCGCGATGGACAAGATCTCCGATGTCGCGCCGCCACCGGGAGCTGACCCGGACGGGGAATGGCGCGCCGCGCTGGCCGGGCGGATCGCGACCGTGCGGGGCTTTCTGCCGATGCTGTGCGAGGTGATCGGCTTCGGCGCGACCGCCGACGGCGAGCGGGCCCTGGCCGCGATGCGCGGCCTGCCACAGGTGCTGGCTCATCGGTCCCGCAAGCTGCCGGGTGGGCAGATCCCCGCGTCCATGGTCGATGCCGGTCTGGTGGGTGGTGAGTGGCGTCGTCTGGTCCACCGGCCGGGGCTGCCGGATGGCGTGGTCGATAAGGCGGGTTGGGTGTTTTGTGTCCTGGAGCGGTTTCACCGGGCGTTGCGCCGCCGCGATGTGTACGCCGAGACGTCGACGAGGTGGCGCGATCCGCGCGCCCAGTTGCTGGACGGGCCCGCGTGGGTGACGGCGAAGCCGGCCGCGTTGAACGCGCTCGGGCTGCCTGAGGATCCCGAGCGGCTGCTGGCTGGGCATGCGCGGCTGCTGGATACGTCGTACCGGGAGGTCGGTGCCCGGCTGGTGGTGAACACCGCCGTGACCGTCGACGCCGAGGGCCGCCTGCATGTGCGGCACATCGAGGCGATCCCGGACCCTCCGAGCCTGGTCGACCTGCGCCGGCGGCTGGCCGCGATGCTGCCCAGAGTCGACCTGTCCGAAGTGTTGCTGGAGGTGATGGCCTGGCAGCCGCGGTTCACCGAGGCGTTCACCGCGCTGTCCGGTGGCGGGACCCGTCTGGCTGACCTGCATGTCACGATCGCGGCCGTCCTGACCGCGCACGCCCTGAACATCGGGTACGCGCCGGTGATGTCGTCGGGGATCGCGGCGCTGACCCGCGACCGGCTGTCGCACGTCGACCAGAACTATCTGCGCGCCGAGACCTACGCGGCCGCGAACGTGCCGTTGATCGAGGCCCAGGCCCAGATCGACCTGGCCCAGGCATGGGGTGGGTGGCCTGGTCGCGGCGATCGACGGGATGCGGTTCGTGGTCCCGGTCCCCACCATTCATGCGCGGCCGAACCCGAAGTACTTCGGGCGGCGCCGTGGCGCGCAGTGGTTGAACATGGTCAACGACCAGGCCCTCGGCCTGGGCGGCAAGGTCGTGGCGGGCACCCCACGCGATTCGCGGCACACCATCGACGTGATCTACAGCCAAGACGGCGGACCCCGCCCGGAGGTCATCGTCACCGACACCGCCTCCTACACCGATGTCGTGTTCGGGCTGCTGCACCTGCTCGGGTTTTCCTACCGCCCCCAGTTGGCCGACCTGCCCGACCAGAAGCTGTGGCGCATCGACCCGGCCGCGGACTACGGGCCGCTGAATACCGCCGCCCGCGGCAGGATCGACACCGCCGCGATCCGCCGGCACTGGCCCGTCATTCTGCGGGTGGTGGCCTCGATCCACACCGGCACCGTTACCGCCCACTACGCGCTGCGGGTGCTGTCCCGCGACGGGCACCCGACCCCGCTCGGTGCCGCGGTCGCGGCGTACGGGCGGATCTTCAAATCGCTGCACGTGCTGTCCTACATCGACGACGAGCCGTACCGGCGTGACATCAAGGCGATGCGGAACCTGCAAGAGACCCGCCACGACCTGGGTCGGCACGTGTTCCACGGCCAGAAAGGCGAGTTGCGGCAGAAGTACCACACCGGGATGGAAGACCAGCTCGGCGCGCTCGGCCTGGTCCTGAACTGCATCACCTTGTGGAACACCGTCTACCTCAATGCCGCCCTGGAAACCCTCCGAGCCCAGGGCTACCCGGTCCTCGACGACGACGTCGCCAGGCTGTCACCGTTCATCCGCGCCCACCTCAACGTCCACGGCCACTACTCCCTCCACCTCCCCGACCTCCGCGGCGGCCGACGCCCACTGCGCGACCCCGACACCCCCGACGACGAAACCTGACGACGGAGCCGCGCAATTGGGCGGGTTGATGGAGCTTTTGCCGAGCCGAGGCGGCGCGCCGGAGCTGGTTTCTGCAGGTTGTTGCAGGCCTGTAACGGTGAGCGCCGTAATTGCGATGGTGCGGTTGCCTGCCCAGCGCTCGTGACCGTCCCAGTCACGAGTGTCACCTGCCCTCTGGGCCGGCGTGAGGGGTGTCCCGTGGTTGGTTCAGGTCGTTCGAAGCGTGCCCGTATCCGGTGGTTCTCGCGGGTGGTGCGGTTCGTTGCGGTGGTGGTGTCGTTCGCGTTGCTGGTGACCGGGCTCGAGGCTCAGGAGAGGGCCGCCGCGGCTCCGGCGGCGGATCCGAAACCGGCGGTTCCGAAGGTGGCGTCGCGGCCGGATCTGGTGTCGGCGGTGGTATCGGCTCGGTCGCAGGGCTCGAAGGTCGAGGTCGAGTCGCTGCGGTCGGAGACGTCGACGACGTGGGCGAACCCGGACGGGACAATGACCACGGAGGCGTATTCGGCGCCGATCCGGTTCAAGACCGCGACCGGCACGTGGCAAACCATCGACCTGACCCTGGTCAAGGACACCGACGGGACGGTCGCGCCGAAGGGCCACAAGTTCGGCCTGCAGCTCGGCAAACGCAACACCGCATCGGGCGGGGTGTTCGCGTCGGCGACCGCCGGCTTTGGACGTCAGGTCGAATGGCTCGCTCCGTGGAAGCTGCCGGAACCAGCCCTGGACGGCACCAAGGCCACCTACACCGACGTGCAGCCGGGCGTGGATCTGCGGTTGGAGGCGCGCCGGTCGGGGTTCGAGACCGACTTCGTGGTGAAGCAGCGCCCGGCCGATGGGGTGGCGCCGGTGTGGCGGATCCCGCTGCGCACCAAGGGACTCACGGCACGCCAGGCGAGCGACGGTGCGATCGAGTTCGTCGACGCCAAGAACGTGGTGCGGTCGCGGATCCCGGTCGGGCAGATGTGGGACGCGGTCACCGACGAACACACCAACATGCCGGTGAATACCGCGCCAGTGGCGATGTCGGTGGAGCAGGTCTCGGCCGGTCAGGCGACGCTCGTGATCGCCCCCGACAAGGACTGGCTCCTCGACCCGGCCCGCGTCTATCCGGCCACCATCGACCCGGTCTACGCGAACACGTCGGTGCTGACGACCTTCGACGCGTTCGTACAGTCCGGCTGGCCGAACGACCTGTCAGCCACGACAGACCTGCGGGTCGGGAAGAACGGCACGACCACGGAGCGGTCGTTCCTGAACTTCGCGGGCTCGGCGTTCCAGGGCAAGGACGTCGTGTCGGCGTCGCTGTCGCTGATGCAGTACGGCACGACCACCTGCACCGCCACGACGATGAACCTGCACGCCTCGCTGCCGGCGGACACGGCGACGCGGTGGTCGAACATGCCGGTCACTTCGCAGCAGATCTGGGGCAGCGTGTCGGCCGCGAAGGGCCTGAGCGGCTGCCCGGCCGACCGGGTGTACGTCGACATGACCGGGCTCGCTCAGTACTGGTCCGGCCGAACGGACACCACCGTGGCGGTGATGCTGAAGGCGGCCAACGAGACCGACGCGAACGCCTGGAAACGGTTCTACTCCAGCGAGGGCCCAGCGGTCCCGTACATGTCGCTGACCTGGAACCGGCCACCCAACGCCCCGGCCACGGTCGAAACAACCGAAGCCGTCGCCTACGCCGCACCCGGCGACACCCAGTCCTACATGTACTCGCCGACCCGGACGCCGTGGGTGCGCACCAAGGCCACCGACGCGGACGGCAACACGGTGAAGTACGTGTTCGAGTTCTTCACCGGCGACGGCCCGACCTTCCAGTTGCACGGCACCTGCACCTCCTCGGTCTACGCCTCCGGGACGACTGCCGGCTGCCGCCCGGCCACTGATCTCCCGGATGACACGTTGCTGTACATCCGGGCGAAGGCTAATGACGGCCGGGTCGACGGGCCCTGGACGAGCTATCAGACGCGGCTGCGGATCGGGGCCGCTACACCGGCCGCACCGGTGATCTCGTGCCCGAGTCCCTACGTGATCAACTCCTGGCAAGACACCAACCCGACCGCGGACGTGCAGTGCACGGTGACCGCGACCGGCACCGGCTACAACGCACCCGGCTACATCCGGCTCACCGTCGACGGCGAGCCGGTGGCGACGAACTTTACCGGCGGCGCACCCGGGCAGGTCAAGATCACCCCGTCCAGCGACCCGGCGATCGCCAAGACGACCGTCACCATCAGCAAGGACACCCCTGGCCTGCACCGCATCACCGCCACCGCCGACACGCCCGCCCTGAACCCGTCCCCGTCCAGTTCCTACAGCTTCGGGTGGGGCGCATCGGCGATGACCTCACCCACCGCCGACCCGCGGATCACGACGGCGAACACGGTCCGGATCACGGCCTCGGGGCCGCCGAAGGGCCAGTCCGCGACCGTCACCGCGAAGGTGCGCTGGCGGACCTCAGGGTACGGCGGCAGCGCCTACGACACGGTCGGCTGGACCGAGGACCCCACCGAACTGTCGGTGACCGACAACGGCACGGCCGGCGTCAGCGTGAACCAGGTCTGGGACACGATGAACGCCAAGACCGACAACTACCTGGACTCCGACCCCGACACGGCCGGGATCCAGCCCACCACCCTGAACGACCGGATCCCGGTCAAGCTCGACATCCAGGTCTGCTTCACCTACGCCTCCTCCAGCCAGTGCACCTGGTCCCAAACCCCCGGCACCACCGTGCAGCGCGTCCCGCACGCCTTCGGCAACGGCTTCCCCACCTCGGATGCGGGCCCCGGCCAGGTCGCGTTGTGGACCGGCGAGTTCAACGCCGATGCGACCGACATCTCCGTTCCCGGCTACATCAGTGAACTGTCGATCTCTCGGTCGCACATGACATACGAGACACCGACCGACCAGATCAACGGCGCGTTCGGGCAGGGCTGGACCGCGCAGTTCGACGGCGCCGACGCCGGCGCGGCAGGCATGCAGGTGATCGACCAGACCAGGGTCGATGGCACCCTGGTGCTGCTGGACGGCGACGGGACCACCCTGATCTACGAGTCACCGTCGGGTGAGCGCCGTACGACGGCGACCTTCGAGCAAAGCGGCTGGGATCCTGTCGATGAAGACACCTCGTTGGACGGCGGACGGCTGAGCGTCGCTGGGACCGGCACGTCAACGGTGGTGTCCTACGTCGAGGACGACGGAACGGTCACCACCTGGAAACCCGCCGCGCCCCCGGCCGCGAATGCTGCGACCCAGTTCCGCGCGGACGGGATCTCCGAGCCCGGCGTCGCGGGGAAGACGACGTTCGCCTACGACGGCAACGGCCGGGTCGTGCGCATCCTCGCCCCGCCCGCACCGGACGTGACCTGCGGCACCTATGTGGCGGGCAGCCCACTGTCCGGGCTGAACCCTGGCTGCCGGGCTCTGCACTTCGACTACACCACCATCGGCGCCTCGCGCGTGCGGTTGAGCCAGGCCTCGCTGGACATCTACAACCCGGACAAGCCTGGTGGTGCCGGGATGGAATCAATCCCGGTCGCCGCCTACACCTACGACACGAACGCGCTGCTGACCAAGGTCACCGACCCGCGCTCGGGGCTGGCGACGGAGTACACCTACAACGCCTCGAATCACCTGACCTCGATCAAGCCCGCCGGCCAGGTGCCGTACCAGTTCAGCTACGTCACCGTCGACGGCCGCGAGAAACTCGACACCGTCACCCGCGCCCGACCGGCCGGTGACCCCACCGGAGGCACCGCCACCCTCGGCAAGTACGTCTACGACGTCCCGCTGTCCGGACCCGGCCTGCCCGATCTGTCCGCAGGCATGGTCGCCAAGTGGAACCAGAAGGTGGCGCCGACGAACGGGTTCGCGGTCTTCGGCCCCGACCACCCGCTCACTGGCGCGCCGGGTTCGGCCGATTGGCAGTACGCCGACTTGCAGTACACCGACGCCGCCGGCTACACGGTCAACACCGCCAAGTACGGCGCCGGGGACTGGCAGTACACCTCCACCGACTACAACGAGCAAGGCAATCTCGTCCGCGAGCTCGATGAACGTGCCCTGCGCCAGGTGATCGACACCGACACGCCCGCCGACCAGTTGGCGACCATCACGGTCTACAACACCGACATCAAGAACGCGGCTGGCGACGCCGTGATCACCCCGGCCGGCACCTTGGTGACCGACACCTACGGACCGGCCCGCTCGGTTGCTCTCAAGAACGGCACTATCGCCTGGGCCCGGCCGCACACCCGCACCACCTACGACCAGGACGCCCCCAACGGCGGCATCAACCCGGACACGTCCCTGCCGTACCGGCTCGCCACGACCGAGACGTCCTACGCGCATGACCCGGGCACCGGCACCGACCTAGAAGTCACCGGCCAGACCCTGACCGACTACGCCGCACCCGTCACCGGTGACGCCGACGGGTGGGGCAGGAGTCTGCCCGGCAAGACCATCACCGACGTCGACCTCAACGGTTCGAACAGTGCCGGTGACATCGTGAAACTCACCCGGTACGACGCCGAAGGCCGCGTGATCGAGACTCGGCAATCCGCCTCCAACGGTGCCGATGCCGGGACGACCAAGACCGTCTACTACACCACGGCGGCCAACGCATCCTTCCCCGAATGCGGGGCGAAGCCGCAGTGGGCCGGGCTGGTCTGCAAGACCTACCCCGCCGCGGCACCCAGCTCCGGACCGACCCTGCCCTCGACGACGACGTCGGCCTTCACCTACCTGCTGGCACCGAAGACCACCACCGAGACCTCCGGCACGGCCACCCGCAGCACCATCACGACCTACCTGCGCGACGGCCGCACCGAGTCCACCGCCACCACTGTCACCGGCCTGACTGGTTCAACCCCGAACACCAAGAAGCAGTACACCTACGATCCGAGTACCGGTCAGCCCACGACGGTCACTGCGATAAACCCAGACAACAGCACGTCCGGCACGATCACCACTGGGTACGACAGCTGGGGCCGCCAGATCTCCTACCAGCCATCAGGTGAGACCGCCACAACCACCGTGTACGACGCGGCGGGCTCGGTCGCGACTGTGTCCGACGCCAACGGATCGACGACCTACACCTACGACGGCACCGACGCCGGCGGTAGGCAGGAGCGTCGCGGTCTCGCGACGAGAGTCGATGTCACCACCGCCGGAACGAGCTGGACTTCCACCGGCGCCTACGACTCTGACGGGTCCATGACCGTGCAGAAGTTGCCCGGTGGGGTGACCCAGTACAGCGACCTTGACAACACCGGCGAACCCATCGGCCTGCGCTACACCGGCCAAGTCACCACAACCAACCCCGACGGCTCCACCACGGTCGACCCGAACGGGCCCTGGCTGTCCTGGTCCCTGCAGAAGGACATTACCGGCCGGATCACCCACGAATGGACCCCTGACGGCAACGCCTTCACCACCGCGGCCGGTGGAGCCATCCCGTACGACCGACGCTACAGCTACGACAACGCCGGCCGACTCACCCAAGTCAACGACCGCACCGCAATGGCATCCGGCGTCGACGTCACCGACCCCGCACAAGCACCGGCCTGCGTGACCCGCACCTACGGCTTCGACGCCAATGACAACCGGTTGACCAAGGCCACCGCTCCGGCGGCCGCCGATGGTTCGTGCACGACGAGTGGCGCCACCACCGTGACCCGTTCCTTCGACACCGCCGACCGCCCCACCAGTGGCGCCAACGGCGTCGGCAGCTACGTCAACGATGCCCTCGGCCGAACCACGACCCTCCCGGCCGCAGACGCCCCACACCCAAGCGACGGCGACGTCGCCTTGTCCTACTACGACAACGACCTCGCCCGCGCCATCACTCAAGCCGGCACCACGACAACCTTCGGGCTCGACGCACTCGACCGAAGGGCGACCGAAACGGTCACCAACACGTCGGGCACCACACAGACTGTCAGGCACTACGCCGACGCATCCGACAACCCAACTTGGGTGACTCAAGGCTCACTCAACCAGCGGTACGCGGAACTGATCGGCAGCGACCTCGCCCTCACCGTCGATGGAACAGGCAACGCCCAGTTGACGCTCAGCAATCCGCACGGCGACGTGGTCACCACCGCCACTCTGACGCCACAGGCGCCGGCCTCGGCGATCAACGGGTGGAGCAGTTACGACGAGTACGGCAACACGGCGAACGCGACCGCGAACACCGGGCCGTTGCAGTACGGCTGGCTTGGCGGCAAGCAGCGCGCCGTCAGCGGCGCGGGCCTCATCCTGATGGGAGCGAGGTCATACAACTCCACGACCGGTCTATTCACCAGCGTTGACCCGGTTGACGGAGGAAACGCGAACGCGTACACCTATCCGACTGACCCGGTCAACAAGTTCGACCTCGACGGGAACTGGGGTGGATTCAAGAAGGCGTGGAACTGGGTAAAGACCCACAAGCTGGAGACAGCCCTGTTCGTAGCGTCGGTCGTGCCGATCCCGGCGATCTCAGGCGCCGTATGGGCCTACCGGGCCTACCGAAGCTACCGATTCGTGAAGGCCGTCCGCACTGCACGGAGGGCCCGTGCGCTTGCCGATCGAATCGGTCATCACCGCGTGTTCGAGACCACCAAGCGGTATCGGTATCAGTGGGACCTGAAGGCAAAGAACAGTCGTGGCCACTACAATAAGACGGGCAAGTATGCCGGTCGGCGGATTCCGGCGCCTCACTACAGGCGGGCCGGAAGGAGTGAGTACACCAAGAGTGGCTGGGCACGATTCGGGCAGACCGTGACGCCAATGAGAATGCGACACGTGCGGCGTGTCGAGCGTTACTGCAGGAGATTGAACTGGGACTGCTGATGCGATCTGAACTAGAGGTCGGATACGATCCAAAGTCGAGCTGGTGGATTATTGAGCCGCTGTCAGCCTTGAACGTCGGCCTCGACGACGCGGAGCTGGTGCATGTTGCGCTCAAGTCAACAGACACCAGGTTCGGCTGCGCACTGATCGATCTCAGCATCCCGAGTGCCGACGAAATCCTGCGGATCTACTTCGAAACCTCTTCAGCTGTGCTGAAGACCGAGGAGCTTGGCGAAGAGATTCCGGTAGATGTCTACGGTCAGATCGAAGGGACTGACTTCGCTGAGCCCGACTGGTACCTGTTGCAGGCCCTGCGCTGCGATCTTGAGATGTATTCACAACGACAGTTCTATGAATGGATCAGGCGCGAGGACCACCGGCGCGAATAGCTCGCTTGGAGGTGCCCGCGGCGCCGACGTGGTTCAGCGCCGGGGCAGACTTCGATGCAGTGGTCCGCTGGTTCAGCTCGAGAGACCTTCTGGCACCTCCGGAGGCGCCAGAAGGGCTCTCGTTGCCCGCAGCAACGGGGCCCGGACTGGGGCGAGCTTCCTGCTGGTCATGCTGTTCCTATCGTGCTTGGCCATCTCTGTTCGCGGTGCGGTCAGGCGCCGGCCTTCAGGGCGGCGAAGTCGGTGTGGGCCTGCTCGACGGCGTCGGGGTGGCGCTCGTGTTGCTCGTGTTCGGCCAGGGCCCGGTAGATGCTGGCCAGGCTCGGGCTTTTCCCTTTGCGCTTGCCGGCGGGGATGATCAGGTCCGTCCGGATATTCGCGACGGAGTCGCCGTTTGCGCGGCGGCGGAGCACGGTGTGGAGCATGTCGTCGGTGATGACCGGGGGCCGGCCGCCGTGGTTTCCCTTACGGGCGGCGGCATTGAGACCTTCCAAAGTGGACTCGCGGATGGCCTCGCGGTCCGTTTCGGCCATCGCGGCGAAGAACGCGAACAGGATGCGGCCGGTGCCGGACGGGTCGTAGACCCCGGCCAATGGCCCGGCGAGCATCTCCAGCACGATCCCATGCGCTGTCAGGTGGTCGGCCAGCGCGGTGAGCTCGGCGGAGTCGCGGCCGAGGCGTTTCATCTCGTAGACGGTGAGGATGACCCGGCAGTGCGGTGCATGGGCCTTGATTTGCCGGGCGGTCTCCAGGGCGGCCTCGAATTTCGGCCGGACCCTGATCCGGGTGGAGATCTTCTCGGCGAAGATCTTGTCCCTGGGGATGCCGTGCGCTGCCAGGGCGTCGAGCTGGGACTGTAGTTCCTGCGTGAGGTGCGAACAGCGGGCGTACCCGACGCGAATATCCGTGCTCGGGGTGTCCGCGGGGATCGGCGCCGGGGGCGGGCTACCAGGCCGCCACGGCTGGCCCGGTCCGCGGTCTGCCGGGGTTGGCACCCGCAGTTCCTTCGCCAGCCGCGGCACCTTCGTGAACCGGCCAGTGTGGTAGGTCCCGGCGACCGCGCCAGAACGCGACCGGCACGGCGAGCCAGGCTCGGCCAGGCAGCGCGGGCATCGGTGCCGCTCAACCTCATCGGCGGCAGACGGCACCGGCGCCACGCTCGGCTCGGGATCCTCCATCCCCGAATTCTCTCACAAACATTTCTCAGAACTAGCGAGGCCCAGCTATTGAGCTGAGAACGAGTTCTGAGACAGGTTTCGTCGCTTTGGGGTGTTCGGGCGCCCGGCTTCGGGTCGCCTCTCGGAAACGACCGTTTATGCGAGAACCGGTGGGACGTCACGAGCGGGAGCATCGGAACGGAAACGTACGCCAAAGCCCCAGAGCCATCGCAGCGAGCTGCAAGGGCTCTCCGGCCCACCAACGTCCTTACCGTACGTTTCCGTTCCGATGCTCCTCATGGGCCGTCCCCGCCGGGGTCGACCATGAGGAACAGCTGGTCGGTGTCGATCACGGCGGTTCGGCCCCAGATGGTGCGTTTCTGGCCGTCGACTCACAGCCTGCTTCAGTGGTGGTGGAAGTCGCTTGAGCTACAGAACGCCCAGCCGAGTGGTGACCTGGTCGAGGGTCGGCCAGGGTGGGCCTTCGCGCAGGATGTGCAGGAGTCCGTCGCCGAATAGTCTTCCGTTCGGGAACTGGTCGCCGGCATCCCAGCGCCAGGCGGCGACCATCGCGAGGACGAGTTGGCGACAGTCGTCCAGGAGTTCTTGGTCGATGCCTGGGTACGACGCGCAGACCTCCTCCGGTACATGGGCGAGGTCGAACTCGACCGGCCCGCGGCAGCACGTCTCGAAGTCGATGAACAGCGGGCCGCTGTTCGTGCTGAGCACGTTGCCCGGATGCGGCTCGCCGTGAAGCAGCTGCTCCGGGGCGCCGCGGCCGTCGATCGCTTGGCGCAGGCTTGCCAGTCTGGTGGTGAGCAGCTCGCGGTCGGCGTCGGCCAGCTCGGGCGAAAGGTCCGGGTCGGCAACGAGCTGTTCGGCCTCGGCGACTCGGTCGGTGAACCGTGGGGTCGGTACGTCGATCTTGCGCATACCCGCGTGCAGGCGCTCGAGCGCGCTGGCGAAGTCGGGCGGGGACACGCTGGGGGTCATGGGTTCGTGGTAGGTCCACAGCGTGACTGCGAAGCCGTCGCGCGTGTACACGAGCGGATCGACCCGAGGCTCCAATGCAACCACCGGGCTCCCGAGGTCCGTCAGCTGCCGAGCGATCTCAATCTCGAGCTGCGCAACCTCTTGCCCAATTGGTGCTACCCGAGCGAAGACCTCGCATGGCGTCAATCGCAGAGCCAACTTGTTCGAGTTGTGCAGAACAACTGCGTCCTCGACCGGCAGACCGAGCGATGAAGCGATGGACGTCGCAGCCGCGATCGCACGCGTGATTTCAGTCATCTCCATGGCCTCGCCAGGCTACCGGCGTGGTCTTGCGCTGTCGCTCGCATTTACGAGCGCCCGAGCAAGCAGCCGCCGTTGCGGATCATCAGACCACCCGCCCCCGGCGCAGTGCGGGTGTGGTGCGCGTCCACCTAGCAGCCGCCCGCGAGCACCAGCTCGCCGGCGCCACCCGGCAACTCCGGGCGGTAGCCGGAATAGACCGGCGGCAGCCAGCAACAGCCCGGCGCCAGCCGGACGCAAAATGCACCGCGCTAAGCGGGGCGTGGGTGGGTTGGCTTAGGTGCTGAGGGGGAGATGGACGGTGAAGGTTGCGCCGTGGGGGTTCGTGTCGGTGACGGTTACGTGGCCGTTGTGGGCGGCAACCAAGGCAGCGACGATCGAGAGGCCCAGTCCGGAGCCGCCGGTGGAGCGGGTTCGGGCGGTGTCTACTCGGTAGAAGCGTTCGAAGATGCGGGCCTTTTGTTCGTCGGTCAGGCCTGGGCCGGTGTCGGTGACTTCGAGGACGGCTTCGGTGCCGCGGGTGCCGACAGAGACGGTGACGGGTGCGTCGACGGGGGTGTGGTGGAGGGCGTTGCTGACCAGGTTGCCGAGCACCTGCCGCAGCCGAGCCTCGTCACCGGAGACAACTGGCGCCTCCGAGTCGGGCAGGATCGTCAGCGAGATATGGCGGTCGGGCTGCACAGCTTGCGCGTTGTGCAGTGCGTCGGCCGCGATCGGGAGCAGGTCGACGGACTCCGCGCGCAGCGGGCGCTGCTGGTCGAGGCGCGCCAGCAGCAACAGGTCATCGACGAGCAGCCCCATCCGTTTTGCCTCGTCCTCGATCCGGCGCATCGTGTCCGGGTCCGCGACATCACCGCGGTGCCGGGACAACTCGGCGAACCCGCGGATCGACGTCAACGGCGTACGCAGCTCATGGGATGCGTCGGCGACAAACCGCCGCATCCGGTCCTCGGACTGCCGGGCGGCCTCCTCCGACTGCCTGGCCGCGTCCTCGCTCCGGCGCGCGGCGAACTCGGACGCCGTACGCTGCGCGAACGCGGTCTCGATCTGTCCGAGCATCTGGTTCAGCGCGAGCGACAGCCGCCCGACCTCGGTCCGCGGGTCCCGCTGCGGTACTCGTCGGCTCAGGTCCCCGCCGGCGATTGCGACCGCGGTGTGCTCGACGTCCTCGAGCCCGCGCAGACTTCGCCGTACGACGTACGTCCCGACGCCGGCCAGCAGCACGAGCAGGATCACCCCGGCCGCGGCCTGGATACCGATCAGTCGCTGGATGGTGTGGTCGATGTCCTTCAGGCTCTGCGCCACCATGACCGAGCCCTGCTGGTCCTCGGTCGGCACCGCGAGCACCCGCCAGGTCGACCCGCCGGACTCGGCGTCGACCTCGAACGATTTCCCGTCGAGTGCGCGGACCTGGTTCAGGTTGAGCGTCGGCAGCTTGGGCAGCGGCTCGGCCTCGGCGAGCCGGGAACCGACCGGGCCCTTGTCGCTCGTGCCCTCGGAGTCGTTGAACTGCACGACGAACTCACTCGGCAGCTGTCGCGGTCCCGGTCCGCCGCCGGGGCGCGGCACGGGACGCCGGTCCGTCGCGACGTGCGACAGCGGCATCGCGGCCTGCCGGAGCTGGTCGTCGACGCGGTCGAGCAGGTAGCCGCGCATGATTGTGGTCGCCAGGACCCCGGACGCGACCAGCGCGAGGGCGACGAGCGTCAGCAGGACGACGACGATCGTGACGCGCAGCGGGTACCGGTCGGCGAACCGCCGGTGGTTCAGTTGCATCAGTTGGGGCCTCGGGGGGTACGCAGGACGTAGCCGACCCCGCGGACGGTGTGGAGCAGCTTCTGGTCGCCGGTGTCGACCTTACGGCGCAGGTACGACATGTACGACTCGACCACGCCGGCGTCCCCGGCGAAGTCGTAGTTCCAGACCGCGGACAGGATCTGTCCCTTCGACATCACGCGCTCGGCGTTCTCCAGCAGGCACCGCAGCAGCTTGAACTCGGTCAGCGACAGCTGCACCGCCTGGCCGGACTTGAACACCTCGTAGCTGTCCTCGTTGAGCTCCAGGTCCGCATAGCGCAGTACGGCGGCCTCGGTCGCGGTCTGTTCGCGATGACCGGACCGGCGCAGCAGCGCGCGCACCCGGGCGACCAGCTCGTCGAGGCTGAAAGGCTTGGTGACGTAGTCGTCCCCGCCGGTCTGCAGCCCGAGGACCTTGTCCTCGACCGCGTCCCGGGCGGTGAGGAACAGCACCGGCACATGCCGGTCCTCACCGCGCAGCCGGCGTACGACCTCGAACCCGTCCAGCCCGGGCATCATCACGTCGAGCACCACCAGGTCCGGCTCCACGTCCCGGGCCTTGCGCAGCGCCTCCGCGCCGTGCGTCGCCGTGGTCACGTCGTACCCGGCGAAACGCAGACTCGCGGAGAGCAGCTCGACGATGTTCGGTTCGTCGTCGACGACCAGCAGATGCGGACTCATGCTCTCAGTGTGCCGCCGGGAACCGTGCGAAGCCTGGAAGGTTCCTGGCAATCAGCTGTGAGTCGTCCGCGACGTGACTCAGCGCGGGCCGTGCTTGAAGCCCCACTTCTGACCGGCCGCGTCGCGGACGGTGCCGTCGTTGACCGAGCTGGCGGTCGCCTTGCCGTCGGTGACCACGGCGGTCACTCGCACGGTGTTCCCGGTCTTCACGTCGTCGATGCCGTCGCGGGCGGCGTTGACCAGCGTGTCCTCGGTCAGTGTGTAGGTCCGGCTGTAGCCGTCCTCGCTCTTGACGGTGATCGACTCCTTGCTGACCGCGGTCACCTCGCCACGCTGCGTCGCGACCGTCTGGTACCCGCCGCCGTCCTTCGGTACGACGAACTCGCCGTGCAGCGCGCCGCCCAGCCCGAACTCGCCGTGCCCGAAACCGCCCTTGCCCGGTCCGCCCGGCTTCTGCTGACCCGGCGTCGACGGGCTGGACGGGGAGGCCGACGGCGACGGCGTCGGGTCCGCGTTGCTGGCCGCCCAGGCGACCCCGCCGGCGGTGGTGGTCACGGCCACGGCGGCGACGGTGCCGAGCAGCCGCCACCGCTTCTGTGAGAGCTTCATCCTGCTGTGCCTTCCGTACTGCGTGCCGGGACGTCACCCGGCACTGGTCTTCTCACAATGGCCGACCCAGCTTGGACCAACCTCCGACAGGCCTAAGAAGAAGCTGGCAATCACCTAAGAACGGTGCGTGGACGACCCAACCTTCGAGGTCGCCTGCGGTGAGGACCGGCCGCAACCGGCCCTCACCGTGTGGACGGACTACTTCGACGTACCGGGCTTGGCGCCGTCCGGCGGGGCCGGGCGGTTGCTGCCGTCGTCGATCGAGCTCGCCGTCGCGGTGTCCCCGGCCACGACGGCCCGGATCCGCACGGTCTCGCCGGTCTTGATGTCGGCGATCTTGCCGTCCCGGTTCACCTTGGTGTCCGCGTTGACGACGTACGTCCGGGTGTACCCGTCGGCGCTCTTCACGGTGATCGACATGCTGCTGACCGCCGTGACCGAGCCGGACTGCGTGCCGACCGTCTGGTACCCGCCGCCGTCCTTCTGGACGACGAACTCGCCGTGCAACGCACCGAACAGGCCGTCCCGCGGGCCCCTGTCGTGATCGGGCGCCTTCTGGGTTCCGGTGGACCAACCTTCTGAAGGTGCTGTCGAGGGTGCCGGCGTGTTGTCCCCGGTCGCCGCGAACGCGACGCCGCCACCGACAGTGGTCGCCGCGACCGCGGCGATCGTGCCGGCCGCCCGCCAGCGGTTGTCGATGAGCTTCTGATGCAACGCCATACTGCAGTGCCTTCCGTTGCGCGCCGGGAGGTGCCCGGCGCTGGTCCCTCCACCGTTCGTGGCGGACCTTGGACGGCGCTGCGGCGGGACTGGAAAGTCCCTGGCACTTCAGACGACGAACAGGACCGCGGCCAGCCACACAGCCGCGGCGAGCGACGTACCGATGAGCTCGATCAGGATGGACACGCCGGTCTGGCGGAGCGCGTGTTTGGTGGAGGTCCACGCGGCCGCGTGCGTGCGCTGGCGCTGGAGCTCGGACAGGTACACGCCGATCGGGAAGCCGACGAACATGCCGACCACCGGGATCACGAAGAACCCGACGATGCCGAGCAGCACCCCGACGACCATCGACCGCCGCGGTACGCCGGCCTCCCGGAGCCGGCGCTCCGGTACGACGTACTTGACCACCTGACTGGCACCGATCAGCACCGCGGCGATCGCGAACACCACCCACCCGGTCGCGCTGTGCTCGACGATCGCCCACACCAGGATCGCGGCCAGGCTGAGGATCGCCCCGGGCAGGATCGGCACGACGATGCCCGCGATCCCGACGAAGATCGCGATGCCGACCAGAAGGTTCACGCCAGTCTCCACAGTCCTACTTAACCGCATCGCGGCGCCGTTTAGGGTGGAGACATGTCGTCCCCACTGCATGAACTGGTCACCGCGCTCGCCGCTCCGTGGGTGGTGCTGTCGCCGCGCTCCGGGCAGCTCACCGGATCCGGCGCCGAGGGCGTGTACGCCCGGGACCGCCGGATCCTGTCCCGGCTGAGCGTGACAGTCGACGGGCACGAGCCGCTCCCGGTGCACGCCGACGAGCAGGACGCGGCCACCCATCAGTACGTCGCGATGCTCGAAGACCTCGGCGACACCCGGCACGACCCGACCGTGATGCTGTACCGGACCCGCACCGTCGACTCCGCGGGCATGACCGAGCGGATCACGCTCGTCAACCGCTCCCGGGCGGCCGTCGACTGCCGCCTGGACGTTGCCCTCGGCACCGATCTCGCGGGGACCGCCGCGGTGCGGAGCGGCGCGGCCGCGACCCTGCCGCAGCTCGCGCCGCTGCCCGACGGCCCCGAGCGGACGCGCTGGGAGAACGGCGACACCCGCGTCGTGGTCACCGCAGACCCGGGGGTCTCGGCGACGCCGCACGTCGAGCCGGGGGAGGAGTTCACGATCACCCTGCGCGTGACCGCGGACTTCCCGAAGTCGAACACCGGCTTCTCGATCGAGCCGCCGGCCGAGCGCGCGCCGTACGACGTCAGCGTCCGCTGTGACGACAAGCGCGTCGGGCGCTGGCTCGACCGTTCACTGGACGACGTTCGCGCACTGCAGCTGGCCGCGGACGACGACCGCTACCTCGGCGCCGGCCCGCCCTGGTACCTGACGCTCTTCGGCCGCGACTCGCTGATCTCGTCCGGCATGATGATTCCGGTCGATCCCACGCTCGCCGCAGGTACGCTGCGCGCGCTGGCCGCCAGGCAGGGCACGAAGGTCGACGCCGGGTCCGCGGAACAGCCGGGCAAGATCCCGCACGAGTTGCGCGCCGAGGTCGCGGATCACGGCGGCGGACTGGTCCTCCCGCCGGTGTACTACGGCACACACGACGCGACCCAGCTGTGGGTCATGACGCTGCACAAGGCGTGGCGTTGGGGCATGCCCGCCGACGAGGTCCGTGACCTGCTGCCGAACCTCCGGCGCGCCCTCGCCTGGATGAAGGAGTACGCCGATCCGGACGGCGACGGCTTCCTCGAGTACATCGACGAGTCGGGGCACGGTCTGGCGAACCAGGGCTGGAAGGACTCGAACGACGCGGTGCAGTGGCCTGACGGGACGCTGGCGGTCGCGCCGATCGCGTTGTGCGAGGTCCAGGGATACGCGTACGCGGCCGCGATCAAGGGCGCCGAGCTGCTCGAGGCGCACGGCGAGTCCGGTGACGAGTGGCGCGCCTGGGCAGCCGCGCTGCAGGAGCGCTTCCGCGCCGCGTTCTGGGTCGACGGCTACCCGGCGATCGCCCTCGACGGTGCGAAGAACCCGGTCATCGGCCGCGCGTCGAACATGGGCCACCTGCTCGGCACCGGTCTGCTCGACGCGGACGAGGAGCAGACGGTCGCCGACATCCTCGCCGGCGCCGACCTGAACAGCGGTTTCGGGTTGCGAACGTTGTCGACGGCAATGACCCGCTTCAACCCGCTCGGCTATCACACCGGCAGCGTGTGGCCGCACGACACCGCGATGACGGTGCAAGGCCTGTTCGCGAGCGGGCAGTCCGAGGTGGCGTCGTCGTACGTCGAAGGGCTGGTGCGCGCCGCCGAGGCGTTCGGGTACCGCCTGCCGGAGCTGTACGGCGGCCGCGGGACGAGTGAGGAGAGCACGCCGACGCCGTATCCGCTCTCGTGCCGCCCGCAGGCGTGGGCCGCGGCCTCGGCGGTCGCGGTGCTCGTGGCCGCGCTCGGTATCGAGCCCGACGTCCCGGGCGGCACGCTCGCGGTCAACCCGGCGGAGTCGGTGCCGTGGGACAAGCTCGAGCTCGACGGACTGCTGGTCGGCGGCGAGCGGCTGTCCGTGCGGTGGGAGGGCGGCGAGGCGACCGTCGTCAGAGGGCAGTGATCAGCGCGAACGCGGACAGGCCCAGATAGATCGCCGCGACGGTCAGGTTTCGCCAGCGGCTCGTCGTACGGACCGAGCGGAAGCGCCGGCCGATGGCGTCGGCGCCCACCGCGTAGCAAAGGTCGAAGACCAGACCGATCAGCAGCGCGCCGACCCCGAGCAGCAACAGCTCGCTGCGCAGCTGATCCGCGCCGGCGCCGCGGGTCGCGAACTGCGGAAGGAACGCGAGGAAGAACAGCGCGGCCTTCGGATTGAGCAGGTTCACCACGACACCGTCGCGGAACACCCGGCCGAGCGGCGCCACCTCGAGGCCGGCCGAGTGCTCGCCGGCCGACGCCTTGAGCATCTTGAGGCCGAGGTACGCCAGGTAGAGCGCGCCCGCGACGGTGATCGCGGCGAACAGCGTCGGCGACGCCTGCACGAGCGTCGCGAGGCCGAGCGCGGTGACGGCGATGTAGACCAGCGTGCCGGTCTCGATCGCGAGGGCCGAGACGACACCGGCCCGGCGGCCCTGGGTGAGGCTGCGCAGCGAGATGTACAGATTGTTGGGCCCGGGCATCCCGACCAGCACCGCCGTCGCGCCCGCGAATCCCGCCAGCTGACCGATCCCCATCGTCTTCTCCTCGAACTGGACTGCGTTGCCGTACTAGCCTGGCGGCGTCGGAAGCAGTCCACCCGAGCCAATCCGAGGAGAAGTGGACCGTTCTGGAGACCCGTCCGCGCTGGCTGACCTGATCGGCCACCGGCTGAGCGGCCGCAGCGGCGGCCTGTACCGGCGGCTCGCCGACGAGATCGCCGCGCTGATCGGCTCCGCCGAGCTTCCGGTCGGGGCCCGGCTCCCGGCCGAGCGGCGGCTGGCCGACGCGCTGGCGATCAGCCGCTCCACGGTCGTCGCGGCGTACGACGAACTGCGCGCCCGCGGCCTGGTCGAGAGCCGGCGCGGCAGCGGTACGACGGTCGCACGCGCGGCGGGTCGTGGCCGTTCACGTGCGGACAAGCGGATGCCGGCCGGGTACGGCGAGTCGCTGTTCCACCGGATCACGGTCGGGCCAGGCGAGGTCATCTCGCTCACGTACGCCGTGGACCCCGGGCTGCCCGAGCTGGCGTCGGAGCTGATCGACCTGGCGTCCACCGACCTGCCGGACCTGCTCGGCGACGTCGGCTATCACCCGCGCGGCCTGCCCGTGCTGCGCGAGCGGATCGCGGAGCACTTCACCGAGTCCGGGCTGCCGACGTCGGCGGACGAGATCGTGGTGACGACCGGCGCGCATCAGGCGATCGCGCTGGTGACGCAGATGTACCTGCGCACCGGTGCCGCGGTCGCCATCGAGCAGCCGAGCTGGCCGGGGTGCTTCGACCTGTTCGGCGCGGCCGGCGGGCGGGTGGCCGGCGTACCGCTGGACGACGCCGGGGTCCGGCCGGACCTGCTGGCAGCCGCGTTCGCGGAGCATCAGCCGGCGATGCTGTTCGTGATGCCGACGTTCCACAACCCGACCGGTCGGCTGATGTCGGCGAACCGGCGTCGCCAGGTCGCCGAGCTGGCCGCGCGGCACGGGGTCGTGGTGGTCGAGGACAACGCGTACTCGGCCTGGGACCCGGCGGGCCCGGACATCCCGCCGCCGCTCGCCGCGTACGCGCCGGACGACGCGGAGGTCCTGACGATCGGATCGGTGTCGAAGGCGGTTTGGGGCGGGCTGCGGATCGGATGGATCCGGGCGTCGCGGCCGGTCGCCGAGCGGCTGGCCCGACACAAGGCGCTGGCCGACCTCGGCAGTCCGGTCATCGACCAGGCGCTGACGGCCAGGCTGCTGCCGCGGCTCGGCGAGCTGACCGCGGCCCGGGCGCGGGTTGCGACCACGCGGAAGAAGCTGATGGGGGAGTTGCTGACCGAGCGGCTACCGGAGTGGGAGTGGTCGCTGCCGACCGGTGGATCGGCGCTGTGGATCCGCCTGCCGGACACCGACGCGCGGGTCTTCGCGCAGGTCGCGCTGCGGCACGGCGTGGAGGTGGTCGCCGGACACGCGATGGATCCGTCGGGTGCACACGACGACTACCTGCGACTGCCGTTCGCCTACTCGGAGCAAGTGCTCGACGATGCGGTCGCCCGGCTGTCACGAGCCTGGCAGGAATTGCGGCGGCACGGCCCAGGACCCGAAGTACCTGTTGTGTAAGGCACTGTGCGCGCACAAAAGGATGGCGGTCACCCTCTCGGGTGAGCCGCCATCGAAGCCTGTCTGACTTTGGCGCCGCCGTTGGCGCGTTTAGTACAGCCTGTGGGTCACCGCTCGTCTTCAGTGGCGATCGCGGGGGTGGCGTCGAGCCGGCCGGTCTCGTCGTGGATCGTGATCGCGATGTCGCGCAGCTTCTCCGAGTGCTCCCGGCTGTGGTGGGCGCAGAAGAGCAGCTCCCCACCGCTGGTCAGGGTGACTCGGACGTAGGCCTGCGCACCGCAGCGGTCACAACGATCCGCGGCCGACAGGGCCGAACTCGGGGCGAGTGCTGTAGTCATTGAGGCCTCATCTCATCTAGTTCCGTACTCACCAGATAGCAACATCCTGACATGCGGATCGCTTCCCGGTGGGGACAACGTGTCCGTATGTGAGACGAACCACCTGTCCTCGTATGACGCTTGCTGACGCGGAATCGTTTCGGGTAGTGGCGGATTTCTGGTGAGTCACGCAGGAGCAGTGCTTCTTCTCTCACTGTGCGCCATGGAACCGTCACCGTCTGCTCGGGATCGGAGTGTCGTACACCACTTCGAATCGAGTCCGGATCGATACCTGCCGCGACACGTACCTCCGGTACCCGGCCGCATGTCACCGGAAGGCATGCCTGCGGCGTTTTGGGGGTGCGGCCGCATAGGCTGTACGCGTCAGCGTGTGAACCAGTGAAGGAGCCCTGTGGCCGCCCCGACGCCTCGCAGTACCGAGATCGACCCGACGTACAACGCCCGCCACCTGCTCGTCCTCGAAGGTCTCGAGGCGGTCCGGAAGCGGCCGGGGATGTACATCGGGTCCACCGACAGTCGCGGCCTGATGCACTGCCTGTGGGAGATCATCGACAACGCCGTCGACGAGGCCCTGGCCGGGCACGGCGAGCGGATCGACGTCGTGCTCCACCAGGACGGTTCGGTCGAGGTGATCGACCGGGCGCGCGGCATCCCGGTCGACGTCGAGCCGAAGACCAAGCTCAGCGGTGTCGAGGTCGTCTTCACCAAGCTGCACGCCGGCGGCAAGTTCGGCGGCGGGTCGTACAACGCGTCCGGCGGTCTGCACGGCGTCGGCGCCTCGGTGGTGAACGCGTTGTCCGCGCGGCTGGACGTCGAGGTGGACCGCGGCGGCACGGTCTGGACCACTTCGTTCCGGCGCGGCGTGGCCGGCGAGTTCGAGGGCGACGGGGCGAACGCGTCGTTCACGCCCGCCAAGGGCCTGCGGAAGGCAGGCCGGGCCAAGAGGGGCGTCACCGGCACCCGGATCCGGTACTGGGCGGACCGGCAGATCTTCACCAAGGACGCGACCTTCAACTACGACGAGCTGGTCACCCGCGCGCGGCAGACCTCGTTCCTGGTGCCGGGCCTGGAGCTGGTGATCCGCGACGAGCGCGGCGACGAGGTCACCGAGGAGAAGTTCAAGCACGACGGCGGCATCTCGGAGTTCTGCGAGTTCCTGGCCACCGACCAGAAGGTGACCGACGTCGTCCGGCTGACCGGGACCGGCCACTTCACCGAGACCGTGCCGATGCTCGACGACGCCGGCCACATGACCCCGACCGACGTCGAGCGGGACCTGGACGTCGACGTCGCGGTGCGCTGGGGCGACGGGTACGAGACCGAGCTGCGCTCGTTCGTGAACATCGTCGCGACGCCCAAGGGCGGCACCCACGTCAACGGCTTCGAGCGGGCGCTGTCGAAGAGTTTCACGAGCGCGCTCGACGGCACGCGGCTGCTGAAGAGCGGCGAGGAGATCATCAAGGACGACGTCCTCGAGGGTCTGACCGCGGTCGTCACGGTGCGGCTGGCCGAGCCGCAGTTCGACGGGCAGACGAAGGAAGTGCTGGGCACGCCGGCGGCCTCGCGGATCGTCGCCAAGGTCGTGCAGACCGAGCTCGAGTCATTCCTGACCTCGACCAAACGGGAGCACAAGGCGCAGGCCCGCGCGGTGCTGGAGAAGATCGTCGCCGCGTCCCGGACGCGGGTGGCCGCGCGTCAGCACCGCGAGCTGCAGCGGCGCAAGACCGCGCTGGAGTCGTCGGCGCTGCCGGCCAAGCTCGCGGACTGCCGCAGCAACGACGTCGACCGGTCCGAGCTGTTCATCGTGGAGGGTGATTCGGCGCTCGGTACGGCGAAGCTGGCGCGCAGCTCGGAGTTCCAGGCGCTGCTGCCGATCCGCGGCAAGATCCTGAACGTGCAGAAGGCCTCCGTCGGCGACATGCTGAAGAACGCCGAGTGCGCGTCGATCATCCAGGTGGTCGGCGCCGGGTCGGGGCGGACGTTCGACCTCGAGCAGGCGCGCTACGGGAAGATCATCTTCATGGCGGACGCCGACTCCGACGGCGCACACATCCGCTGCCTGCTCGCGACGCTGTTCTTCCGGTACATGCGGCCGCTGGTGGAGGCCGGGCGGGTCTACACCGCCGTACCGCCGCTGCACCGGTTCGAGCTGACGAACCCGAAGAAGGGCCAGGACAAGTTCCTGTACACCTACAGCGACGCGGAGTACCAGCGGAAGACGGCCGAGCTGATGAAGAAGGGCGTCCGCTGGAAGGAGCCGCCGCAGCGTTACAAGGGTCTCGGTGAGATGGACGCCGACCAGCTGGCCGAAACCACCATGGACCCGCGGCACCGCACCCTGCGCCGGATCACCGTCGACGACGCCGAGGCAGCCGCCCAGGTCTTCGACCTGCTGATGGGCAACGACGTGGCACCGCGCAAGGAGTTCCTCGTCCAGGGCGCCTACGAGCTCGACGAGAACCGCATCGACGTCTGACGCCGGTGGCTCTGGTCTGCTTCGATCTCGACAACACGCTGATCGATCGGGACGGCGCGTTCCTGGCGTGGGCCCGATGGTTCGTGGCGCGCGCCGGGCTGGCGAGTGACGCGGTCGAGTGGCTGGTTGCTCATGACAACGGCGGGTTCCGCCCACGGCCGGAGCTGTTCGCCGGGTTCGCGGAGCGGTTCGGCGTGGAGATCTCGGTGGAGGAGTACGACCGGGAGCATCCGTTGTTCACCTGGGCGGAGCCCGCGGTGCTGGACGGACTGGCGCGGCTGCGGGCGGCCGGGTGGCGCGTCGCTGTGGTGACGAACGGGACTGTGGTGCAGCAGACCGGCAAGTTGCAGCACACCGGGATCGCTCGGGCCGTCGACTACTGCTGCATCTCGGCCGCGGTCGGCGTACGCAAACCGCAGCGGGAGATCTTCGAGCGAGCGGCGGCCGGCGCGGGCGTCGAGCTCGACGGCGGATGGATGGTGGGCGACCACCCGGCGTACGACATCGCGGGCGGGATCGCGGCCGGCCTGCGAACCATCCGCGTCGGGAACCAGCACGCCACCGATCCGCCGGTCGCGGATCACCACGTCGACTCCGTCATGGAGGCGTTCGCGGTGATCCTCGCCGACAACGCCTAACCTGCCGAGCGTTCGGAATTCTGCGCGTTCTGCTGTGCGGCTTCGGTTCGCTCGGCCGGCGTGACGCAGATGTGGTCTGCCGAGGTGGCTTCGCGCCAGACGAAGCCGTCGACGCAGTAGCCGTCGCCGCGATCGCGATGCTCGTCCTGGTGCGCTTGGTTCTGCTGGAGTACCGCTGCCTTCTCGTCAGGCGTCACGCAGACGGTGTCGGACTCGGTCGCGCGCCGCGGTTCGAACCCGTCGCGGCAGCCGTTCGCGCCGTCGACACCCTTGCCCACAAGCTGAACCACTGTGCTGCCGCTTCCGAACCGCACGGTGACTTCGGCTTCCCTGTCACCCGCCGCGGACGGGGTGAACTTCAGCCGGACGGAACAGGCGGTCCCGGGTTTGAGAGTGCCCTTGCACTGCTTCGTGATGCGGAAGTCGTCCTGGTCGTGCCCGTCGAGCGCCGCGCCGTTCACGCTGACGGTCGAACTGCCGGCGGCCTTCACGCCGAAACGGCAGTCGGCGGTGTGGTGCACCTCGGTTGCCGGGCACGTGACCTGCTCCGGTACCGACAACCCGGACGTCTTCGAGGACGGCCCCGGCAGCGGAGGTTTCCAGAACGTGCCCTCGCGGCTCGCGACCGGAGACTTGCCGTCCCGCAGCACGTCGGAGATCGTGAAGCCGCTGACGGTGATGAGCAGTGCCAGCGTCGTGAGTACGCCGATGCCGATGCTCCGAGCGACTCCACTGCCCCGGGTCGTGAAGACCGCAGTCACCAACGGTGCGATCCCAGCGCCGATCAGCGTGCCCGGACGCCCGATGTCGAAGAAGCCGCTGAGCAGGGTGCCGACCACCGACGCGGCGACGGCGAGCAGCAGTTGCAGAGCCCCGAGGGCATGTGTAGCGCGGACCTGCCGACCCAGTTGCAGGTCGGCGGACGTTCGTGTGGCCAAGCTTCCCCCAGGCGTCCTCGAGCCAGGCGTGCCCGTCGGACGGCGGGCGTCCCCCCAAATGTCCGGGAGTCGCGGGCCTGCTGACCAGGCTCGCGTGTCACTCAGTGACACGCGGCGGGGACGACCTGGCCAGGTGCAACCTCACGGCCGTCGACGGTGATCGCCGTACGGCCTGAATCGAGTAGGTGGGCTCGGTGTGGCTGTCGGGGCCTGAACGCAGCGTTCAGTTGGTACTTCATGGACACAATTCTGATCATCCTCGCGCTGTGGTGACTACTTTGGTAGTCACTTCCTGGGCGGGCTGATGTCCAACGAATCCGGGCGGCCGGCTCGCACTGAATGTAGAAGAGTCGACATTTAGGTGATCAGAATAGTGATCACATGACCACTATTCTGAGCATCACAAGGCGCTGCGGAGGATCGCGTGCGCACCGGCGACGATCGCGTCCCGGTTGGCCTCGTACGTCGGGTCGGTGATCGCGGTCTTGTTGGCGAGATCGAAGGACAGCACCGGGACGTGCAGGTGGCCGGCCGGCATCGACGGGTCGAGCAAGTCGCGCTGCAGAGTGTTGCGGTAGGCAACTTCATTGGAGAGGTAACCGCCGCCGGCACCTTCCGACGCGATCGAGCCGGCAGTCGGGCCGTCCGGCCGCCGCACCGGCGTGGTCTGGCCGGCGGGGATCTCGAGCACGGAGGTGTTGACGCGCGTCCGGAACGGAGTGACGTCGGTCTGCGCCATCCGTGCGAGCGGAAGACTGGAGGTGATCCACTCCGGCCCCGCCGGCATGCTGGGGGAGACGACCGGAGCGCTGATCGTGCCGCCGCCCCAGAGGTTGTTGTTGTCGCCGATCGAGCTGACGGACCGGCGGCGCCCGTTGAAGACCTCGAGGTCGAAGATGCCCACCCGGCCCTGGCTCGCGGTCATCACGAGATCCGCGTGCTGCGGACCTGGGCGGTAGTGCGGCGCGAGCGCGTTCTCGACCATGTGCTCGTCGAAGTCGGTGTACCGGACCGGGAAGACCACGGTCTGGATCTCGTACGTCGTGCCGTTCACGGTCCAGCGGCGGCCGTCGAGGGTGAGCGCGTTGGCGCCGGACGGGTTGCCGATCCGGATGTCCGCGTCGAGCGTGAACGGGTCGAATCCGGTGACCAGGATCTTCCGGACGCCCGGGGCGAAGCGGGTGCTCGTGATGCCGCGGGAGGCGTACTCGAACGAGCGGATCAGGCTGTCGCGTTCCGCCGTGCCGAGACCGAAGGAGGGTTGCCACTGGCGGAGGGCGAGGGCCATCGAGATGCGCGCCCAGTACAGCCCGCGGTCATCGGTGGACGGTAGCGCGTCGGAGCCCTGTGGTGCCTGCTGTGCGCGGCGGGTCGCCGCACGCCAGAGGGCCTCGCCGTGGGTGCGCACCAGAACCGTGGCGGCCTGGTGGTTGGGGACCCGGCACAGGAGTTGGGTGAACAGGTCGACCTGGCGATCGAAACCCGAGCGGCGGAGGATCTCGGCGGGCACTGACGGACCGCCGTTGACGCCCCGGCTGAGCCGCTGTTCCTCGACGGTGCCGACGATCGACTGATCCAGGCACCCGGTCACCGGGCCGCCGCGATACGCGGGCGCGGCGTCGGGGAACGCCGCGTGGGCGACCGGTGCGCCGGACAGGACTGCGGTCAACGCCAAGGCGCCGGCGACCAGGGAACGGTGGAATGAGCTGGGGCGGAGTCTCATAAGGGCTGTCTATCAGATTTTCGCCCGCGATCCGAGAGATCCTCACCGGTCGTGGGTACTGCAGACTGTATGCAATCTGTTACGGTCGAGGAGACGGACCCGCCCCGCCGTCTGTGCGTGAGGAGCACCCCGATGACGCCTTCCCCGTTCCGCCTCCCGACGCCCGCCTGGTCACGGCGGCGAGTTCTCGCTGCTGTGCTCGGCACGGCGGTTCCGGCTGCACTGGGGGCCGGCTGCGGTGCCTCGGGTTCTGCGCCCGGCGGAGCGCCAAGTCCTGGAAGTCCGCCGGTGGTTGCTGATGGCAACGCAGTGCTGGAGCGACTGCTGGCAGGTAACGCGCGCTTCGTCGCCGCTCAGGAACAGGATCTGGACGAGGGCATCGCCCGCCGGATCGCGGTGAGCAAGGGACAGCACCCGTTCGCGACGATCCTGGGCTGCGTCGACTCCCGGGTGCCGATCGAGCTCGTCTTCGACCAGGGCCTCGGCGATCTGGTCGTCGTACGGAGCGCCGGTCAGGCCCTGGACCACTCGGTCGTCGGCAGTGTGGAGTTCGGCGTCGCCGAGCTGCACACGCCGCTCCTGATGGTCCTCGGCCACCAACGGTGCGGCGCCCTCACCGCCGCGATGAACGCCGTCGACTCAGCCCGCCGCACGGCCGACCACGGCGAGATCGACTACGTCGTCGAGGCCCTCACGCCGGCTGTCCAGGGCGCCACTGGCAAACCGGGCGACCGACTGACGAACGCGATCCGGACCAACGTCGACCTGACACTGGCCAAGCTCCGTCAGTCACCTGTCATCGCCCCGCTCGAGGAGGCGGGCAAGCTCGAGCTCGCCGGTGCGTACTACGAGCTCGACACCGGCAAAGTCGTGCTGAGTTGATCAGTCGATCTGGGTGATGCGGCCGGTGTCGACGTCGTACATGAAGCCGCCGACCAGGATCTCGTCGCCGATCAGCGGGTGTTCGCGGACGGCGGCGACGTCGCGGCGGAGGGCCTCGTGCTGGTCGGGGATGACCGAGATCGGCAGGTAGCCGGCCGGTTTGCCGGCGGCGAGCTCGACCTTGGCGCGCAGGTCGTCCTCGGACATCGCGGCCATCGCGCAGCGGGTGTGCGGGATGATCATGATCCGGCGGACGCCGAGCAGCTGGACGCCGAGCACCAGGCCGGTCATCGTGACCTCGGTGACCCGGCCGCCGGCGGACCGCAGGACCTTCGCGTCGCCGGGCTTCAGGCCGAGCATCTCCAGCGGCGGGATCCGCGAGTCCATACAGGTGACCACGCCGATCCCCGCATGGGCGATCCCGTCGAACCCGCCGTAGTGGAAGTCGGCGGCGTACTCGGCGTTGGCGGCGAGCACGTCGTCGAAGCCGCCGCTCATCGCATGGATCCTGACACGGGGGTACCGGCTTGCAGGACAGACATGGCGAATGCTTCCTTTCCGCAGGAGTCAGGTCGGGGTGGATCAGCTGGTGCACTCGTGACCGGCACGGTCCACGACCGGCCGTCGACGTGCTGGACGGTGATTGTGTCGGCGTGTTCACCGACGACTCGCAACGCGTCCAGGGCGAGCTCCCCGGTGAGTTCACGCACTGCGACCTCGGCGGCCTGGCCGCGCTTGGTCCACGTGGACCGGCCGCGCAACCCGGTCAGCACCGTCCGGCCACGGTCGGCCGCGGCGAGCACCTCGACCGCCGTCTCGACCGTGAGGTGCCCGTGCATGGTGCCGGCCGGGAGGTACGTCGCGGTCGGCGCGAACCGGTGCCCGCCGAGGTGATTGGCTTCCCACACCCGCCCCGGTGCCCGCTCGGCCAGCCCGGACACGAGCGGCCGGCCGAGAATCGCGCAGCATTCGTCGCGCTTGCCGTTGGTGCAGACCAGCACGATCGGTTGGTCGACGGGCACCAGCGCGGGCAGTGACGCGGCGACCGCCGTACGGTCACCACGTGCGACCGCGCCGAGGTCGAGGGCCGCGAGCTCGGACGGGTCCGCGACCTGTCCGCCGAGCAGCCAGGTGCTGCCGGGGATCGTCGAGGCCACGAAGACCTGGTGGGACCGCTCGACCGAGTCCGCGTGCCGGCCGGGGGAGCGGATCAGCCCGAAGCGGACGTCGACCTTCTTGCATTTGTCGTCGAAGGATCCACCGAAAACGGGATCGAGGTGACTCTGCGTCGGTGCCTTCGCGCCCCACGGGCCGGGCTGCTCGACGACGACCCAGCCGGTCGCCACCACCGCGGTGCCGGGTAACGGCTCCCGCAGCACCCGACAGTACGTCGAGCACAGATCGGGGCCGGGGGCAGGGGTCACGGCTTTACGGTACGCGACCTGAGACGCCTGTCCCTCATGATGATCATCATGTGTGCGCTGCACCACGCCGGGCGCCAGGCCCGGCACCGCGCCGGCCGAGCAGCAGGACCCCGAGGACGGCGGCGAGGAACGCGCAGACCGCGGCGCCGGCGAAGATCGCGTGAACTTGTGAAACGGCGGCGTCGCGCAGCGCGTCCACGAACGGCCGGCAGTTGCCGGGGGAGTCCGGGCACAGCTCGTTCGGCGATCTGATGCCCTCGGCAATCGCGTAGTACCGGCGCAGGCCGATCGCGGTGAGGGCCGAGACGCCGACGAGCATGCCGACCATCCGTGCGACCACCACGAGCGCGCTGACCAGTCCGTGGCTGTCGGCGGGCGTCGCGCCGAGCATCGCGGTGTTCACCGGCGACAACGCCAGCCCGAACCCGAAACCGCAGACGAGCAGGACGACGGTCGCCGGCCAGTGATCGAGCGCCGTACGGCTCCAGAACGCCATCACCACGAACATGGCCCCGGACAGCGCGAGCCCGGCGCCCGTGATCAGCCCGAGCCCGTACCGCCGGGTCAGCCATCCGCCGACCACCGCACCGACCGGCAGCGCGATCAGGAACCGCAGCAGCACCAGCGCAGCCGCCAACTGCCCGCCGCCCTGGGTCGTGCGCGCGAACACCGGTACGTCGACCAGCGCCGCGATCAACGCGCAGCCGATCAGGAAGCTGACCACCAGCGCACCCCACGCGGGACGACCGCCCAACAACCCACGCGGCACGATCGCAGCCGCCGTACGCCGTTGCCACCAGGCGAAACCGGCCGCGAACACCGCGGCCGCGACGAGCAACCATGGTCCAGCGGGAGACATCAGCTCCCGCTCCGGATCGGCGGTCGCGAACGCCAGCACGACACCGGCCAGTGCGAGCGCGAGCAGCACCGCGCCGACCAGATCGACCTGCGAGAGCACCTCCGCCAGGTGGCCGCGAGCCCGCCGCAATACGAGGCCGAGCCAGATCAGCGCCAGCACCAGCGTGGCGACTCCGATCGGCGTGAGCAGTCGGGACGTGCCGGTGAACGGTACGAAGGGCAGTCCGAGCGTGACGCCGGAGGCGAGTCGATCAGGCGCGGTCAGCGTGAGGCCGAGAGCGATGCAGGCGAGCAGGCCGACCGCTTCCGAGACCCGCGGGCGCCAGCGGCCGCGGAGCAGGAGCGCGAGGACGACGGCGACCACCAGGTTCAGCCAGAAGATGTAGCGCCAGTCGGCCACCGCGAGGACGGCGGCACCCAGCAACGGGCCCAGCACCGAGCCCAGCTCCTGCACCGCTCCGACGACACCGAGCGGCAACCCGCGCCGCTCCGCCGGCCAGAGGTCCGCGACCAGCGCCAACGTGGCCGGAACCAGCCCGCCACCGCCGACGCCTTGGAGAAACCGACCGGTTACCACCAGAGACAGGTCGTAGGCGCCGGCCGTGATCAAGGACCCGACGGCAAACAGCAACAGCGACCCGACGAGCACAGGGGTCCGCCCGGCGACGTCCGCGATCCGGCCGATCAGCGGCAGAACGGCGATGTACCCGAGCAGGAACCCCGAGATGATCGGCGCCGCCCGCTGCAGCTCGTCGGCCGACAACCCGACCCCGGCCATCATGTCCGGCAGCGCGAGCACGACGACGTACGTGTCCGCCGCCGCGAACGCGACGGCGACCGACGCCAGCGTGAGACGGGTCCTCGCCGTGGTCACGGCGCGGTGATCTCGACCTTCTCGCCGTACTTGTCCAGGGTGACGTCGTAGCTGCTGGTCGCACCGGAGTAGAACGGGCCGGTGATGGTGGCCGAGACCAGTTGCTTGGTGTCCTTGTCGATCTTGAAGGTGCTCGGGAAGTCCTGGTCGGCCGGCGCCTTCGGGAAGATGCCCTGCAGGGACTTGCCCTGGACGGAGCCGGTGACCTCGGTGAGGACCTTCGAGCCCTCGCGGGTCTCGCCCTTCACCTTCGGGTCCTTCAGGCCCGGCAGGACCGCCGTCAGGCCCTTCGCGGGATCGAGCAGGACCGCCGGGTCCGGTGCGCCGAGCCCGGCCAGCTGCGACGGCGTGAGCTCGATGAAGGCCGGCGCGAACGACACCTTCGCGTAGACCTTGCTCCCGACCGCCACCACGTCGGCGTCGATCGGCGAACCGGAGGAGCGGACCGTCAGCTTGCCCTTGAACGCCGGTGCGTGCGTCGCGACGCCGTCACCGCTGGCGAGCGTCTGCGCGTTGTCCGGCAGGTCGCGCCCGGTCAGCACGATGTGCACGCTGGAGGCCTCGTCGATGGTCTTCTTGGCGTCCGTCAGCAGCGCGACCGCGTCACCACCGGACTGGCCCCCGCCGCCCGATTCCTTCTTGTCGGTGCAGCCTGCCACCGCGAGTACGACGATCGCGCCGAGCGCGAGCACTCTCTTCACGGAGTCAGCCTGCCAGATCGGAAGCGCACGCAGCGATGGGCTGCGCCACGGGCACGCCGGAGCCGTCCCGCCGCGGGTCGACAGGCGGCAGCTCCACCGGTGCGCCGCTGCTCGCGCTGGCCTTCACCGGCGCGGTGCCGATGTACCCGAGCAGGAGCCCGTCCTCGCCCTTCAGCAGCCGCTGGCAGCGCACACCGCCGGTCCCGCGGCCCTTGCCCGGGTACTCGCTGAACGGCGTCACCTTCACCGCGCCGACCTCGGTCCCCGGCAGCGCCGACGACGAGCCGGCGATCGTCACCACCTGCGCCTCGCGGGCGGTGTCGACGGCGCCGAAGAAGACCACCTTCGCGGACGCGGCGAGCCGGACGCCGGCCATACCGCCCGCAGTCCGGCCCTGCGGCCGCACGGCGGACGCCGGGAAGTGCAGCAGTTGGGCGTCCGACGTGATGAAGCAGAGCTCCTCCTCGCCGGTGGTCAGCTCGATCGCCCCGACGACCTGGTCGCCGTCCTTCAGCCCGACGATCTCCCACGAGTCGCGGTTGCTCAGGTGGTCCGGGACGACGCGCTTCACGACGCCGCCCGCGGTCCCGAGCGCGACACCGACCGAGTCCGGGTCCATCGTCGTCAGCGCCAGCGCCCGCTCACCCGGCTCCAGCGACACGAACTCCGCGATCGGCGCACCGCCCTGCAGGTTCGGCGCGTTCGCGGTCGTCGGTACGGCGGGCAGGTCGAGCGACTCGAGCCGGATCAACCGGCCGGCGCTGGTGACCAGGCCGTACTGACCGCGGGCGGTGCTCTTCACCGCGGACACGATCGCGTCGTGCTTCGCGCGCGACTCGCTGGAACCGAACGGCTCCACGCCGTTCGTGCGCGCGAGCAGCCCGGTCGAGCTCATCAGGATCCAGCAGGGGTCGTCGCTGACCTCGAGCGGCACGGCGGCCGTCTTGGCCGCACCGGAGGACTCCAGCAGCACGGTCCGGCGCGGCGTCCCGTACGTCTTCGCGACCTCGGCGAGCTCGTCGGAGACCATCTTGCGGAGCAGCTGCGGGTCCTCGATGATCGCGGTCAGCGCCTCGATCTCGCGCTCCAGCTCGCTCTTCTCGGTCTCCAGCTCGAGCTTGGAGTACTTCGTCAGCCGGCGCAGTGGCATGTCCAGGATGTAGTTCGCCTGGATCTCGGACAGGTCGTAGATCTCGATCAGCCGGGACCTCGCCGCGGCCGAGTCGTCGCTGCTGCGGATCACCTGGATGACCTCGTCGATGTCCAGGATCGCGATCAGCAGGCCGTCGACGATGTGCAGCCGGTCCTGTGCCTTCTTCCGGCGGAACTCGCTGCGCCGCCGGGTCACGTCGTACCGGTGCTCGAGGTAGACCTCGAGCAGCTCCTTGAGACCGAGCGTGCGCGGCTGGCCCTCGACCAGGCAGACGTTGTTGACGTGGAACGCGTCCTCGAGCGGAGTCAGCTTGTAGAGCTGTTCGAGGAGGGCCTCCGGGACGAACCCGTTCTTGACCTCGATCACCAGCTGGGTGCCGTGGGTGCGGTCGGTGAGGTCCTTGATGTCGGCGATGCCCTGGAGCTTCTTGCTCTGCACCAGAGTCTTGATCTTCTCGATCACCTTCTCCGGGCCGACCGAGTACGGCAGCTCGGTGACCACGATGCCCTTGCGGCGCGGGGTGACGTTCTCGATCCGGGCGGTCGCGCGCATCTTGAAGCTGCCGCGGCCGCTCGCGTAGGCGTCCTTGATGCCTTCCAGGCCGACGATCTTGCCGCCGGTCGGCAGGTCCGGCCCGGGGACGAACCGCATCAGGTCGTCGAGGTCGGCCTCCGGCGTCTTGATCAGGTGCCGCAGCGCCTGGATCACCTCGACCAGGTTGTGCGGGGCCATGTTGGTGGCCATCCCGACCGCGATCCCGGCGGCACCGTTGACGAGCAGGTTCGGGAAGGCGGCCGGCAGTACGTACGGCTCGGTCTCCTGGCCGTCGTAGTTCGGCTTGAAGTCGACGACGTCCTCGTCCAGCCCGGTCGTCATCGCCATCGCCGGCGGCGCCATCCGGCACTCGGTGTTGTGGTTGACGAAGCCACCGGCGAGGAAGGAGTGGTCCTCGCTGTCCACTCTGATCGAGTACACGGCTTCAGGCGCACAATCCTCGACAGCGGCGACCTCGACGAAGCGATAGCCGGAGTCCATGATCGGCGCGACGACTCCGAGGATCTCGGCGTCTTTGAACTTGCTCACCAGCAGGCTGCGGTCCGTCTGCCAGCGCTCGAAGCGATCGAAGTTGTGATTCAGAAGCCAGCTTTTTCCGGTACCCCGGCCGTCGCCAAGCGAATCCCGCACGAAGTCCGCGACGTACGGCGCGTGGTCGCGGGTCAGCCGATGAGTGTACCGGGGGGCCTCGCGCAACAGCTCTTGAAGCTTGTGCCGCTTGGCCGCCAGGAAGCCGACCCGCTCGCCGAAGGCATGGATGTTGTGCCGGCCGGAGATCACCAAACGGTACTCGCCGCGCTCGTAGTGGGTCAGGTTGCTGTGGATACCGAACTCGAGGAGAAGCTCCTGCAACTCGCCGGCCAAGGTTCGGCTGTAGGTCGAGTACTGAATGGTCATCGAGGCGTCGTCGGCCTGGCGGACTCCACCATCACCTTCGTACAGCGCCATGAGGAAGGCCCGCTTCAGGCCTACCGTGCCGTTCCAAACGGCCTCTGGCACGTGCTTCTCAGCTGCCTTGAACCCAATCAGCTGAGCGAGCGGGCTCTCCCGGAACGCGGTCATGTTCTGGATGTCGAGCTCGTGGATCGTGCGCTCTGATCGGCGTGTCTTCCTCGAGTACACGTAGCGGGGGCCGCCGACCACAGCGTCGTACGCGGCGAGAATGTACTCGAAGTACTCCGGGTCGGTGTTGTTGAACCCGGCCCGCTCCGTGGAGGCGAATCCTTCGGACACCCAGGCGCCGAACAGTGTGCCGAGCGTCATTTCATGAGCCATCGGAACGGCTGTGGTCCAGGCGTTGCGCGCGAGGCAGACCACGGTGCCGGGCTGTATTTCGTCCAGACGCAGCCACTGGAACATTGGCACGCCGGCTACCGGCACCAGGCACAGCACGGGGTGGTTGTGACTGCCACTGAGCGAATGGCCGCTCTTCGTCACCAGTCTCTTCACCGGGTGAACGCCGGAGTTGAAGAACTTGGTCGCACGGACCGGCTTGCCGTCCTTGTCGAGGACCTCGAGGTCAAGGTACGCCTCAGAGTTCTCCGGCAGGTTCATCAACTCGGCGATTCTGGGCGAACTGCCGTCCGCGAGTCTCACGCGGGTGTTGCCAGTCAGGCAATACCGCATCGCGGCTGGGCCGTCGTCGAGCGACCCGAAGTTCCCGTGGCCGTCGATCAGCGGCACCCGCATCGACCACGGCTGCGCGGTCCGGACCAGGGCGTCGTAGATCGCGCCGTCGCCGTGCGGGTGGTACTTACCCATCACCTCGCCGACGACGCGGGCCGACTTCACATGGCCGCGGTCCGGGCGGATGTTGTTCTCCGCCATCGAGAACAGGATCCGCCGCTGGACCGGCTTCAGCCCGTCCCGCGCGTCCGGCAGCGCCCGGGAGTAGATCACCGAGTAGGCGTACTCCAGGTAGCTGGTGCGCATCTCGTCGGAGACGTCGATGTCGAGGATGTGCTCCTCGAAGTCCTCGGGTTCGGCGGTGCTGGTACGGCGTGCCATACGGGTCTACGAACTCCTCGATCAAGCGGTCCGGCGCCGCGACGGTCGGCGCCGTGCCCATTGTCCCTGGTGAACGGCGGTTTGCCCGGCCACGACCCGCCCGACGTCCGATCTCCGGCCGCTGAGCGGTCTGGTCCATCATTACTCGACCGCTGCAGCGGGCTGTGATCGGCGCAGGATGTACGTCGTCGGGGCCAGGGCGGACCCTACCGCCAGGGTCAGACAAAGCGCGCCGATCCCCAGCAGCACACCCCACGGCACCGTGACGGGTACGTCGGCCACGCCCGCCGTCATCGCGTGCCGGATGAGGATCCCGACGGCGACCGTGATCGCGGTTCCGAGACTCAGCGCGACCGCGCCGACCAGGGCGGACTCCCAGAGCACCATCCGCCGGATCTGCGCCGGCGTCGCTCCGAGCAACCGGGACGTGACGAATTCCTGCCGGCGCTGCAGGCTCCCCATGAGCAGCGTGTTGGCGATCGCGATGGCGCTGTAGAGCGCGGCCGGGCCGAGGAGCAGGACCAGCCCGAGCTGGTTTCCTTTCCGTACGCCGACCGCCTGGTCCGCCTCCCAGCCGGTCGCCAGTTCCGCGCCGGGGATCCGCCGTACGAGCTCGGCGGGGTCGGTGCCGTCGGCCGGCAGCACGAAGCTGCGCTCGACCTGCGCGCCCGGTGAGTGCTGACGCGCGACGTCGAGCGGGATCAGGAACGACGGGTTCACCCCGAACGCGTCCTTCACGACCGCGACCACCCGCAGCTTGACCGCCGCCCGGTCCAGGAACACCACCGAGACCTCGTCCCCGACCCGATACCCCTCGAACCCCGACATCTCCTTGCTGACGGCAACGGTGTTCCCGGAGAGCTTCCCGAGGTCACCGGACAGCACACGCAGATCCCGCGTCTGCGAGGCGATCGCCGGATCGATCCCTTCCGCGTCCTCCAGTTGCGCGTAGTCCGCCGCGACCCGCACCAGCTGAACAGGCAGCCCGGCATCCACCGCTTTCAGCCCGGGGCCGTCAGCAGGTGGCGCTCCGGTGACCACGATCGGGGCGCGAACAGCATCACGGATCGTCGCCTCGGCACTGTCCGCGGCGAAGCTCAGGCTGAGCACCATCGAGCCGGCGATCGCTGAGATCGCCAGGATGGGGGCGGCCAGGGAGGCGCTCCGGCGCGGTGCGGCCAGCACGTTGCTGCGCGCCAACCGGCCCGAGACCTGGGTCCACGCCACGACGGGGACTGCCCAAAGGCGCGCCACAGGCGGCACGACGAGGGGTGCGAGGAGCGTCAGCGCGATCACCAGCACCATCGGCGTGAACATCGCGAGCGGTACGGCGCCCTCGCCGCTCGACGGCCGGATCAGCGTCAGCATCGCGATCGCGCCGGCCAGGAACACCACCCCGAACACGATCCGCACCGGCCCGATCCGCGGCGGCTCCAGCGCGGCCTCGCGGAGCGCGTCGACCGGTGCGACCCGCGCCGCCCGCCGCGCCGCCGAACGGGCGCCCAGCATGGCAACGAGCAACCCGGCCCCGACCGCGATGGCGAGCGGAACCCAAGGCGACGCCCGCTCCAGCTTCACCGGCGCCAGCTCGGTGTACGACGCCTTGCGCAGCAGCAACGGCGTCGCGAGCTGGGCGAAGAACGCCCCGGTGAGCGAAGCGGCGAGCGCGACGACGAGTGCCTCGCCGAGCACCATCCGCCGGATCTGCCGCGGCGTCGCGCCGATCAGTCGCAGCAGCCCGAGCTCGCGCCGCCGCGACGCGACGGCGAACGCGAACGTGCTGGCGATCACGAAGATCGTGATGAACCCGCAGATCGTGCCGACCATGCTGAGCACGGTCTGCAGACCGGACACGTCCGCGTCGGACAGCGGCACCTTGACCCGCTCGGGCGGTGTGCCGTCGCCGCCGAGCGTGGTGACGGCGATACTCGCCGAGGCGGGTCCGCGATACGCGATCGTCGCGGCCGTCGCGGTCGCGGCCAGCCCGAGCAGGAACACCCCGACCGCCAGCGCGACGAACGATCCGGCGTACAGCGACCAGTTCCGGCGGACGGTCTGCCGGCTGAGCGAGAACATCACCGCTCCAGCTCGCTCATCGCCGCCGCGATCTGCGCGGGCGTGGCACGATCGAGGTGGCCGGCGAGGAGTCCGTCGGACAGGAACAGCACCCGCTCGGCGTACGCCGCCGCGACCGGGTCGTGGGTGACCATCACGACGGTCTGCCCGGCTCGGTCGGTTGCCTCTCTCAACAGTCCGAGGACCTGGCGGCTGGTGCCGCTGTCCAGGGCGCCGGTCGGCTCGTCGGCGAAGAACACCGACGGCCGGGTGATCAGCGCCCGCGCGATCGCGACCCGCTGCTGCTGCCCGCCGGACAACTCGGCCGGCCGCCGCTTCGCCTTCCCGTCCAGACCGACCTGCTCCAGCACACGCAGTACGTCGCTGCGTGCCGGGCGACGACCGGTGAGCCGCAGCGGCAGCGCCACGTTGTCGTACACGGTCAGCGACGGCAGCAGGTTGTACGCCTGGAACACGAACCCCATCTCCGCCCGGCGCAGCTTCGTGAGCTCGACCTCGTTCAGCCCCAGCAGGGTGACTCCGTTGAGTACGACGGTCCCCGTGGTCGGCTGGTCGAGCCCCGCCGCGCACTGCAGCAGCGTCGACTTGCCGGAGCCCGACGGGCCCATCACCGCGGTGAACGAACCCCGCGCGAAGTGATAGGTCACCCCGCGCAGCGCGTCGACCGCTCCGGCCTTGGAACGGTACGTCTTGGTGATCCCGTCCAGCACCAGAGCAGGCGGCTCGATCGGCGCGGCGGAGGTGTACATGGGCGCGGTAGCGGTCATGGTGCCAGCCAACCGCCGTACGACGGTTCGCGCCGTGGCCTGCGCGGGAGACCTGGAGTAGCGCGCACGCTACCGCCCGGCGGACGGCCGTCGCCCTAGGGTTGAGGCATGACCGTGTGGGCCGCGTTGGCGTCGCCGCGCTACCTGATCTCCTCGTGGCCGTGGCGGAGCTATGCGTACTTGTTCACATCCGTGCCGATGGGTGTGGTGTCGATCGTGGTCCTGGTCGGGCTGGCCGGGCTGAGCGCGCTGCTGAGCCCGATCCTGATCGGGATCCTGATGCTGACGGCGTTCCCGCTGATCGGCGCGGCGATCGGCTCGGTGGAGCGGCGGCGGGCCGGGCTGATGCTGATCGACGGGATCAAGAGTCCGCACGCGAAGCTGCCGGCCGGGCTGACGGCCCGGGCGAAGCTGACGTTCCGCAGGCGCGAACAGGCGTCGATGCGGGCGCTGGGGTACGGCTTCGTGCTGGGCACCGTCGTCTGGCCGCTGAGTGCCCTCTTCGCCGGGATCAGCGCGACCGTGCTGGTGACGACGCTCGCGGCGCCGGTCATCGCGGACGGGGACCAGATGGGGATGGGGCCGTGGACGATGGACACGGCGCGGGAAGGACTGCTGTTCCTGCTGCTGTTCGGACCGGTGTTCTACGTCGTCAGCTCGTACCTGATCGGGGTCGTCGCGGGCGCGCAGGCTTCGCTCGCGAAGGCCATGCTCGGCCCGCGGCAGGAGGAGCTGCAACGCAATCTCGCCGAGCTGCGCCGTTCCCGGCTGGATCTGGTCGACGCGTTCGAGACCGAGCGGGTGCGGATCGAGCGGCACCTGCACGACGGCGTCCAGCAGCGGCTGGTCGGGCTCACCATGACGCTGGGCCTGGCCGAGCTGGATCTGCCGGACGGCGAGGGGCGGCGCCTGGTGGTGAAGGCGCACGCCGAGGCGGAGGCGGCGCTGGCGGACCTGCGGGCCGCGGTCCGGGGCATTCATCCGCGCGTGCTGGTGGATCACGGGCTCGAGGCTGCCGTCCAGGAGGTGGCCGACCGGATGCCGCTGCCGGTCACGCTGCAGCTGTCGATCCCGGCGCGCCTGCCCGGCCCGATCGAGGCCGCGGCGTACTTCGTCGTCAGCGAAGCACTGGCGAACGTCGCGAAGCACGCCCGGGCGTCCACGTGCGAAGTGTCCGGCCGGGTGGACCACGACCGGCTCGTCATCACGATCCAGGACAACGGAGTCGGAGGTGCGCGACTCGGTGCCGGGACCGGTCTGACCGGGCTGGTGACCCGGTTGGACGCCCTGGGAGGCACACTCGACGTCCGTAGCCCACCCGGTGGGCCGACCCGACTGCGAATGGAGTGCCCGTGCCGACTCGGCGACTGAGCATCGTGCTGGCCGAAGACTCGCTGCTCCTCCGCGAGGGCCTGGCCAGCATCCTGGATCGCGCCGGGCACGAAGTACGAGACACCGTGGGGGACGGGGACACGCTGCTCGCCGTCGTCCGCAAGGATCCGCCCGACGTCGTGATCACCGACGTACGGATGCCGCCCGGGCACAGCGACGAAGGGCTGCGCGCGGCCGCGGCGATCCGGGCCGAGCTCCCCGCGATCGGCATCCTGGTGCTCTCGCAGTACGTCGCCGACGCCTACCTCTCGTCGTTGCTCGAGACAACGACCGGCGGCATCGGGTACCTGCTGAAGGACCGGGTCGGCCATGTCGCGGAGTTCCTCGAGTCGCTGGACCGGGTCGCGGACGGCGGAACCGTGGTCGATCCCGAGGTGGTCCGGCAGCTGCTGGCCCGGCGGCGCAACGACGGGCCGCTGTCGGCGCTCACACCGCGCGAGCTGGAGGTGCTGGCGCTGATGGCCGAGGGGCGGGTGAACGCGTCGATCGCCGAGCAGCTCGTGGTGAGCGAGGCCGCCGTCCGCAAACACGTCGGCAACATCTTCGCGAAGCTGCAGCTGGATGATGGACTGGACCGGCGCGTGTCCGCAGTACTGACTTACCTGAGGGGCTAGTGATGGACGAGGCGATCCGCAGGATCCTGGCCGAGTGCGACACCTGGGCCGTGGTCGGGCTCTCGAACAACACCAGCCGGGCGGCGTACGGCGTGGCGCGGTTCCTGCAGGGGCACAGGAAGCGGATCGTGCCGGTGCATCCCGCGGCGGAGACGGTCCACGGCGAGCAGGGGTACGCGACCCTCGCGGAGATCCCGTTCGCGGTGGACTGTGTGGACGTGTTCGTGCGCTCCGAGCTGGCCGGGGCGATCGCGGACCAGGCGGTGGGAATCATCGCCCGGGCCGTGTGGTTCCAGCTCGACGTAGTGGATCAGGACGCCTACGCACGGACGACGGCCGCGGGTCTCACGATGGTGATGGATCACTGCCCGGCGATCGAGTGGGGCCGTCTCGGCCCCACCTGACACCGACCTCCTGAAGGGCACCGATGTTCACGATCGACACTTCCACCGGGTTCGGCCGGCGGATCGCACAGCAGCTGGGTGACGAGCGGGTGATCTGGCTGACCACCGTGGCCCCGTCGGGGACGCCGGCGCCGACACCGGTGTGGTTCCTCTGGCACGACGACGAGCTGCTGATCAGCAGTCAGCCCGGCACGGCGAAGCTGCGCAACATCGCCGCCCATCCGCAGGTCGCGGTGCACTTCAACGCGACGCACACCGGGGGAGACGTGGGCGTGATCTCCGGGACGGCGGTGATCGAGGCGGAGCCGATCGACGGCGCGGCGCTGACGGCGTACAACACGAAGTACGCCGCGGACATCGCCGGCCTCGGAATGACTCCGGACCAGTTCCACCAGGACTACTCGGTGCTGGTCCGGATCACTCCCGGGAAACTGAGGGGTTTCTAGTTCAGGTAGCCCTCGACGGTGTCGCTCGAGCGGGCCTGCGCGGAGTCGGGGTTCTCGCCGAACTCGCGCTTGGCGCGGCGCTGGCGGAGCAGGTCCCAGCACTGGTCCAGCTCGACCTCGAGCGCCCGGAGCCGGGTCTGCTCGTCGGCGTTGTCGACCTGTCCCGCGGCGTGCTTGGAGCGCAGCTCGTGCTCCTCCGACACCAGCTCGTCGATCCGGCTGAAGATGCTCTTGTCGTCGTTCATGGGGAAACGGTACGCCCGTCCGGAAGGGCCGAGCGCGACAGCAGCTCGGTGAGGACCAGGATCGCCAGCGCCTCGGCGGCCACCAGCCCGATCAGGACGACCAGCTGGAGCGCGGCCGCCTGTGTTGGTGAGGCGCCGCCGAGGACCATGCCGACGAACGCGCCGGGCAGCGTGACGAGGCCGACGGTCCGGGTCTGGTCGAGCGCGGGCAGCAACGCGTCACCCGCGACCGGCCCGGCGACGAGCTTGAACGCGTCGCGCTGCAGCAGCCCGATCGACAGTCCCGCCTCGAACTCGCCGTAGCGGTTGCGGTACTCGCTGAGCACCCGGCGGCCGGCGAGGGTGGTCGCGGTCATCGCCCCGCCGACGATGATCCCGCCCATCGGCAGGATGCTCGCCGGGTTCCGCGGGACGACACCGGGCAGGATCAGCAGCAGCAGTACGACGAACGCGCCGCCGCCGATCGACGCCGCGCAGTACGCCCACTGGCGGGGGACGCGCAGGGTGTGCTGGACCCGCCGGGTGCTCGTCACCGTCGCGACCACGAACATCAGCAGGACGAACGCGATCGCGCCGAGGGTGTGCTGCAGCGCGATCCCGACGACGGCCCCGACCGCGGCGAGCTGCACGACAGCGCGCAACGCCGCCGTGACGATGCCCTTGTCGTGCCGCAGCCCGGCGTACCGCGACGCCCCGACGCCGAGCGCGATCAGCAGCGGCAGGACGACGACGGCGGCCCAGCCGAGCCCGGTGTGGAAGGACACTTACCGGAAGTCGGACTCGTCGTACGTCTGGCCGCCGGTCCCGCTCTCCACCTTCGCCGCCTCGTCCGCGCGCAGCTCGACCCGGCGGATCTTGCCCGAGATCGTCTTCGGCAGCTCGGCGAACTCGAGCCGCCGGATCCGCTTGTACGGCGCCAGGTGCTCGCGGCAGAACGCGAGGATCTCGCCGGCCAGCTCCCGGGACGGCTCGTGCCCGGCCGCGAGCACGACGTACGCCTTCGGTACGGCGAGGCGCACCGGGTCGGGCGACGGCACGACGGCGGCCTCGGCGACCGCCGGGTGCTCGATCAGCACCGACTCCAGCTCGAACGGCGAGATGCGGTAGTCGCTGGCCTTGAACACGTCGTCGGAGCGGCCGACGTAGGTGATGTAGCCGTCCTCGTCCCGGCTCGCGACGTCGCCGGTGTGGTAGTACCCGTTCCGCATCACCTCAGCGGTCATCGCGTCGGCGTCCCGATAGCCGCGCATCAGCGGGACCGGCGGGGGCGCCAGCTCGATGCAGATCTCGCCGTCGTCGCCGATCTCGTCGGTCGCCGGGTCGATCAGCGCGATGCTGTACCCGGGCAGCGGGCGGCCCATCGAGCCGACCTTCACCGGCTGGCCGGGCGGGTTGCCGATCTGTGCGGTCGTCTCGGTCTGGCCGTACCCGTCCCGGATCGTGACGTCCCAGGCGGCCCGGACCTGCTCGATCACCTCGGGGTTCAGCGGCTCGCCGGCCGAGATGCACTCGCGGATCTGGACATCGACCGCGGACAGGTCGGCCTGGATCAGCATCCGCCACACCGTCGGCGGTGCGCAGAACGTGGTGACGACGTACTCCTGCAACACCTGCAGCATCTTCTCGGCGTCGAACCGTGTGTAGTTGTAGAGGAAGACGGTGGCGCCGGCGTTCCACGGGGCGAAGACGTTGCTCCACGAGTGCTTCGCCCAGCCGGGCGACGACACGTTCAGGTGGACGTCGCCGGGCTGCAGACCGATCCAGTACATCGTCGAGAGATGACCGACCGGGTAGCTGACCTGCGTGTGCTCGACCAGCTTCGGCTGACTCGTCGTACCGGACGTGAAGTACAGCAGCAGCGAGTCGTCGGCCGCGGTGTCGACCCTGGGAACCGGGCCGTCGTAGGTCAGCGAGTCGGCGTAGTGCAGCCACCCCTCGGCGGGCTCGCCGACGGCCACCCGGATGCAGTGGTCCGCGATCCCGGCGTACCGGCCGGCGTCGGCGCCGCTGGTGACGACGGCGCGGACGTTGCCGCGGGTGATCCGGTCCGCGAGGTCGGCGTCGGTGAGCAGCGTGGTCGCGGGAATCATGCCGGCCCCAGCCCGGATGCAGCCGAGCATGGTCTCCCACAGCTCGACCTGGTTGCCCAGCACGATGAGTACGCGGTCGCCCGGCCGCAAGCCGGCCTCGGTCAGCCAGCCGGCCACCTGACGGGACCGCTCGGCCATCTCGGCGTACGTCCGCCGGTTGACCTCGCCGTCCTCCTCGACGATCGTCAGCGCCGCCACCTCGGGCTGCTCGACGGCGAGCGCGTCGAACCAGTCGCGCGCCCAGTTGAACCGCTCGAACGCCGGCCACCGGAAGTCCCGGTACGCCGTCTCGTAGTCGTCGCGATGCGCCACCAGGAAGTCCCGCGCGGCCCGGAACTCCCGGGTGACCTCCGAAGTGCTCTGCTCCGTCGCCATGAGTCGCACATTACCCATTCAGCGCGAGAACGGCTCCAGTCACGACGAGTGGCGTGAGGATCAGTCCGCGCCACAGGAACGACCACCACGAGATGTCGACCCGGGCGGCGTCACAGCGCGCTCGCCACAGGAGTGTGGCGAGCGATCCCCACAGGGTCAGCAGGCAGCCGCAGTTGACGCCGATGAGCAGCGCGAGCAGGCGGTGCGGGCTGTCCGAGGCGACCGGCTCCATGGCGAGGTACGCCGGGAGGTTGTCGAAGAGGTTCGCCCCGAGGGCGGCGGTCGCGCTCAGCCGCAGCTCGGAGGTGGTCCCGGCGATGCGGCGCAGGATGTCCTCGAGCCCGTGTGAACTCAGGAAGCCGACGACGGTGAACAGCACCACGACGGTGCCGACGAGCTTGAACGGGATCAGCGACCACCTGAGCACGCTGCGCCGCCGGACCGCGAAGAGCACGACCAGGACGACTGCCCCGATGCTCGCCGGCCACGCGACCTCGATACCCGAGACGAACGCCGGGCCGAGCAGCAGGCAGACGGCCGCGGAGCCCCAGAACAGGACCTTGTCGTCGACCGCAGGCGTCGGCGGGACGAGGTACCGGCGTGGGAGGTCGCGGTGGAACAGCACCGCGAGCACCGCTACGGTGATCGCGATCGCCGCGATGGCCGGGCGCCAGCTCACCGACAGGTAGCTGACGTCCAGTTGGCGGAACGGATGCAAGGCGAGCAGGTTCGTGAGGTTGGACACCGGCAGCAGGAGCGACGCCGTCCCGGCCAGCCAGACGGTCGTGAACGCGAAGAGTTTCGGCGGGATGTCGAGCTGGCGGGCCATCGAGAGCACGACCGGTGTCAGCAGCACGGCGCAGGTGTCGAGCGACAGCACGATCGTGAGGCCGGTGGCGAGCGCGACGACGAGCAGCCAGAGCCGCCACACCCGGCCGCGCGCCAGGTGCGCCGCCTCGCGGGCCGCGACGTCGAAGACCTTGGCCTGGTCGGCCAGCTCGGCGATGACGGTCACCGCGATCAGGAACACCAGCACGGGCGCGATCCGCTCGACCAAATTCATCACCTCCGCCGGGTGGGTTTGAGTACGCTTGCCAGGTGCCGGACCAGTATGACCAGCAGCTGCCGGACGGCTATCCGGCGGAGTACGAGGCCGACGTCGTCCTGCGGGACGGCGCGACCGCGCACCTGCGCCCGATCGCCCCGGCCGATGCGGGCCTGCTGGTGGCGTTCTACGCCCGGGTGTCCGAACAGTCGAAGTACTACCGCTTCTTCGCCCCGTATCCCGAACTGTCCGAGCGGGATGTGGCGAGGTTCACGCAGGTCGACTACCACCAGCGCCTGGCGCTGATCGTGACCGTCGGTGACGAGATGATCGGCGTCGGCCGCTACGAGGGCACCGGCCGCCGGACGGCGGAGGTCGCGTTCCTGATCGAGGACGCGCACCAGGGCCGCGGGCTCGGCCAGCTGCTCCTCGAGCACCTCGCCCAGGCCGCCCGCGAGAACGGCATCCACCGCTTCGTCGCCGAGGTGCTGCCCGACAACCGGAAGATGATCACGGTCTTCACCGAGGCCGGCTACAAGGTCGCCCGGGAGTTCGAGGACGGCGTGATCATGGTCGAGTTCGACATCGCGCCGACCGACACGTCGTTCGGGGTGATGCAGGCCCGCGAGCAGCGCTCCGAGGCGCTGTCGATCGCGCGGCTGCTGACGCCGCAGAGCGTCGCGGTGATCGGCGCGAGCCGCCGCGAGGGCACGATCGGCAACGCGCTGCTGCGCAACCTCCGCGACGGCGGGTTCCCGGGCCGGTTGTACGCCGTGAACACCGATACGAAGGCCAGTCCCGGTACAGAGATCGAGGGCGTCCCGGCGTACCCGACAATCCGGGACGTCGAGGGCACGGTCGACCTCGCGGTGGTCGCGGTCAAGGCGGAGATGGTCGCGGACGTCGTTCTGGACTGTGCCGCCAAGGGGGTGCGCGGGCTGGTCGTGGTCTCGAGCGGGTTCGCCGAGATCGGCGACGAGGGGCGCAAACGGCAGCGGTACCTCGTCGGCCTCGCCCGCTCGTACGGCATGCGGGTGATCGGGCCGAACGCGCTCGGGCTGATCAACACCGCGAGCGGCGTCTCGCTGAACGCGACGCTGTCACCGCTGATGCCGAGCAAGGGCCGGGTGGCGTTCTTCTGCCAGTCCGGCGCGCTCGGCGTACCGATCCTGGCCGACATGGTCGGTCGTGGCCTCGGCCTGTCGAGCTTCGTCTCGGCCGGCAACCGGGCCGACGTGTCCGGCAACGACCTGATGCAGTTCTGGTACTCCGACGAAGCCACCGAGGTCGTCCTGCTGTACCTGGAGTCGCTCGGCAACCCACGCAAGTTCAGCCGGGTGTCCCGGCGGCTGGCCGGTCGCAAGCCGGTGATCGCGCTGAAATCGGGCCGCGCGACCCAGGGCGTGCCGGTCGGGCAGCTGGTCAGGCGCAGCCAGTTGCCGCCGGCCACGATCGAGTCGATGTTCCGGCAGAGCGGCCTGATCGGAGTGGACACCACCGGCGAGCTGTTCGACGTCGCCCAGCTGCTCGCGCACCAGCCGCTGCCGAAGGGCCGCCGGGTCGCGATCGTCTCGAACTCCGACGCGCTGACCCTGCTCGCGCTCGACACCATGGCCGGCTGCGGCCTGGACGTGGCGGGCGAGCCGCGGAACCTGAGCCCCGACGCGACCGCGTCGGACTTCGGGCTCGCGCTGTCGGAGGTCTTCGCCGACGACAAGGTGCACTCGGTCGTGGTGATCTACACACCGCCGGTGCAGTCGAACGGCGGCGAGGTCGCACAGGTGCTCGCCGCGGCCGCCGCGGGCTCGGACAAGCCCGTGGTGTCGACGTTCCTCGCCTCCCGCAGCGTGCCCGAACAGCTGCGGGTGCCGGACGAGGACGGCGGCGCGGCCCGCGGCTCGATCCCGTCGTTCCTCAACCCGCAGTACGCCGTCGGCGCGCTCGCGAAGGCGACGCAGTACGCCGAGTGGCGGCGCCGCTCGGACAGCCGGATCCCGGACCTGCCGGACATCGACACCGCCGGGGGAGAGGACTTCGTCGCGGAGTTCCTGCAGCGGCACCCGGGCGGCGCGGACCTCGACGACGCCGATCGGCAGCGGCTGCTGAGCTTCTACGGAATCTCGGTGCTGCCGGCCTTCCCGGTGCTGAGCGCCGACGAGGCGGTCGACCGGGCCGCGGACCTCGGTTTCGAGGTGATCCTGAAGGCGACCGCGGAGCAGTGGCGGATGCGGCCGGACCTCGCCGACATCTGGCGGCACATCCACGACGAGGACGACATGCGCGCGGCGTGGGCCGAGATGACCCACACCTTCGGGGTCGCGTCGGACCCGGGGCGGGCGCAGTTCGTCGTCCAGAAGATGGCGCCGCCCGGCGTGCCGGTGGTGATCTCGACGATCGAGGACGTGTCGTTCGGGCCGGTCGTCACGTTCGGTCTGTCCGGTGTGGCCACCGACCTGCTCGGCGACCGCTCGTACCGGATGCCGCCGCTGACCACGCGGGACGCGGCCGAGATGGTCCGCGAGGTCAAGGCGGCCCCCCTGCTGTACGGCTACCGCGGCTCCGACCCGGTGGACATCTCCGCCATCGAGAACCTCCTGCACCGCGTCTCAAGGCTCACCCTCGACCTCGAGGAGGTGGTCCGCCTCGACCTCCGCTCGGTCCTGGTCTCCGCCCAGGGCGCCACCGTGCTGGACACGAGAGTCCGCATCGCCCCGAACGAAAAGCCCAGGCAGGACACGCCCGCCCGCCGCCTCACCTGATGTGGCAGCTCGACAGGACGTGTCCGGCCGGCCTGCCCGAGTTCACGCTCAGCGGCACCGGCGATCCGGCGTCGTGGGCGGATACGTCCTGTCGAGCTGCCACCCAGCTCAGGCCGAGCGGGTGTAAATGCTGTTCTTCCGGCTGAGAAGCCGGGCGTCGACGAGACCGCGGCGGAGGGCGGCGTGGTCCGGGTGCCGGCGGTTGAGGATCTCGTTGACCTCGGGCTCGGGGTACGCGCGGCCGGTCTCGAAGTCCTGCACGATGTACTCGAGCACGACCCGGTACTTGTCCGGGAACGTCGGGAAATGCGTCAACCGCCCGTCGCGGATGAACGACTTCAGCACGTTGTCCCGCGCCGGGTCGGGATCGAGCGGCACCCACTCCGGCCGGCTGTCCCGCACGGCGTCCTTGAACGCGCCCTCGTCGGCCGTGAATCCGTCCCGGCTCGCCGCGATCAGCCCGCCCTTGGTCAGCCGCTGCAACGCCTTCGCCACGACCGGCGCTGCGAGCCCCGTGCTCCCGGCGACCTGCTCGGGAGTGGAGGCGCCGAGGACGATCGCGGAGTACGTCCGCAACCTCGACGGTTCGGCCAGCAGACCACAGAGCTGATCGGCGTTCATGCCTTCACGCTAGTGCGGCCCGCAACCGGATTTAAGATCGTCGGCATGCAACCTGGTCCGCACAACGCGATCACCGATGTCCCCGGAATCCTGGTCGGCCAGGTCGAGCGCGTCGACCCGCCGTACCTGACCGGTACGACGGTCGTCTACGCCCCCGGGACGGCCGTCGCCGGCGTCGACGTCCGCGGCGGCGCGCCCGGCACCCGCGAGACCGACCTGCTCGCACCGGTGAACTCCAACGGCGGGGTGAACGCGGTCGTCCTGACCGGCGGCAGCGCGTACGGGCTCGACACCGCGGGCAGCGTGATGCACCGGCTCGAGGAGCGCGGCGAAGGCGTCCGGGTCGGCCAGGGCGAGTACGACGTGGTGCCGATCGTGCCGGCCGCGGTGATCTTCGACCTCGCCCGCGGCGGCGACTTCAAGGCCCGCCCGGAGCCGTCCTGGGGAGCGGACGCATTCGACGCCGCCACCGACGGACCGGTTGCCCTCGGCAACCACGGCGCGGGAGCCGGCGCCCGGGCCCGGTCCCTGAAGGGCGGTGTCGGTTCCGCGAGCGTCCGGCTCGACGACGGGACGACGGTCGGCGCGCTGGTGATCGTGAACGCGGCCGGCTCCACAGTGGATGCCGGCGGCAACCTGTACGGCGCCCGCCTCGGCCTCGGCGCCGAGTTCGGTCACCTGCGGACACCGGTCGAGCCGCCGCCGCCCGCCGCGCCCGGGCGCAACCTGATCCCCGGGCCCTCGATGAACACCGTGATCGCCGTCCTGGCCACCGACGTACCGCTGGACAAGGCCGCCGCGCAACGGATGGCGATGATCGCGCACGACGGTCTGGCCCGGGCCATCGACCCGATCCACACGCTGGTCGACGGCGACAGCATCTTCGCGCTGTCGACGGGTGCGGCCGGCGAGCCGCGGCTGGGCGTGACCGATCCGGCCGCGATCGGTCAGCTGGAGACCCTGTTCGCCGCCGGCGCGCGGACCCTGTCGCGGGCAATCGTGCACGCGATGCTCAACGCCGAGTCCGTGCAGACGCCGGCGGGCTCGATCCCGAGCTACCGCGACGCCTACCCGTCGGCGTTTCGGACCGACTGACGTACGACCTGGGTCGTACGCCGCACAGTCGAAAGGCGCCGGAAGACGACGGCAAGACCGGTCCGCGGGCCGACGATCGCCGTCGCCGTTCCCGGAAGGCTCTGCGGTATGAACTTTCAGAGTCCCCAGCCCCAGGTCGTGCTCAGCGGTCACGGCTTGGTCAAGCACTACGGCAGCGTGGTCGGCCTGGCCGGTGTCGACGTCGCTGTCCGGTCCGGCGAAGCGCTCGCGGTCATGGGCCCGAGCGGTAACGGCAAGACCACCCTGCTGCATGTGCTCGCCGGCATCCTCACGCCGGACCAGGGCGAGGTGTGGCTGGGCGGCGAACGTGTCGACCAGCTGAACGACGCGGCCCGGACGGTTTTGCGCCGCCGTCGTCTCGGCTTCGTGTTCCAGGACAACCAGTTGCTCGCCGAGCTCCCCGCGGACGAGAACGTCGCCCTTCCGCTCATGGTCGACGGTCTGAGCCGGCATGAGGCGATCGGACGGGCGCGTACGACGCTGGCCCAGGTCGGGCTCGCTGCCGAGGTGGGCCGTCGACCCGGTGAGCTGTCCGGCGGTCAGGCCCAGCGGGTCGCCATCGCGCGGGCCCTGGTCGGGGAGCCGCAAGTGGTGTTCGCCGACGAGCCGACGGGCGCGCTGGACGCCGCCACCGGCTCCCAGGTCATCGACCTGCTCGTCGGCGCGGCCACGTACCGCGGCGCCGCGGTAGTCGTCGTCACCCACGACAACGCGGTTGCCGCTCGCTGCCACCGAGCCCTCCACATCGTCGACGGCCGCGTCAGCGACGGGACCGGCTTCGCTCCGACGGCCGGACCGCTCGGGCCGGGGGTGCGGCCGTGAACCCGATGACTGACCTGGGGCTGCGGTTCGTACGGCGGCCGGGGCCGGGCGGGCGCGCCGCGAACTTGGCCGCGTTCGGGGCGACCGCGGTGGTCGCGCTGCTCGTCACGTTCCTGATCGCCGGATCGCTCGGCTTGTCGCAGCGTTCCGAGCGGATCGGGTGGCGCAGCGGCGACAAGGCCGATCCGGCGACCGCCATCGGAACGATGAAGCTCGACGACGACCAGCGCGTTGACGGCCACCGCCTCACAGTCCTCGAACTGGCCACGCTCAAGCCCAACGAGCTGGCGCCGCCGCCCGGCCTCGACCACACACCCAAGGCCGGAGAGGTCTTCGTGTCCCCGGAGGTCGCGAAGCGCTGGTCCAGCCTCAGCAAGGAGTACGGCGTCGACAAGCCGACCGGTGTGATCAGCGACAAGGGACTGTCGTCGCCGGAGGAGTTCATCGTCATCCGTGGCGTCGAAACGATCCCCGCCGACGAGCACCCGCAGTACGTGAGCAGCTGGCACGAGAAGGTCTGGGACAGTCGCATGCTCGGCCTGCTCATCGCAGTGGCGTTCGGCATCACCCTGGTGCTGTTCCCGATCCTCAGCCTCGTCGGACAGGCCGCTGGTGTCGCGGCGAAGCGTCGCGAGCACCGGCTGGCCGCACTGCGTCTCGCCGGTGCCACTCGGACCCAGGTGCTCTGGCTGAGCGCAGTAGAACAAGCCGTGCTCGGTCTGGCCGGTGCAGTCGTCGGCCTGGTCGGCTACACGGTCCTGAGTCCGCTGATCGCGCGGATCCCGCTCGGCGGCGGCCGTTGGTACGTCGGCGACATCACCGTCCAGTGGTGGACAGTGCTCGTCGTACTCGCCGCCGTACCCGTTCTGTCCGTGATCAGCGCGCTGATCGGGCTCGGGCGCGTCAGCATCACCCCACTGGGCGTCGTACGCGGCCAGACGCGCAAGGGCCTCAGCGTGCTGCGGCTGGGGCTCCTGATCATCGGCCCGGTGATCCTGGCGTACTACGGCATGCAGGCGGCCGTTCTGCCCTTGCTGATCGGGGTCGGGTTCGCCGCACTCGCCGTGCGCATCATCGGACCATGGGCGGTGCAACTGGTCGGCAAGGCAATGGCGAAGGCGGCGAACGGTCCGGTCATGTTGCTGGCCGGCCGGCGATTGGTCGACGACCCGAAGGGCGCCTTCCGGCCCGTGGCCGCGCTCGTGCTGTCCGGTTTCGTCACCGGCTTCATCTCGGTGTTCATGCCGCCCGGTAAGGACGACCCGAGCTTCAACGACATGCGGATCGGTGTGGCATTGCTGTTGTCGCTGGTGTTCCTCACCGTGGCCGCCTCGACTGCCGCGGGCGCAGTCGGTACGGCGCTGGACCAGGCGGCTCCCGCACGGGCGCTGCGGCGCTCGGGTGTGCCGCTGTCGGTGATCGAGCGGGCCGCGCGGCTGGCGGCCGTCGTACCTGTCGTGGGGGTCGGTCTGCCCGTCGTCGGGTTCGGCGCGCTGTGCGGGCTGGCGTTGAGCGGCGGAAAGGTGATGACCGGCGGGAGTTCCGGTGTCTTGCTGCTGCTCGGACAGGTCGTCGCGGGCCTCGTCCTGGTCACGCTCGCCGGTACGGCCGGTGCACCCGTGCTGCGGAAGGCAAGTGCGAACTGATCGCGGTTGTCCACAGGTGCAGGTGTTGGGTGAAACGCTCCGGGGCACGGTCGTGCAAGGATGAGGGCATGCGTGACCTGAATGCACCGGAGCTCACCGATGCGTCCGCCGACCTGCGCGCGGCGATCGATCGGTGCGGCTACTACCCCGACGTGGTGACCGACTCGCTCGAGGTGGCGATCGCCGGCGAGCCGATCCGGGCCTACGTGCTGCAGCACGAGCCGACGTTCGACCGGGACGAGGTCCGGCGGCACATCACGATCCTGGCGCTCACCCCGTCCCGGCTGATCGTCGGCCACACCGACGAGCACGCGGCCGACGAGCTGATCCGCGCGCCGTATGCGTCGACCTCGACCGAGGCGATCCCGCTGCACCGGGTGAACGCCGTCGTCGTGAACCGCGTCGTGCCGAACCCGGCCGGCTACGCCACCGGCAAGGCCGATCCCGCGGTGGCGGGCAGCGGCGAGGTCGTGCTGACCATCGGCTGGGGCATGGTGAACCGGATCGACCTGGAGCCGGCCGTCTGCGCCGACCCGAACTGCGAGGCCGACCACGGCTACACCGGGTCCGTCGCCGCCGACGACATCTCGTTGCGGATCAGCGCCGCGGCCGACGGCCCGGCGGGCATCCAGCAGGTGCTCGAGTTCGCGAAGGCCCTCTCGTTCGCGACCAGCAGGTAATGCCGTGATCCTGCCGGTTGCCCCGCAGTACGGCGGTGGCGCGCTCGCCGACGTCCTGCCCTCGGTGGCCGGCGCGCTGTCGGTGCCGGGCGAGGCGAATCTGCTCGACCTGCCACCCGCCTCGCGGTATGCCGTTCTGCTGCTGGACGGCCTCGGCTGGAACCTCCTGAAGCGCTACGGCGACGCCGCGCCGTACCTGTCGTCGCTGATGCCGGCCGGCCGCAGCCTGACCGCCGGTGTGCCGTCGACGACCGCTGTCAGCCTGACGAGCCTCGGCACCGGGCTGCCGCCGGGCGCGCACGGCATCGTCGGCTACACGTCCATCGTCCCGGAGACCGGCGCGCTGCTGAATGCGCTGGCCTGGGACGCCCCGGTGGATCCCCGCCGCTGGCAGCCGCACGGGACGGTCTTCGACCGCGCCGCGGCGGCGGGCGTCGCCACGCGCAACGTCAGCAAGTCGCGGTTCGACAGCTCAGGGCTGACGGCCGCCGCGTTCCGGGGGAGTGCGCACCGCGGGGCCGACACGGTCGAGGACCGCCTGGACGCCACCCGGTTCGCGAGCCGGGAAGGCCAGTCGTCGCTGGTCTACGTGTATGACTCGCAGCTGGACTACATCGGCCACCAGCAGGGCTGCGACTCTTGGCAGTGGCAGAAGGAGTTGACCGCGGCCGACACATTCGCGCAGCAGGTGCGGTCGGCGCTGCCCCGGGACGCCGTGCTCGTCGTTGTCGCCGACCACGGCATGGTCGATGTCGCACCCGAGCACCGCGTCGACCTGGACCTCGAGCCCGCACTGACCGAGGGCGTGTCCCTCGTCGGCGGCGAGTCGCGGTTCCGGCACCTGTACTGCGTGCCCGGCGCCGAGGCCGATGTCCTCGCCGTCTACCGGGAGCGGCTCGGCGAGAAGGCGCTGGTGCTCCCGCGCTCCGAGGCGATCGCGCGCGGCTGGTTCGGCCCGCTCGTCGAGGACCGGGTGACGCCACGACTCGGAGATGTCATTGTGGCGACGCTAGGACCGGTCGCGCTGGTCGCGAGCAAGCGCGCCGCGCAAGAGGCCGGGCTGATCGGCCTGCACGGCTCACTGACCGCGGACGAGATGGAGATCCCGCTCCTCGTCGACGCGGGCTATTAGAAGCTCCAGACGTCCCAGAAGAAGCTCGTGCTGGCGGTCTTCGCTTCGCCGTCGCGGGCGGTGACGGTGACCTTGTAGCGACCGGCGCCAGGGGTCAGGACGCCGGTGATCCAGCCGCGCTCCGGGTCGATCGTCAGGCCGGGCGGCAGACCGGTCGCCGAGTAGCTGATGTCGCCGGTGCCGCCGGTGCCCTTCATCAGCAGCGGGATCGCCGGGATGCCGCCGACACCGAGCTGCTCGGACGGTTCGGTGATCGAGATCGCGCCCTGCGGCTGGGCCTCCGCGGCACCGACCGCCTCGGCCGCGTCGACAAGGCCCTCGCCGTAGTACGAGTTGTTGCCCGCGGACCCGCTGCACTCACCGGAGGCAGCCGGAGGGCAGGCCAGGTCGTTGGCCTGCTGGGCGAGCCGGGCCCGGACTTGGGCCGCCGACAGCTTCGGGTCGGCGCTGCGGATCAGGGCCGCGACGCCCGCGACGTGCGGCGACGCCATCGACGTACCCTCGAGGATCTTGTAGCCGCCGCCGGGCACCGTCGAGTACACGGCCTGGCCCGGGGCGGCGAGGTTGATCTTGTTGTCGCCGAAGTTCGAGAACGGCGACTTCGCGCTGGTCGGGTCGACCGACGCGACCACGGTCACGTTCGGGAGCTCGGTCGGCAGGCTGATGCAGTCGTTGGTGACCGCGCGGTCGGTCGCGGTCGAGTCGTCGGGGCTGGACACGTCGTCGGTCTTGTTCGCGAGGTCGTAGTCCTCGTTGCCGGCCGCGGCGACGTTCACGACGCCCTTGCTGTCGGAGTACGCGACGGAGCGGCGGACCGCCTCCGCGATCGCGTCCTGGTCCTTGTCGCTCGGGCAGTTGAACAGCCACGGGTCGACGTAGTAGCTGTTGTTGGTCACCGACACGCCCTTGTCGGCGGCGAACATGAACGCGCACACCGTGTTCTCCGGGAAGAACAATTGGCTGCCGGCCTCGGCCACCCGGATCGAGGACACCTTCACACCGGGCGCGACCCCGATCATGCCGATCCCGTTCTTCGCACCGGCGATCGTGCCGGCCACGTGCGTCCCGTGCTCGCCGACCGGCCGCCACGAGCCGGGCCGGGTGTCGACCTTGCCGTACGCGCACGACGCCGACCGGGTCGCGTCGAAGTTGGGCTTCAGGTCCGGGTGCAGGTCGTCGACGCCGGTGTCGAGCACGCCGACGGTGATGTTCTTCGAGCCGGGGTTCTTCGCCCAGGCGCGGTCCGCCCCGATCTGGGTCATGTCGGAGCGGTCGGTCTCGGCCTGCGTCGTCTGGGTCTCCGGGACCGCCTGCGGGATCGCCGGGTTCGCCACGTCCGCGGGCAGGTCCGACGTCCGGGTGGCGCCGGCCTTCTCGACACCGTCGACACCGCGCAACTGGTCCGCGAAACCGGCCGTCGCCGAGTGCGCGACGATCACGCCGATCGCGTCGTACGTCGCGTAGACCGTGCCGCCGTTCTGCGTGATGGCGTCGGTGACCTTGCCGGTCTGCCCGGGGGCGGTGATCACGAAGTACGCCCGCAGACCCGCCTCGGACCGGACCGGCGCGGCACCGGCCGGAAGGGTGGCGGAGGCGACCGTCAGGACGGCCACGAGGACGACGAGCAGAGCTTTGCGCACGATCCATTCAAGCTGAACCGGGGCCCAGAACCCAAGCCACCCCTCCGACACACCCCGGAGTGCGGTGCGGCCCTCTGACTTGGCAGGATGTTCGCCCGTGGCGGAGCTCCTGTATTTCACCGGGACGATGGACTGTGGGAAATCGACCCTGGCACTCCAGATGGATCACAACCACAAGGCACGCGGGAGGCTCGGCAGGATCTTCACCAGCCACGACCGGGCGGGGGAGTCGGTCCTCTCGTCGCGGCTCGGGCTGTCCGCGGACGCGGTCGAGGTGCGGACCGAGTTCGACTTCTGGGACTACGTCGTCGGCGAGCTGACCCACGGCGGCCGGATCGACTACGTGGTGTGCGACGAGGCGCAGTTCTACAGCCCGCTGCAGATCGAGCAGCTCGCGCGGCTGGTCGACGAGCTGCAGATCGACGTGTTCTGCTTCGGCATCCTGACCGACTTCCGGGCGTCGCTGTTCCCGGGGTCGGCGCGGCTCGTCGAGCTCGCCGACCGGATGGAACTGCTCCAGGTCGAGGCGCTGTGCTGGTGCGGTGAACGGGCCACGCACAACGCCCGTACGATCGGTGGAGAGATGGTGACCGAGGGCGAGCAGCTGGTGGTGGGCGACATCGTGACACGGGACCACGAGGTCGCGTACGAGGTGCTCTGCCGCCGGCACCACCGCCGGCGCCTCACCCAGGCCCGCGCCCGGGCCACCCTGTCACCCGAAGTCCTGCCGTTCGGAGGAGCTGCGTCATGAGCCCGTTGATCACTGTGGACGAGCTGCGTGCACTGGAGACCGCTCCGGTGCTGGTCGACGTGACGTGGAACCTGGCCGGTCCGCCCGGCAAGGAGGCGTACGACGCCGGTCACCTGCCCGGGGCGTACTTCGTCGACCTCGACACCGAGCTCGCCGCCCCGCCTGGCCCCGGCCGTCACCCGTTGCCCACCGCAACCACCGTGACAGCCACCTTCGCCCGCCTCGGCATCACCTCCGCCGACACCCCCGTCGTCGTCTACGACGCGAACAACGCCATGTCGGCCGCCCGCGCCTGGTGGACCTTCCGCTACTTCGGCCTCACCGACGTCCGAGTCCTCGACGGCGGCCGCGCCGCCTGGCAATCCGCCGGCGAACACCTGACGACCGAGGTCCCGTCAGGAGGTGTGCCAGGTGTGCCAGGTGGGTTCGTGGCGACTCCTGGGCATATTCCTGTTCTCGACGCTGAAGGGGCCGCCGCGGTGGCCGCGAAGGGGATTCTGCTGGATGCGCGGGCTCCGGAGCGGTTTGCGGGGGAGGTGGAGCCGATGGATCCGGTGGCCGGGCACATCCCGGGGGCGGTGAACGCGCCGACCGGCGCCAACGTCACCGAGAGCGGGCACTTCCGGACGCCCGCCGAGCTCCGCCAGCGGTTCACCGCGCTGGGCGTCACGGAGGGCGCCGACGTGGCCGTCTACTGCGGCTCCGGTGTCACCGCCGCCCACGAAGCCCTCGCACTGGAATCCGCCGGCATCCCAGCCGCCGTCTACATCGGCAGCTGGTCGGAGTGGATCACCGACCCCACCCGCCCGGTAGCGACCGGCAAGGACTGATCACCAGGCGATCGGTCCCAGCCGGTCCTCGAAGGTTCCGGTCGGGCCGTCCGGGCCGATCGTCGCCAGCCGGATGATCGAGTCGGTGCCTTCGGTGACGGTCAGCTGACCCTTGTGCTGGTTCATGTCCGTGGCGGCGAATGTCTGCTTCTCGACCTCGCCCGGGGTGATGGCGTTGAACTTGATGCCCGGCAGCGCCTGCGCGTACCGGACGGTGAGCATGTTCAGCGCCGCCTTGGACGAGCTGTAGGCGAGCTCGTGCATCTTCGAGACCGGCTGCTCCGGGTCCTGTACGACGCTGAAGGCGCCGCCGGCGCTGGACACCATCACCACCCGCGGGTTGTCCGCCGCTTCGAGCAACGGCAGGAACGCCCGCGTCACCCGCACCGGTCCGTAGACGTTCGCGTCGTACACGGCATGGAGCTCGTCGGCGGAAGCCTCGGACGGGTGGATCACCTGTCCGGGTGCGCCGGCGTTGTTGACCAGTACGTTGAGGTGCTCGGTGTGCCGCCGTACGGCGTCCAGCGCGCCGGCCACCGAGGTGTCGGAGGTGACGTCGAGCTGGACGAAGACGACGTCGATGCCGTCCGCGGCAAGCTTGCCTGCGGCCTCTCGCCCTCGGTGCTCGTCGCGTGCGCCGAGGAAGACCTTCCATCCCATCTCGCCGAGCCGGCGAGCCGTTTCGTAACCCAGTCCTTTGTTCGCGCCGGTGATGAGCGCTGTCGTGTTCGTCATGCCCAAGAGATGCCGGCGCGCTGCCCCGTGTGACCGTGAGCTGCACCACGCCTTTCGGCGCCCGGTTCAAGGGTTGACTTCGGATCGGACCTGCGGGAGGGTGAGCCAGAAATCGATTTCCCATCCACCGCCCCGTTGGGAGTTCTGATGATGAAGCGATCCACGTTCCTCCGCGGCGCGCTCGGCGCCGGCGTGCTGGCCGCCGTCCCTGGCCGGGCCTTCGCAGGCAGCCAGGCCGTGCTGACCAACAAGGTCGCCGATCTGACCGGGCCGGGCCTCACCGACCGGTTCCGGATGGCGGCCACGGATCTCGGGATCCCCGCGCGCACGCCGGACGGGCGTCTGCTGTTCATGTTCGGCGACACGTTCGAGGAGGCCCGGGTCGGCGGCGGTTGGTGGCGATCGCCGGTTGCGCTCTGGTCGACGACCTCGAACCTCGGCACCGGCGTGAAGTGGTCGGGCGCGGTGGGCGGGGACGCCGCTCAGCAGTTGTGGGACTACCCGCACGACAACCCGACGTTCTCGACCGTGCTGCCGTCGGACGTGATCACCATCGGCGGGTCGATGTACCTGCACGCGATGGTCAACAAGGGGCTCGGCAACGTGGTCTGGACCGAGATCTGGCGGTCGGACAACTCCGGCGCGAGCTGGTACCACACCGGCGCGAAGTTCGGCCCGAACATCGACGGCGGGATGTTCCAGCTGCTGACCTGGGGGCTCGGGAACGACGGGTACGTGTACGTCTACTCGACCGGTTTCCAGCGCAACAAGCCGATCATCCTGAAGCGCGTCCGCCAGGAGCAGATCGCGAACCCGGCGGCGTACGAGCCGTGGGGTTACCGCGACGGCGTCTGGGCGTGGGGCAACCCCGCGACGCCGATCCTGACCGGGAGCTTCGGCGAGATGAGCCTGCGTCCGCTCGGCGGCAAATGGGTGCTGACCTGGTTCAACGCGGGCGACTACCGGATCGACGGCATGATCATGGACACGCCGACGTCCAACCTCTACACGGCGTACCGGCAGACCCTGATCTACGGTGGCGCCTGGGGTTCCGAGGACGGCAACCACGTCGCCCAGCTGTACGGCGGGTACGTCATCCCCGGATCCACGCTCTCGGACCTGCACCTGTCCGTCAGCCAGTGGAACACGGCGAACGGCTGGCCCTACCGAGTCATGCAGTTCCGCGTCCGCGGCTTCGGCTAGAGCTCGAGAACCATCGTGTCCGAGGTGCCGACCACACCGGTCTTGCGGAAGCCGAGGGACTCGTAGAGGCGGCGGGCCGGGTTGTCCGGATCGACGCTGAGTGAGAGGCGCTCGTACGACGCAGCGCGCGCCTGGGTGATCAGCTCGGCGAGGACGGCTCGCGCGACACCGCGCCGGCGAAAGGCGGGGGAGACGCCCAGGGTGAGCTCGGGTACGTCGTCGCCGACGTACCCGTAGCCGGGGCGGTCCGCGGTGAGCTGACGGGCCCAAGTGGCGCCGGCGGGGGAGTCGTCGAGTTCCGCGATCACGCCGAAGTCGCTCTCGCGCGGCCAGCCGTCGAGGTACCGCCACGCGTGGTCGTCGGCCCGCGCCTTCTCCTCGTCGTACCAGGGCGTCCCGTCCCAGTTGCACGCCTCGAGCAACATCTCGAGCAGGAAGGGAAGGTCGGCAGCGGTCGCCGGTCGCAGCTTCATGCGCCCATCCTCCCCGCCGGCGCCATCGACCTGCACCCGATTTACTGCGCCCCGGCGACCCCGATCAGGTTGCCCTCGGGGTCGGTGAACTGCCCGACCACCAGCTTCCCGGGCACGCCCTCCGGCCCGAACACCCGCTGTCCACCAAGCTCCTCGGCCCGTCCCAGCGCCGCCTCGACGTCATCCACCCCGACGTAGAACAGCACCTTCGCCCGGAGCGACGCCCCGCCTCCCACACCTCCGTTGAGCCCGGCGATCCCGGCGTCGACGAACCCGTACCGGCCCGGCTCCGAAACCTTCCCGGACACGGTGTCGCCGAGCTCGAAGCTCCACCCGAAGAGGCCGCGGTAATACGCCTGCAGCCGGGCGGGATCGGTACCGGTGATCTCGAAGTGCACGATCTGGTTGGCCATGTCTGGCTCCTTTCGTCCCTGGTACGTCGGTGTCCGGGCCGGCGGCTCGACATGTTGCGAAAGCGTTGTGGCAAAAGCTGGGCGCCAGCTCTTGAGTTAGTAACACGCTTGGTTTAACTTACTCGGGACCTGGCCGGTGTGTGGCTCAGAGCACATCGGCGGCATCCGGAAACCTGAGGAGTTCCGATGACGAGAGTGAGCAGGTGGGGCCGGTACGGGACTGCCCTGGGGGTGGCCGGGCTGCTGCTCGCGGCGGCCGGCTGCGCGAAGGCGACGGACCCGTCGTCCGGCGGCGCTGCTGCGGCCGGCGGCGAGATCGACGAGAAGGCGCCGGTCACCATCACGATCGGCGACCGCCCGACCCCTGACAAGCCGAACGACATCAAGGCGTTCGAGCAGAAGATCAAGGACTTCACGGCGAAGTACCCGAACATCACGGTGAAGTCGACCGAGACCAAGTGGGAGGCGCAGACCTTCCAGGCCCAGGTGGCCGGCGGCACGCTGCCGACGGTGATGAACATCAGCTTCACCGAGCCGGCCAACATGATCCCGAACAAGCAGCTCCCGGACATCACCGACGAGCTGAAGCTGGTCGACCTGACCAAGGACCTGAACCCGAACGTGCTGAAGATCGTCCAGGACGCGAACGGGCGGATCTACGGCGTCCCGATCGACGTGTTTTCGGTCGGCCTGGCCTACAACCGCGCGCTGTTCACACAGGCCGGTCTCGACCCGGACAAGCCGCCGACGAGCTGGGACGAGGTCCGGCAGTACGCCAAGCAGATCGCCGAGAAGACCGGCAAGGCCGGCTACGCGCAGCTGACCACGAACAACACCGGCGGCTGGATGCTGACCACGATGACGTACAGCATGGGCGGCACCGTCGAGAGCCAGGACGGCAAGAAGAGCACGTTCAACGACGCGCCGACCAAGAAGGCGCTGCAGTTGCTCAAGGACATGCGCTGGACCGACAACTCGATGGGCAGCAACTTCCTCTACAACCAGGAGGAGATCCGGCAGGACTTCGCCGCGGGGAAGATCGGCATGGTCCTGCAGGCGCCGGACGCGTACGACATGAGCGTGAAGAACTTCGGGATGAAGCCCGCCGACTACGGCCACGGCGCGCTGCCGCAGGACGGCGGCCCGAACGGCACCCTGACCGGCGGCTCGCTGAAGATGATCAGCCCGAAGGCGACCAAGAACGAGGTCGTCGCGGCGCTGAAGTGGATCAAGTTCGACCAGTTCGACAAGTACACGACCGAGGCGCTCGCCGTGCAGGACGCGAAGACCACGATCGCGGACAAGGGCTTCGTCGGGCGACCGGGCATCACGCCGCTGAGCCAGGAGACCTACGACCAATACAACAAGTGGCGCGAGCCGTATGTGAACGTCCCGGTCAAGCAGTTCCAGGGCTACATCGACTCGACCACGAGCCTGAAGCTGCTGCCCGAGCCGTCGAACAAGGGCCAGGAGGTCTACTCGCTGCTCGATCCGGTCGTCCAGCAGGTGCTGACGAAGAAGGATGCGGACATCGACAAGCTGGTGAGCGACGCCGCCTCGAAGATCGACGCCCGTCTCGCGCGGTAGCCCCATGTTCCAGCAGAGAACGCAGAAGTCCGGCCGGAGTGTTACCACCTGGTACCGCTCCGGCGGGCTCAGCGCCGTCCTGTTCGCCGTGCCCCTGGTGCTGATCTTCCTGTACTTCTCCTGGGGCCCGATCGTCCGCGGCCTGGTGCTCAGCTTCCAGAAGAACAACCTCGTCCAGGCGCCGGAGTGGGTCGGGATGGCGAACTTCAGCTACGTGCTGACCGACCCGCAGCTTCCGCAGGCCGCGCTCAACACGCTGTACTTCGCCTTCCTGGCGCTGGTCTTCGGTTTCCCGGTGCCCTTGTTCCTGGCCGTGTTCATCAGCGAGTTGCGCCGCACCGGCTGGCTCTACAACGTGCTGTCGTACCTGCCGGCCGTCGTACCGCCGGTGGCCGCGATCCTGTTGTGGAAGTTCTTCTACGACCCGAGTACGACGGGCGTGTTCAACTCGATCCTCGGCTGGTTCGGGATCGGGCCGTTCGCCTGGCTGAACTCGCAGTCGCTGGCGATGCCCGCGATCGTGCTCGAGGCGACCTGGGCCGGCGCCGGCGCGACCTCGATCATCTACCTGGCGGCGCTGACCGGCGTCCGTACGGAGCTGTACGAGGCGGCCGAGCTGGACGGGTCCGGGATCTGGAGCCGGGTCTGGCACGTCACGCTGCCGCAGATCCGCGGAATCATCCTGATCATGATGCTGCTGCAGCTGATCGGCACGTTCCAGGTGTTCACCGAGCCGTTCCTGTTCACCGGCGGCGGCCCGAACAACGCCACCCTGTCGATCCTGCTGCTGATCTACCGGTACGCGTTCATCAACGGCGACTTCGGCGCCGCGACCGCGCTCAGCGTGCTGCTCGCCGGGGTGCTGTGCGTGCTGTCGGTCATCTACCACTTCGTCACCCGCCGCTGGAGTACGACATGACCCGTGACAATTCCCCGGAACGCGGAATCATCTCCTTCGCCGACCGGAAAGTTTCGGCGGTCCGCTACGGGTTGCCGGCGATCCAGGTGCTGCTGTTCATTGGCGTGGTGATCGCCGGTGTCGGACCTCTGCTGTGGCTGCTGAAGTCCGGTGTCTCGACGAGTCAGGACATCGTGCGCGGCCCGATGCAGCTGTGGCCCTCGGGCATCCAGGTGCAGAACATCCCCGACGCCTGGAACCGCGTGCAGATCGGCGCGTACCTGGGCAACACCGCGTTCATCGCGATCGGCTCGATGATCTCGACGTTGTTCGTGTGTACCACGGGCGCCTTCGTGCTGAGCATCCTGCGGCCGAAGTGGGGGCCGATCATCACCGGCGCGGTGCTGGCGACGCTGTTCCTGCCCGGTGTCATCTCGCTGGTGCCGCTCTACATGACGGTGCTGAAGCTGCCGCTGCTCGGGATCAGCCTGCAGAACACCTTCTGGGCGGTCTGGTTGCCGTCGGCGGCCGGCGCGTTCAACGTGCTGGTGATGAAGCGGTACTTCGACTCGATCCCGCGCGAGCTGATCGAGGCCGCCCGGATCGACGGCGCGAGCAACCTGCGGCTGTTCACGGCACTGATCCTGCCGCTGTCGAAGCCGATCGTCGGAGTGGTCGCCCTGCTCACCGTCATCGGCTCGTGGAAGGATTACCTCTGGCCGCTGCTGGTGCTGCCGGATCCACGGCTGCAACCGATCTCGGTGGCGCTGCCGCGGGTGCAGAAAACCACAGAGATTTCGTTGCAGATGAGCGCCCTGTTCCTCGCGGTGCTGATTCCTGTGGTGCTGTTCTTGTTGTTCCAGAAACAGTTCCTGCGCGGGGTGGGAATGGCCGGAGGTGTGAAGGAGTGAGTGAACTGAACGGTCGGCGGGTGCTGGTCACGGGGGCCGCCGGGCGGATCGGGATGACGACGGTCGAGCACCTGAACGCGCTGGGTGCGAAGGTGACCGCGTTGAGCAATGTCGAGCACCCGGACCTGAAGGCGGACCGGGTGCTGATCGGCGACACCCGGTCCGAGACCGACGTCGCGCACGCGCTGGAGGGCGCGGAGTACGTCGTCCACCTGGCGGCGCTCCCGCACCCGTCGGCCGGCACGCCGTACGAGGTGTACTCGATCAACGTGGTGTCGACGTTCAACGTGCTGGCCCAGGCCGGTGCCCTCGGCATCGACCGGGCCGTCATCGCGAGCAGCATCAACGCCACCGGTGTACCGTTCAACCCGCACGAGATCCGGCCGCCGTACTTCCCGTGGGACGAGCAGGCGGCGAGCGACGTCGGCGATGCGTACTCGCTGTCGAAGCAGAACGACGAGAACACCGCCCGGATGGCGTGGCGGCGGTGGGGGATCGACGTGGTCGCGTTCCGGTTCCCGCACGTGAACTCGCCGGACGTGCTGCAGGAGATGTCCGAGCATGTCCGCAAGCATCCGGCCGGCGGGTTGCGGGAGGCGTGGAGCTACCTCGACACCCGGGACGCGGCGTACGCCGTCGAGCTCGGACTGACGGCGCCGCTGTCCGGCGCGCACACCTTCTTCGTCACCGCGAGCACCACGATCGCGCCGTACCCGACCGAGGACCTGCTCGACGCGTACGCGCCGGACGTGCCGCGGTCGCGCTCGTTCACCGGGCGCGAGGTGCCGATCGACCTGACCGCCGTACGGACTGTGCTGGGCTTCGAGGCCCGGCACGAACTCGACCTACCCACCCTTCCTCTGGAGCTCTGAATGCCCTCGAACTTCGACCAGCCGTGGCCCGTCCGCGACGACATCCGGATCCGCGAGGTGAAGGCGATCGTCACGGCACCGCAAGGCATCCCGCTGGTGGTCGTGAAGATCGACACCACCGAACCGGGCCTGTACGGGCTCGGCTGCGCCACGTTCACCCAGCGCTGGAAGGCGGTCCAGACGTTCGTCGACGAGCACCTGGCGCGGCTGCTGGTCGGCCGCTACCCCGGTGACATCGGCGACCTCACGCGGCTCGCGTCGTACTCGGGCTACTGGCGCGGCGGTCCGGTCACCAACAACGCGATCTCCGGCATCGACCAGGCCCTGTGGGACATCGCCGGCAAGCGCGCCGGGATGCCGGTGTACGAGCTGCTCGGCGGCAAGGTCCGCGCCGCCGCCGACACCTACATCCACGCCAGCGGCAAGACGATCGAGGACACGATCGACCACGCGCAGAAGCTGATCGCGCAGGGCTGGCGGCACATCCGGCTGCAGGTCTCCACCCCGGGCGGCGGCGGGTACGGCGCTCCGCAGGTGCCGACGCTCTACCCCGACTCGCCGTACCGCAACGGCTGGTCGGCCCGCGACTACCTGCGCACCACGCCGGAGCTGTTCGCGGAGGCACGGCAGGCGCTGCCGGACAACATCGAACTGCTGCACGACGTGCACTCGCGGCTGACCCCGAAGGAAGCAGTCCTGCTGGCGCGCTCTCTCGAGCCGTACGGGCTGTTCTTCCTCGAGGACGTGCTGCCGCCCGAGCACTGGGACCGGCTGCCCGAGGTGCGGGCGGCGTCGCCGGTGCCGCTGGCGGTCGGCGAGCTGACCACGTCGATGACGGACGCCGTCCGGCTGGTCCGCGAGCACGGCGTCGACTTCATCCGCTCGCACGTGTCCGACATCGGCGGCCTCACCCCGGCGCGGAAGCTGGCCGATCTCGCCGAGCTGTCCGGCGTACGGACGGCCTGGCACGGACCGGGCGACACCTCGCCGATCGGCGCGGCGGCGAACGTGGCGCTGGACGTCACCTCTGTTGCCTTCGGCATCCAGGAGGGGCACATCTACAACGAGGCGACGTACGAGGTGTTCCCCGGCACGCTGCGGATCGAGGACGGCTGGCTGCGGCCGAACGAGGCGCCCGGCTGGGGTATCGACGTCGACCTGGAGGCGGCGGCCCGTTATCCGGCGGAGTTGTCCGGTCACGACGAGTGGGCGGCCGGCGTCCGGCGGATCGACGGAGCGCTCGAGGCACCGTGATCCGGGCGGTCCGGCAGTACGATCACGGCCAGTGAGGGACGAGACGGGGAGGTGGCGATGAGCGATTCGGTCGAGGGACTCGCGGAGCTGCGGCGCGCGGGCGCGAACCAGTACGACCTGGGCTCGTTCAACGAGGCCGTGATCATCGAGACGATCCGGCTGGCCGGCATCATCAGCCGGACCGAGATCTCCCGCCGGACCGGTCTCACCCAGCAGTCGGTGTCGCGGATCCTGCGCATCCTCCTCCAGCAGGGCCTGCTGGTCGAGGAGGCGCAGGAGCGCGCCGAACGGCTCGGCAAGCCGCGGACGCCGGTCCGGCTGCGGTCGAACGCCGCGCACGCGGTCGGCATCCACATCGATCCCGAACTGCTCACCGTCGCCGTGGTCGACCTGGACGGCACGATCGTGCGTCGCGAGACGGTCGACCTCGCCGACGGTCTCGCGGCCGACAAGCTGATCGACCTGACCGCGGCGACGGTCACCGCGGCGCTCAGCATCAGCCAGATCGACCTCGCCTCGATGCTCGGTGTCGGCGTCGCGGTGCCGGGCCCGATCGACGCGGCCGGGACCCTGCTCGCGCTGCCGTTGCAGCCGGCCTGGCGCGGGCTGAAGATCCGTGAGTTGCTGCAGCAGAAGCTGAACCACCCGGTGCTGGTGGAGAAGGACGGTACGGCGGCCGCCATCGGCGAGCGCTGGATCGGCCGGTCGGCGCGGGCCCGCGACTTCGCCTACCTGTACCTCGGCACGGGCGTCGGCAGCGGCCTGATCCTGAACGGCTCGATCTACCGCGGCGGGACCGCGAACGCGGGCGAGTTCGGGCAGATCGCGGCGCTCCGGATGGGGGAGTGGGATCCGGAGAACGGCCCGCGGATGGTGCCGGAGTGCAACCCGACGGCGTCGCTGCCGGTGATCGCGGGCGAGTTCGGGTACGTCGAGACCGATGCCGGAGCCACCGACGAGGCCAAGCGGTACCGCGCCGTGTGCAAGGCGGCGGCCGACGGGAACGAGGCGGCGGTGAAGGCGGTCGCGCAGGTCGCGCGGGTGATCGGGCAAGGCGCGGTCGGGCTCGTGGACCTGCTCGACATCGACCTGATCGTCCTCGGTGGACCGGCGTTCGGCCAGGAGATCTCGGAGATCTTCCTGACCGAGATCGGGCGCGCGGTGAACGCGCACCCGGTGGCCCGGGAGACCCGGCCGGTGCTGGTCGAGGAGTCCATGCTGCAGACCGACGCGGCCGCGGTCGGCGCGGCGTCGACGATCTTCCACGACGCGTTCACGCCGCGGGTGTCGGGCTCCAGCCAGGCGCGGAGACTGCCCAAGTAGGGATCGCCCGGCGCCGATCTAGGATGCCCGGGTGGATCCGACCCTCACCGATGCCCTGACCGCTCCGCTCACCGGCACGGTCACCCTCCGCCCGGTCCGCCCCGAGGACGCGGCCTCGTACTGCGAGGCGATCTGGCGCAGCCGCGAGCAGGTCGCTCCGTACGAGCCCCGGCGGCCGGAGCACTGGTACACCCCGGAATTCCAGGCGACGCGTTTCAGCGACCAACTGAAGCTCGACAACGCCGTCCCGTGGGTCCTCGCCGAGGGCGATCGCGTCATCGGGACGGCGACGCTGACCAACATCGTGCACGGGGCCTGGCGCAACGGCGACATCGGCTACTGGGTCGACGTCGCGGAGGCCGGCAAGGGGCTGGCGACGGCGGCGCTCACCGAGGTGTGCCGGCTCGCCGACGAGGTGCTGCTGCTGCACCGGATCGCGGCCAGCACCAACCACGACAACACCCGGTCGCAGCGGGTGCTGCAGAAGTGCGGGTTCGAGCAGTACGGCTTCGCGCCGGAGTACCTGCACATCAACGGCCAGTGGCGCGACAGCAAGCTCTACCACCGGATCCTCAACAAACGCGCACCGGGCGAGCCGCCGGCCTGAGACGGCTCGCCCGGTGCATCAGTTCAGCGTCAGTTGGGCGGGAGACCGATACCCCGGGACACGTCGACGTCGTCGTACCTACCTTCGAGGACGTCGATGAACTTGACCGGGCGCTGGAGCGTGGAGGCGATGTAGACCGCTCGCACCGTCGCCAGCGCGTCGATCGCGTCCTGAACGGTGATCGCGGGCTGGGAACCGTCCGTGATGGCCTTGAGGATGTCGTCGTACTGCGCCTTGTGGCCGCCCGGGTCACCGGCGTCGGTGGGGGCGTCGTTCTTGTCGCCGTCCACATTCAGGCGGCGAAGTCGGTCGTCCTCTACCTCGGCCCCGCCTTCGGTGCCGTGGACGGAGACGCGGGTGCGGCCACCGGGGAAGGCCGCCGTGGTGGCGTGCAGCGTTCCGACGGCGCCGTTCTCGAACGTCAGCGTCGCGACGACGGTGTCCTCGACCTCGATCGCGTGGTGAGCCGCCCGCAGCGCCTGGGCCTGGATGGTCACCGGGCGGCCCATGAACCACAGCATCAGATCGACGGTGTGGACACCCTGGTTCATCAGCGCGCCGCCGCCGTCCTGCTCCCAGGTCCCGCGCCAGCCCGCGGACGCGTAGTACTCGTCGCTGCGCCACCAGGCCACCGTCGCGACCGACGACGTCAGCTGCCCGAACCGGCCGGCGTCGATCGCCTGCTTGACCACCGCGCTGCCGGCGTCGAACCGGTGCTGGCTGATCACCGACGACACCACGCCGTGGTTCGCGGCCCGGGTGGCCGCCGCGCCGAGGCGGCGGGCCCGGACCAGGTCGACGTCGAGGGGTTTCTCGATCACGACGTGCTTCTTCTCGTTCAGCGCCTGCTCGGCCAGCGCCGCGTGCGTGCCGCTGGGCGTACAGACCGCCACCAGGGAGACGTCCGACCCACTCAGCGCCGCGGTCAGGTCGTCGAACACCTTCGGCTCGGGCTCGCCGAGTTCGACCAGGTGCGCCCGGAGTGCCTCCCCGGCCGCGGCGTCACCGTCCACCAGGGCGGTGACGATCGCGTCCGGCCGTTCCGCGACGGTCTGGGCGTGGGTGCGGCCGATGATGCCGCACCCGACGATCGCGACCTGCTGTTGTGTGTCAGCCATCTCGCTCCTACTTCGGGGTGAAGTTAGCGGTCAGAATCTGGTCCGTGCCGACCATGAAGGTGTACGACGGCGCTGTCGACACCACGGTCCCGTCCACGGTCCAGTCCCGGAAAACGCTATCCGATCCTGGCGCCGCCGTCACGGTGACCTGCGCGCCGACCTCGTACGTTCCCGGCTCGGACTCGTTCCCCGCGATCGCCACGGCGCCGTTGCCGGCCGCCCGGACGGACACGCTGCGTTGCACGACGTTGATCACCATTACGTTGTGCAGCGTGGCCGGCCCGCTCAGCGTGGCGCCGTTGTAGCGGGCGAGGTTCGTCGCCTCGACGTCGCCGCTCGCCACCCGCACGGTGTGCCCGTCGCCGCCGAGGTTGTCGGTACCGAGGTTGAACGCGTCCACCTGGCCGGAGTTCACCACGAGACCGTCGTGGAACCCGTACGCGAACACGTTCAGCAAGGTCAGCCCGCGGGCTCCGTCGACGGTGACGATCTTCGCGGCCTTGCGCATGTACTTGTCGATGACGAGCTCGAAGATGCGGCCCTCGTTCATCCAGTACGGCTGCTGGTAGCCGACCCGGGTGACCGCGTTCCCGTTCGACAGCACACCCTCGACACGGCCGTTGCGGCCCGGGCCGATCGCGATCGCGTGGTCGAAGAACGCGCCCGCGACCTTGCGGACCACCACGTCGTCACCGCTCAGGTCGATGCCGTTCCAGGTGTTCGGGAAGCCGGCGTTGACGACGTAGTTCGCTCCGGCGTGCCCACGGATCGCGTACGGGTACGGCAGCACGCCCTCGGCCCGGCCGGGGTTGTTCCCCGGGTAGAAGACCCGCAGCCCACGCACTCCGGCGCGGTTCTGCAGCGTGATCAACGCCGTGTCCGTGTTCCGCTCGAACGCCTGGAGCACAGTCCCGCCGCTCGCACCGCCCTGGTCCCGGTTCGGTACGGCGGAAGCGCCGCGCAACTCGACCTTCGCCGGGACGTTCAGGTGCGTGCTGATCCGGTACCACCCGGCGGGCAGGTAGACGATCCCGCCGCCCTCACGCCCGGCTCGGTCGAGAACTTTCTGCACCGCACGCGTGGCGTCCGCGGCCGGCAGGTAGCCGACTCCGTGCGGCGCCTCCACGACGTACAACTTCTGCACCGGCTTGGGCAGGGGTTTCTGGGTGTACGTCGGGGCGGTGCCGGACATGTGGTGGATGATGCCGGTCTGCGCGCCGGTGACCTCGGTGCCGGTGATTTTGACGTAGCCACGGGAGTTGTTCGTGATGCCGCCGTCGACGTGACCGCCGGCCAGGGTCAGGCCCCACCGGTCGTCCATCACGTCGACCTTGAGGCCGAGCGCGGTCCGGCGTACGTCGGGTTCGAGGAAGCTGCCCGTGAACTGGGCCCGCTGGCCCGCGACCACGTGAATGCCGACCGCGTAGTCGGACAACGCGATCCGGTAGAACTGGTCCCATTCGAGGTCGCCGAGCACCAGACCGGTGCCGTTCGCCCGGGTCCACGCGTCCAGCGCCGCACGGGCCGGCGGGTGGAACTCCGCTGGAGCGGCCGACCAGTACGAGTTGCTGAACGTCACGTTCTCCCAGGTGCCGACGTCGGCGCCGTTGTAGGCACGCGCACCCTCGAACAGCGCCGTGCCGCGGACGTTGCGAATCGTCGTGGACTCGTGCACCTGCCCCGAGCTCGGGGCGTTGCCGTGGTCGTTCGGCATCGTGCTGACGCCGATACCGCGGTACGAGTTCAGCATCGTGACGTCGGAGACCGTCGCCATCATGTAGTTCTCGTTGCCGATCCAGGCGCCGCCGGGGATCTCGAACGTGTAGTTGTACGGGACCGGCGCGGTCGCGTTCTGGTTCGGGTAGTACGTCGTCACGCCGAGGACGCCGGCGCTGCCGCCGATCCGGAACAGGCTCGGCCCGTCGTCACCGGATCGCAGGTCGGCAACGATCACCGTGCCCGTGCCGAGTCTCTGGCTGTGGTCGCCGCGGAGGCTGCAGAACGTGTGGACCTCGATCGTGTCGGTGACCTTGTACCGCCCGGCCGGCAGCCAGACCGTGCCGCCGCCCGCATCCTGACAGGCGTAGATCGCCTGCTGGATCGCCTTCGTGGAGTCGCGGCGGCCGCTGCGGTCGGCGCCGTACTGCGTGGCGTCGAAGTCCGCGACCACACCGTCCTCGGTCGGGTTGCCGGTGGTCACGAGCCGCGGCGCCGGCGTCACGACAGGAACGAGCCGCAGCTGCAGCTCTTTGACGCCGAACGAGTCGGCGCCGGTCATCGCGACCCGCACGTAGCGCGCGCTCACCGTCGCGAACCGCGTGCGGCTGAACTGGTTGCCGCCCGGCGATCCGGTCCGTCCGACGTCGACGAAGTTCTTGCCGTCGTTCGAGACCTGCACGGTGTAGTCGGGGGAGTACGCCTCGGCCCACTCGACGCGTACGTCGTTGACCGGTCGCGGGGCTCTGAGGTCGACCTGCAACCACGTGTCGGCCGCACCGGTCCAGGTGGTCTGGTGGTTGTTGTCGTTCACGTTCGCAGCGCCGGTTCCGCCGCTCGCGGTCGCCGTACCGTCGTCGGCGAAGTTCGCGTCGACGACGGATGCCGTGAACGTGTCGAGGGCGGTCTGCAACGCCTTGAGTGCGTCCTTGACCTGTCCGTCGGTGACGCCGGGAGTGGACGCGATCGCCTGAGCGTTGTCGATCGCGTCCTGCAGCGTGGCGCGGCTACCGGCCGGGTACTGGCCGTCGCGTGTCCCCTCGCGGGCCGCCTTCTCGGTCCGGGTGGCCTCGGCGATCAGGTCGACTAGCCCTTCGGTGACGTCGAGTGTGGTGGCGACCTTGGCGACCCGGACCGCGGCGACCTTGAGGTCGACAGCGCCGTCGCCGTTGTGGATCCGGAAGTCGCCGCCGTTGGAGCGGTTCGTCAGCACGGCGTCGGGCAGCGCGAAGGTGTACGTCTTCCAGGTCTTCGTGTCGCCGTACCGGACCACCTCGGAGTTCTTGAACTTCTCCGGGATCGTCTCGCCGGGGGAGTCGTAGTGCAGCCCGAACTGGCCGTTGCCCTCGTCGAAGTAGTCGATGCTCACCAGGACGAGAGCGCGGTTGTCGTACAGGTACGTGTCGGCGACGTTCAGGTAGAAGAAGTTCGTGCCCGGCGACGGCGCGGTGCGGTCGGTCTGCCAGTACGAGCGACCGTCCTGGACGCCGGTGATCAGGTGCGAGGCGTCGTCGCCGGCCCGCGGGCTGATCCCGTTCTGTACGGGCGCCGCACCGAGCTGCACGGAGGCGCCCGCCGTACTGATCCGCAGGCCGGCGACCGTGATGTCGCTGCTGCCCCCGAACAGCCGGACGTCGGCGTCACCGAGCCGATCGGTGAAGGCGATACCGGTGAGCGCGAAGACGCCGGTCTTCCAGATTCCGGTATTGGTGAGTTGGACGTCGGTCGCGTCCTGCTGCGGATTGGTCGCGGCGTCGTACTGGAGTTCGAGCGTGCCGGACCCGCTGTCGAGATAGGTCACCGTCACCAGGACGTCGTCGGTGCCGATCTCGTCCACATAGTCGTGGTCGACGTCGAACTCCAGGTAGCCGGCGCCGGCCGCCCGGTCGGTCTGCCAGTAGGTGCGGCCTTGTTCGGTGCCGGTACGCAGCCCGGCCGGGTCGTCGCCGGCGGCGGGTTGCACGCCGAGCGTTGTCGGTGTCGGCCCGAGGTCGGCGCCGACTCCGCTGGGATACATGACGGCGGCGTGTGCCGCCGGGACGACGAGGAAGGTGCCGAGAAACACGGCAGGGAGAACCCGCGCGAGCAGGCGTCTGGACATGTCGAAACCTCCAGGTGGCGGACCGGAAGTACACGCGTCTGCAGCTGCGCGGATAAGTTAAACCAAGCGTGTTACTAATTCAAGAGCCGGGAAGAAGAGGCCCAGCACGCTGAATCCGACGGCCGAAGCTGAGGCGATCCCGGGTACGGCCGGCCTCTGCAGGATGACGGACGTCGCCCCACCGAACGCTCCGCCGAGTTGGCGCATGATCCGGGTGCTGCTGCGCACGTGCGTTCTCATTGCGCAGCCTGACGCCGACGGTGCACAACGGGAACGCCTGCTCCCTCGACGGCCGAGGCCGTTGCCCGGGAAGGTCCTCACCGGCCGAACCCGGTCGGCTCGAGGTCGATCCCGATCGGCCCGTCGTACCGCTGCTCGGCTGGCGCCAGCGCGGCATCGTCGGCGCCGATGGTGCTGGTCGCACTGCGCACCGATCCCGGGCGGTCGACGTGCCGAACCGGAAGCGGTCCTGGTCGACGCCGCCTGGGCCGCCGGCCGGGTAGTGGATGTTGCCGAGCATTCCGCAGGTGGGCATCGAGTCCCTGAGTCGTGACGTGCCGCGGCAGACGCCCGACCCGTTCACCCAGCTCGGACCGACCAGCGGGCTGATGGCCGAGGTGCCGGACGTCGGTCCGGAGGTGTACAGCCGCACGACCGGCGTGACGGCGATGATCGTGCAGCGGGGAGCGGTGAGTCCGCGACGGCCGACCTGCCCGCGCGGTCCTCACCTGTGGCTCGTCGGGGTCAGCCGGGGGACTTGAGGTGGCGGGGGACGGCTGTCATGACGCGGCCGAGGTCGTCGGTGAGTGCGGCGACCCGCTCGGCGCGGCCGTCGTCGTCGATGTAGATCATGACCGTGCGGACGTCGGCGTGACCGGACAGCTCCTGGAGCTCCTCGGCGCCGTGGCCGCGGCGTTTCTGGTCGGTGATCGCCGTAGCGCGTAGTGCGTGCGGACCAACGGTCTCCGGGCGGGGGATACCGGCTGCCCGAGCCAGGCGGCGCAGCAGTCGGGTGACGTCGTGCCGGTCGAGCCGACCTCCATTGGCATCGGCGACGAGGGGAGCGGGTCCCGTGCCGGTCCAGGCCGGGCGCATCGCGCGATACAGATCGAGAAGCTCGGCGACCGTGGTCTCGAGCGGGACCCGAACCGACTTCCCGCCCTTGCGAGTCACGACCAGCCACGTCCTCCGGCCCTCGTCGTGGCGGTCGGTGTCATCGGCCCCGCACAGCTCGGAGACTCGTAGGGCGCCGGTGTAGAGCAGGCCGACGATCAGCGCGTCACGAACATCTCCCGCTGCCGCGATCAAGGCCTCAACCTGGTCGGCGTCCAGCACCCGCGCGGACGTGGCGCGCCGGCCGCGGTGGAACTTCGGCCGGTGGTCGTCGTCGGAGATCGGGCAAACCGCCGGCAGACCCCAGCCCGCGGCGTACCGGTACAGGCTGGACAGCGTCGACAGCCGGCGGGAGATCGACGACGCGGCCGCTCCCGCATCCTGCTGACATGTCAGCCACATCGTCACCTCGCCACGATGCAGATCCAGGCCGAACCGCTCGCGGCCGAGCTCGCGACGGGCCCAGTCGGCCCACAGCAGCAGGTCGTCTGCATACCCGATCCGGGTGTCGTGGCTGGCCCGCCGGGAGCCGCCGAGCCACAGCACGACCAGCGCGGTCAGCTCCGGGGTGAGCGCCTCGGCGAGCAGGTCGAGGCGGTCGACCTGCTCGCTTCCCTGGCCGTGCAGCGGACGACGTCGTCCGAGGGAGCGCCGTACGGCGGCTTCGGTGATCGGGTCAGGCGCCGGCAGCTCGACCGCAGTCTCGGCTGGGCGAAATACGAGCGGTTCCGGCAGATCGTCCACACAGAGAAACTAGCGCATAACGGGGATTATGCGCTACTTCAGTTCCGTTTCGTTCAGTCAAAAGTTGAGGGCGAAAACCAAACGAAAAGGGCAACTTTATCGACGTAAACCGGTAGGGTGGCGTCATGACGGAAACGGATCTCGGCGCGCAGCGTCGGCAAGGGCTGTGCGAGTTCCCGGGCGTGAGCTGTGCGAACCCGAAGCAGGCGGACCCCGGGACGCCGGGCCGCCCGCCGAAATACTGCGGGCGAGAGGGAGCGGGCGTCGACGGGAAGCCCGTCCTGCACAACAAGGCGAACGCGTGGGCCGCGAAGAACCGTCTGGCCAGACAGCCGGTGCGGCGTGACACCGCGGCGCCGGCCGGCTCCGAACCGACGACGGGTCCGGTGACCGCGGCCCGGATGACGCTCGAGCAGCTGATGAAGGGCAACCTGCCGCGTCTGGTGGAGGAGCTGGAGGGATACCTCGCGCAGATCGCGGAAGCAGTCCGCACGTACGGCGATGCGGAAGCGGTCGCCGCCGAGGTGGAGCAGTTGCAGGCGTCGTCCCGCGCACAGCTCGCCGACGTCGAGCGGCAGCGAGGTCAGGAAGAGCACCGTCGGCGCCAGGCGGAGCAGCTCGCGGCCGAGGCCGAGGATGCCCGGGATGAGGCCGACGAGGCTGCACGGGAAGCAGTCACCGCGCTCGACGAAGCGCGCGTGGATGTAGCGGTCGCCGAGGAAGCGGCTCAGCAGGCTCGGCTGGACGCGGTGGCCGTCCGTGAGAGCGCGGCGGCTGACCTGGAGAAGGCCCGGCAGGAGATCGCGGCTGCCGGTGAGGCCGCGGCTGCGGAGGTTGAGCTGGTCCGCGCCGAGGCAGAGCAGCGGATCCGCGACCTGCAGGCCACGGCCGAGGAGCAGCTCCGCCAGGCCCGCAGCGAGGCGGAGGCCGCGCGGATCGCTCAGGCTGCGGCCGAAGCCGAGCGCCAGACCGCGCAACAGTCGGCCGACCAGTTGCGCACCGAGCTGCGCCAAGAGCGCGAGCGGCACCGCGCCGAGCTCGACGCGGTCCGCAGCGACTTCCGTGCCGACCGCGAACAGCTACGCGCGGATCATCAGTTCCAGCTGGCCGACGTCAAGAAGGCCGCCGAGGACCGCTTCACCGCACTCAACGCCGCCCAACGAGCAGCAGAACAGGTAGCCGAAACCCTCCGCCACCAACTAGAGACCCGCCCCACCCCAGCCCCGGCCTCCCCCCACGGCAAGGAAGAAGCCGCAGAGGTTCTCCCAGCCAACTGAACAGGCCCGCACTCCGCTCCCACCACCTCCCACGGCAAGCACGGGGCGGCGGAGGTTGTGGCAGCCGACGGAACGCCAGGTCGTCGAGCGCCTGCCCTCCTCTTCAGTCCCGCCGCCGCTTCCCGTGGCAAGGAAGAAGCAGAACAGATCGTGGCCAGGCAACCGAACCACAGGTCGTCGAGCGCCCGCCCGTCCGCTTCGGTCCGCGTCCTCCCGCGGCAAGTGCGGAGTGGGGAGGTTGTCGCAAGCAGGGAGCGGCGGATCGTCGAGCGACTGCCCTCCGCTTCGGTCCGCCGCCAACCGTGGCAAGGACTAAGCGGGGAGGTGGTGGCAGGCGGCTGGACGGCGGGGCGTGGGGCGGCTGTGCTTGTTTAGCGGAATGCGTGGATGTTTCGGTGGACCCAGTCGGCGAAGGTGTGTGGTGGGCGGCCGAGGACTGTCTCGATGTCGGGGCTCGGCTGTTGTTCGGCGGGGGTTGGTGTGCCGAGGACGTTGAGGGTGGCCTCGACGACAGGCTCCGGCATGAAGGTCAGCATGCCGGCGCGTGCCTGGTCGCGGGTCAGTTCCGTGAAGCTGATCGGCGTACCGATAGCCGTCTGGATCACGTCGGCTTGCTGGCGGGGTGAGATGGCGGCGGGGCCGGTCAGGGTGTAGACGGTGTTCGCGTGGCCGGGCTCGCGGAGGGCCGCGGCGGCGACCTCGGCGATGTCCTGCGGGTCGACGGCGGGCAGGGCGACGTCCGCGAACGGCGCGGCCATCGCACGCCGGGTGCGGATCGACTCCGCCCACGCGAACGCGTTGCTGGCGAAGTTGCCGGGACGCAGGATCGTCCACTCCAGACCGGACCCGGTGACTGCGTCTTCGTGGATCGCAGGGTGGCGCTCGGTCGCGACGCCTTGCGACGACAGCAGCACGACGCGCGGGACACCGGCGTCGCGGATCACGTCAACGACGGGCTGGAGGTTGCCGCCGGCAAGGAAGTCGGCGGAGGTGAGGAGGAAGACGGCCTTCGCGCCGTCGAGGGCCGGGGTCAGGGTTTCGGGACGGGTCAGGTCGGCCTGGTGTCCGTCGCCGTGTCGCGAGACGGGGAGGACATCTTCGCCGGCGGCGGTCAGGGTCTGGACGAGTGGGCGGCCTACGTTGCCGGTTGCTCCGGTGATCACGATCATGAGGACGACGCTACTGGCCTCGGGATAGTAGGTACCTAGAGGATAGTATTGGGTTTGTGAAGGAGAACACAGCAGTCGATCCGGTCGCAGCCTGTCCGATCGCGCCGGTCGTGGACCTGGTCTTCAGTCGGTGGACGACGCCGATCCTGTGGACGCTGAACGAGTACGGCCGGCAGCGGTTCGTCGAGCTGCAGCGGCGGATCGGGGTGATCACGCCGAAGGTGCTCACCCAGCGCCTGCGCCAGTTGGAGCGCGACGGCCTGATCACCCGCACGTACCACGCGGAGGTTCCGCCCCGCGTCGAGTACGACATCAGCCCTCTCGGCCGCAGCCTCGCCCCGCTCTTCCACTCCCTCGCCGAGTGGTCCCCGAATCTGGCGAAAGTAGCGGAAGCCCGCCACCACTTCGACACCCACGAACCCGCCCACCGCCGCCCCTGACCCACCGCCCCCTGACCCCGCCGCGCTCCTGACCCGCCGCGCTCCGCCGCACCCCTGACCCTGACCTGCCGCGCCGCTGACCCGCGCGGGCTTGGCCGTGCGGCGTGGGTCGGATTGCCGACGCCCCACTCCGCCTTTCAGGCTTGATTCGCGCACCTTGACCCTGTGCCGCCGATGAGCCGGGCGTTCCTGGCCCACGCCGCGGCTCCGCCCGGCTGCGTACCAGGGGATATCCAGTGACGTCGGGGGTTCTTCCGTCGCATACCAACTGAGAACCCTCAACGCGAGGGGATATCCCTTCGTGTGCGGAAGTTGTGTCAGCTCGACAGGACGTGTCAGGCCGGTAGGTAGTGCACCTGAGCGTGGATCCGTCCGCGCGTACGGTGTCTCGCCGGTGCACTACCTGTCGTCCGTGCACACCGTCCCGCCCGGCTGGTCAGGCGACGCCGACGAGTTCGCGGGTGGGGAGGGTGGCGAGCAGGGTGAGGAAGTGGGTGGTCGCGTCGGGGAGGCGGAGGAGGCCCGCTTCGTTCCGGCGCCAGCCGAACTCGAGCTCGCCGTCGAGGGTGCGCTCCGCGAGCGGTACGGCGTACCGGCTGAGCGTCACGCGGGACTGGCCGGTCTGCGGGTGGTGGTCGCCGCAGCCGCACTCGGCGGGGATCGTCACCGCGGTCAGTGCGTCCGGCGCGTAGGTGCGCAGGCGCAGCGTCGTACCGCGGGCGGTGAACCGGGCGATCGTGGCGTCGGGCAACTGGACGAGCAGCTCTACCGGCACAGCGTACGAGCCGGGGAGGAGCCGGAGACCACGAGAGGCGAGCAGATCGGCGAGAGCCGGGAGATTCATGCGATGTTCCTGTGTGTGCTGTGTCGGCGGGCGGGCCACGGAAAAGGTCAGGGCCTCGTGCGCCGGGAGTCGGCGCTCGTCAGCGACAACAGCAACAACACAGCATCTGCATGCCGAAGATCATGACAGCACGGACGGCCGAGCACCAAACACCGTCCGCGATCTGGGACGCCTGTCCGTGATGTGTCAGGCACAGTGTCAACGCAGTGTAGGGGGCTGGACTCTCCGGTTGCCGGAGGGTCCATGATGCCGGTGTGTCAGGTGACGAGCACTGCGAGACGACAACGCTGGGCGTGCTGCTCAGGCATCAGGGGCTCGAGCTGTCCGAGCCGATGATCTTCGGCCTGGGATCCGCGCTGTCGTTCATCTACTGGGACAGCAAGCAGCTGGACTTTCCCTTTCTCGGCGGACGGATCAAGCCGTTCGAGCTGACCAGGAACCTGGCTGAAAGGCTCGGGCTGGAGCTCGTGGTCCGGGAGACGGCGTCACCGCGGAAGGCCTGGGAGAACGTCGCCGCGTCGATCGACAACGGTCAGCCGGTGGGATTGCAGCTGGACAGCTACTACCTGGAGTACTTCAGCTCGAAGGTGCACTTCGGCGGTCATGTCGTGGCCATGTACGGGTACGACGACCACTCCGCACATCTGGTGGACACGCGCCAGCAGGGCGGTGAGGTGACCACCAGCTTGACCAGCCTCGCCGAGGCCAGGGCCGCGCGAGGACCGATGACCGCCAGGCACAGATCTTTCACCCTCACCGCCCCGAGAGGTATGCCGGAGTTACCGGAGAGGATCGTTCCGGCGATCACCGCGTGCGCGGACGCGTTCCTGCATCCCCCGATCGCCAACGTGGGGCACCGAGGCATCGAGAAGGCCGGCAAGCTGGTGCGGACGTGGCTCCAGCGGACCGACACCCCGGAGCGGGACCTGCCACAAGCCGCACTCCTCATGGAGAAGGCGGGCACGGGCGGCGCCTTGTTCCGCAATCTCTACCGCGACTTCCTCGGCGAGTGCACCGAGATCCTCGACAACAACGACCTCCGCACCGGCCACAGGTTGTACTCCGAGGCGGCCACCGTCTGGACCGAGGTCGCAGCACTGATCACCCGCGCCGGCGAATCAGAAGACCCGCAGTACCTCGTGAAAGCCGGCGCCGCTCTGCACGACGTCGCCCAGATCGAACGCAACGCCATGCAGGCGCTCAGCCGTATCGGCGCTTAGCACCGTCGTACCCGGACTCGACGAACTGCCCGAACCAGCGCTGGCCTCCGGATGGTCCAGCAAGTGCAGCAGGAAGAACCCACCCTGCCCGTAGGTGCCGAACATGAATGATGAGCAGTTGCCGTGCTGGGTGTACCTCGGGAGTTCCGGTTCACTCGCGTGACATCATCGCGACGGCCTCGCGCTCCAGGTCGACGTAGGGTTCGCCGCTGACGTCGATGGCGACGCTCTTGATCGTCCCACCGGTGAACGACCAGGGCGCTTGACCGGGGTAGTCCTGGGTCACTGGGTCGCTGCTGTCGCGGCCGACGCACAAGCCGTCGCCGGCGATCGAGAACTTACCCGGCTGAGTCTTGATGCGGCTCTCGCCGACCTTGACGTCACCGTGGAACAGCGACAAGGTGCCCACCGCGACGCCAGGCGGGTCCTCGCCCTCCTTCTCGAAAGCGGCGGACAGGATCACGTCCTTCCCGGTCGGCAGCTCCTCGGACGCGACAATCTTCTGCTCGAGGCTCCCGACGAAGCTGTAGACGTAGTGCAGCCGGTTGTCCTTGACGTAGAGGCAGTGGCCGCCGAAGCGTGAGCCGTGTGCGAACAGGACGCCTTGAGCCCCTGGCTCGGCGACATCCACCCGCGCGGCGATCGCGTACGAACGGTTGCGGATGCTGACCGCCTGGGACTCCGGCACCTCGGCGACGCCCGGGTAGTAGAGATAGCGATTCCGCGGCGGCGCGAGTACCGGTCGGGGCGTCGTGAGGAGCTCCAGTGCGGAGCGGTCGTCAAGCGGGAAGGCTGCGTTGCTGCCGGCCTCCGCATACCAGAGGTTGATCAGTTCGCCCAGACGCTCGGGTTCCTCGGCGGCGAGGTCGTGCACCTCGGAGCGATCGACGTCGGTGTGGTAGAGCTCCCACGTGTCCTTGCCGTAGGCACCCCACCCGCTGATGGTCGGGTGAGTCGTGACGGCCTTCCATCCCTGGTGCCAGATGCTACGAGAGCCGAGCATCGAGTAGAACTGCGTCTGGCGTGCGCTGGGCAGCGACGCGCTGTCGAAGCTGTAGCGCATGCTGATGCCGTCGAAGTGGCTCTGCTGGTGCCCGGCGATGGTCGCGGGGGCTTCGACACCGAGCACGTCGAGGATCGTCGGGACCAGGTCGATCGCGTGGTGGTACTGCTCGCGGAGCTCGCCCCTGGCCTTGATGCCCCTTGGCCAGGAGATGATGCACGGGTCGGACGTACCGCCCTGGAACTCGTAGCGCTTCCACATCTTGAACGGCGTGTTGAACGCCATCGCCCAGCCGTTGGGGTAGTGGTTGTAGGTCGCCGGGCTGCCGAGTTGGTCGATCTTGGCGAGATTCTCCTCGAGGTCGTCCGGGATCCCGTTGGCCACCTTGTTCTCGTTGACCGACCCGTTGGGGCCGCCCTCGCCACTGGCGCCGTTGTCGGAGACCAGGAGGATCATCGTGTTCTCGCTCTGGCCGGTCTCCTCGAGGTAGTCCAGCAACCGGCCGATCTGGGCGTCGGTGTGCGCCATGAAACCGGCGTACACCTCTGCCATGCGGCTGAACAGCCGCTGCTCCGCACTCGACAGCGAGTCCCACGGCCTCGTGTAGTCGAGGGCCGGGTAGGGCTGGCCATCCGGACCGGTCCGGGACTCGGGCGTCCCGATCGGATTCAGCTGTGGCAGCTCGGTCTCGGGCGGGACGACGCCCATCTCCTTCTGACGTGCGAGGGTCTGCTCCCGCAGTACCTCGTAGCCGCTGTCGAACTGACCCTTGAAGCGATCGATCCACTCCTTGGGCGCGTGGTGTGGCGCGTGGCAGGCGCCCGGCGCGAAGTAGAGGAAGAACGGCTTCTGCGGTGCCATCACCTTGGCGTCCTTGATGAACTCCAGCGCCTTGTCGGTGATGTCCTCGGTCAGGTGATAGCCCTCCTCGGGCGAGCGCGGCGGGTCGACGGGGTGGTTGTCGTAGATCAGGTCCGGATACCACTGGTTCGTCTCGGCCCCCAAGAACCCGTACCACCGCTCGAACCCCCGGCCGCTCGGCCAGTTTCGTCGCGAGGAGGCGAGGTTCATCTCGGCCTCCGGGCACAGGTGCCACTTCCCGACCATGTACGTGTTCCAGCCCTGGGCGCCGAGGATCTCCTGGATCTGGCCGTTCTCGGGCGGGATCACCCCGTTGGCGTTGGGGAACCCGCTGGCGCACTCGGTGATGCACGCCATGCCGTTGCGGGTGTGGTTACGGCCGGTCAGCAGGCTGGAGCGCGTCGGTGAGCACAGCGCCGTGGTGTGCCACTGCGTGTACCGCACCCCGGCGCCGGCGATCCGTTCGATGTTCGGCGTCGGGATCGGGCCGCCGTAGCAACGCATGGCCGAGAAGCCCACATCGTCGAGCACGATATACACCACGCTCGGTGCCCCTTCGGTTGCCTTCGGCGGCTCGAACGGCGACCAGTCCGGCACCGACTCACGGATGTCGGTGTTGATCACGCCCTTGAACGCCTCGCCCATGATCGGCTCCTTCTGGATCGACAGCCTCCCGGGGGCCATCGCTCCACCGGGCTCGTGCACCAAACTGGTCGATCCGACGCCTGCCACGCCTCCTTCGCAGCGGATGATCGAGGCTCAGAAGCCTGCGGTCAGCCGGAACCAACACCCGACGGCGGACATCCACCTGCTCGTCCAGCGGGCGACCGCGATCGACGCCGACGCGCACACTGTCGCGACCATGGGTGGCGTCGTCGAGTACGACCGCCTGATCGTGGCCACCGGCGCGGCACCCAACAAGCCGCCGATCGACGGCCTTGACCAGCTCGGTACGACATACGGCGTGCACCTGCTCCACACGATGACCGACACCTTCGCGATCATGGAGACGCTCGATCGTCCAGAAACGAACTCGAACGCAACACCGCTGTGAGCTGGCGGCGGCGACCAGGGGTTCAGTCGGCCTTCTTGCCGAACATGATTTCGTCCCAGCTCGGGACACTGGCGCGCTTGCCGCGGCGGGCGGGCTTCTTCTTCGGCTCGACCGGGGTGTCGTCGGCGGGCTGAGTGTTCTCGGCGGCGTCGGGCAGGGCCTCCTGTGCAGCCGGTGCCGCGACAGGCTCGGGACGCGGTGCCTCTGGCGAGGGGCTGCGAACGGGCTCTGGGCGAGGCGAGCGCTCCTCGGGCCCGGGTTGCGGACGGCGCGGCTGCTCCGCGCGAGCAGCGGGAGCAGCAGTAGCAGGTCGCGGCTCCGCGGGGCGAGGCGCCTGCGGTACGTCGGGCTCTTCGTCCGCGGCTCGCTCCTCCGAGGCCCGGTCGTCCGGGGTGGCGGGGGAGGCGAACGCCGGCGGCTCCGCGGGACGTTCGACGGCTCGAACGGACGGCCGGGGCGCCGGAGGCTGGTCGACAGGTACGTCGATCAGGGTCGGCTCCTCGTCCGGGTCCGGCACCGACTGCACGCGCCGCGGGCCGCGCTCCACCTCCCGCGAAGCGTCCCGCGCGACCTCCCGGGGGAATTCGCGCGGCTGCTCTCGACCGTTGTCGCGAGTGACCTCGCGGGTCTCCAGACCGAACTCGCGGCCGTCGCGGGAAACCGGGTGGTTTCGACGCCGTAGCGCGATCGTGTCCTCGAAGCCCGCCTCGTAACTGTCGGCACCGTGGTCAGGGGCGATCAGCGGGTCGATGTCCGCGACCGCGGCCAGCCGCCGCTCACCGGGCTGCGGCTGAACCGGCGTCGGCATCACCTGCGCCTGCTCGCCGACCAGCCAGCGCGCCTCGTCGTCGTCCGGCACCGCGTAGCGCCCGGGGGCGTCGTACGCGAACATGGCGATCTTCTCTTCCTTCTGCTCCGTCCCGGAGTCCTCGCTGTCCTCGGACTCGACGAAGTACGACACGCGCACGGCCCAGCGGCCATCCTCACGGCGCCACGCGTCCCACTCGGCCGACGCCGGGTCGATGTGGCGCGTGCGCAGCCTATCGGTGACCCAGGCGCCGAGGTTGCGGGTCGGGGCGTCGCCGCCGCCCCGACGGCGGACGGACGCGCGCTGCGCGAGGCTGGCGATGTGATCGCGCTCGGCGAGGACCGGGCCGGCGAACGCCATCACGCGTTCCATCGGCATCTGGGCGACGGCTGCGACCGCCTCGGGACTTTCGCCGGCGCGGATACGAGCCTGGATGTCTCGTGGGCGCAGCGCGCTCTCCATTTGAATCTCCAGCTGGCCGAGTCGGGCACGGTCGCCGCGGAGGGCCGCACGCAACCGGTCGTCGACCGGAACGGCGAACTCCTCACCCGTCTCTGCCATCGCCAGGACGAGTTGGGTTCCGTCCTGGCTCAGACCGACGAGCCTCGCCTCGCGCATTGACCTTGTTCTCCTGTGCGGTTCTAGACAGTCTCTCCCGGACGCTGGGCCTGACCAAGACCGGCGCGCCGTGCCGCGCGGTCATTGTGGAGGTTACGTCACGAAAACACATCTTGCCTGGTCACCAGGGTCCTCCTGATCACACCAGTCACACTAGTCACAACACGGTGTGACAGCTAACCGACTTGTCAATTCGTGAAGGCCGAACGCACCGCAAGCGCACGCTTCAGGTCGTCCGCGCCGTCGCCGACGGACCGCCGGATGCCGGCCGCCACGGAATCGTCGGCGATCAGGTCGGCGGCCCGGTCGACCACGCGCTGCTCGACCGTGTACCGGGGGAACGCGAGCTTCGCGCTGGTCGCGACGACCCAGCCGGAGCGGAGCTTCTCGGTGCCGGCGATCTCCGCGAAGTACCGGTCGACGTACGGCGCCGTGACCGCGGCCTGCGTCGGATGCCAGAACCCCTCGCACGCGGCGTACAGCTCGTAGTTCGCCAGGTCCGCATCGGTGGTGATCTGCGTCCAGGCCCGCTCCTTGGCCTCGGCCGTCGGCAGCGCGGACCGGCACCGGGTGGCGTGCACGACGCCTTCGGACGAGGAGTCCCGCTCGAGCTCGGCGTCGATGTCGGCCTCGCCGATCGCGCCGAGCCGGGCCAGCTGCAGCGTCACGATCCAGCGCAGGTCGGCGTCCATCGTGACGCCCTCGGGGACGCCGTCACCGGCGAGCCAGCCCTTCAGCAGGTCGGCGTCGTCGGTGAACCGCGCGAACCCGCGCGCCACCGACAGCTGCACGCTGCTCCCGGCCTCGACGGTCTCCAGCCGCGCACGCAGTACGTCGGCCAGCTGCCCGCGGTACGGCTCGTACGGCAGGTAGACACCGAGCAGGTGCGTGCCCGACCAGTTCAGCAGCGTGCCGACCGCGATGTCGCTGGTCTCCGTCGGCAGCATGCCGAGCACCACGTCGAAGCCGACCTTCGGGTCGAGCTCCGCGTCGGCGACCGCGTCCCGCACGCTGTTGAGGATGACGGCGCGCGTGACGCCGTCGTCGATCTTCGGCAGCAGCGCCGCGAGGTTCTCCAGGCTGACGGCGTCGAGCCGGATCTTCGCCCAGCTGTCGTCACCCGCGTCCGGGATCACGACCGCGAGCGACGGGTCCAGGTCGACGTCCACCTCGTCGGCGTCGATCAGCACGTCGGCCGTGGTCCGGTTCCCGTCGGTGTCGTACCCGCCGACGGTGAGCTTGTGCGGCCGTGCCGCCGGATACGCCTCGGGTGCCTTGCGGTGCAGCTTGATGCCAGTGGCGGTGCGGGACACGCTGATCGTGTCGAGACCGGCCGTCCGCAGCCAGGCCTGCGCCCAGTCGTCGAGACCGGTCGCGCCGGCCTCGGTCCACTTCGCGACCAGGTCGGCGAAGGTGGCGTTGCCGAACTCGTTGGCGGCGATGTGCGCGTTGACGCCGGCCAGGAAGACGTCGTCGCCGAGGTACGCCGCGAGCTGCTTGAGGACCGCGGCGCCCTTGGCGTAGGAGATGCCGTCGAAGTCGTCGAGCGACGCGAGCGCGTCCTTGACCGCGTCGGCGGCCACCGGGTGGGTCGAGGACCGCTGGTCGGCCTGCAGGCCCCACCACTTGCGGATGTAGGCGAAGTCGATCCAGTTGTCGGTGTAGCGGGTCGCCTCGGTCGAGACCCGGTGCGCCATGTACTCGGCGAACGACTCGTTCAGCCAGAGGTCGTTCCACCACTTCATCGTCACGGTGTCGCCGAACCACTGGTGCGCCATCTCGTGCACGATCGTCCGCGCCCGGCTGCTGCGCTCGCCGTCGGTGACCGCGGAGCGGAACACCATCGGGTCCCGGAACGTGACGCAGCCCGGGTTCTCCATCGCGCCGGCGTTGAACTCCGGCACGAAGGCCTGGTGGTACTCGCCGAACGGGTACCGGTAGCCGAACATCCGGTGGTAGGCGTCGAAGGACTGCTTGGTGACCTCGAAGATGTCCGCGGCCTCGCGCTCGAGGGCGTCCTTCAGCGACTGCCGCGAGACGACGCTGAGGTTGATCCCGTCGTGCGCGTCGGTGATCTGGAAGTACGGTCCGGCGACGACGGTGACGAAGTACGTCGACAGCGGCTTGGTCTCGGCGAGCTCCCAGCGGCCGGGGGAGACCTGCGTGGAGGCGCCGTTGCCGAGCACCAGCCAGTCCTGCGGTGCGGTCACCGTCATCCGGTACGGCGCCTTGAGGTCGGGCTGGTCGAAGCAGGCGAAGATCCGCGGGGCGGCGTCGAGGAACGACATCGCGTAGGTGTAGGTGAGTCCGTCGGCGGCGTCGACCGCGCGGTGCAGCCCCTCGCCGTCGTGCGAGTACAGCATCGCGGCGACCACGACGAGTTCGTTGTCCGGCTGCAGGCTGGTGAGCTCGAGCCGTCCGTCGTTCAGTCCGGCGACGTCGACCGCCGTACCGTTGAGGGTCACCGAGATCAGCTCGTCGGGTTTCACGTCCAGCCAGGTGGACGGATCGGTGGCCCGGAACCTGATCGTGGTGGTGGACCCGAACGTCCGATCGCCCTGGGTGAGGTCGAGATCGACGTCGTACGACTGGACGGAGAGCGCGGCGGCCCGAGTGCGGGCGCCGTCGACGGTGAGACTCGGCATGGGGGTCACTGTATGCCGTGATTAGGCTGAGCACATGACGGATATGGAGTACCGGCAGTTGGGTGACTCCGGTCTTACGGTGAGCGTTGTCGGGCTGGGCTGCAACAACTTCGGCCGGCGGCTCGACGCGGGCCGGACCGAGGCCGTGGTGAACGCCGCGGTCGATGCGGGCATCACGTTGTTCGACACTGCGGACATCTACCGGGGCGAGCACGGGTTCAGCGAGGAACTGCTCGGCAAAGCGCTCGGGTCGCGCCGCGACGAGGTCGTGATCGCGACCAAGTTCGGCGGCGACATGGGCGGGGTGAACGGCCCCGACTGGGGCGTCCGCGGCTCCCGCCGGTACATCCGCAAGGCCGTCGAGTCGAGCCTGCAGCGGCTCGGCACCGACTGGATCGACCTCTACCAGTTGCACTTCCCGGACCCGGTGACGCCGATCGAGGAGACCCTGGCGGCGCTGTCCGAGCTGGTTGCCGAAGGCAAGGTCAGGTACGTCGGCAGCTCGCAGTTCGCGGCCTGGCAGGTCGTCGACGCCGACTGGACCGCCCGGACGAACGGTCTGGAGCACTTCGTCAGCGCCCAGAACCAGTACTCGCTGCTCGAGCGCGACGTCGAGGACGAACTGGTCCCGGCCTGTGAGCACCTCGGCCTCGGCATCCTGCCGTTCTTCCCGCTCGCGTCGGGTCTGCTCACCGGCAAGTACAAGCGCGGTACGACGGCGCCGGAAGGCACCCGGCTGGCGACGCAGCCCGAGCGACTGGCGCACGCGGACTTCGACAAGATCGAGGCCCTCGAGACGTTCGCGGCCGAGCGCGACCTGACGATGATCGACGTCGCGATCGGCGGTCTTGCGGCCCAGCCGGCGGTGGCGTCGGTGATCGCGGGCGCCACCAGCCCCGACCAGATCGCGCAGAACGTCCGGGCCGGCCTGTGGGAGCCGACGGCCGCCGACCTCGCCGCGCTGGACGACCTGACGTGACACTGATTCTCCTGCCGCCGTCCGAGGGCAAGACCGGACGGTTGCGCGGTCGTGCGGTGGACTTCGCGACGCTGTCGTTCCCGGAGCTGAACCCGGTCCGCGAGCAGGTCCTCGAGACCTTGGCGAAGGTGTCCGCGTCGGCCGACGCGCACGATGTTCTCGAGGTCGGCGCCTCGCTGCGCGACGAGGTCGAGCGCAACATCCGCTGGCGCACCGAGCCGTCCGTGCCGGTGTCGGAGCTGTACTCCGGTGTCCTGTACGACGCCCTCGGCTACTCGACGCTGTCGGCGGGCTCGAAGCGCCGGGCCGCGAATCGGCTGCTGGTCATCTCGGCCGCCTGGGGTGCGCTGCGGCCGGGCGACCGCGTCCCGCCGTACCGGCTCTCGATGGGGACGACGCTGCCCGGCCACGGACCGCTCGCGTCGGTGTGGCGCGATCCGCTGGGCGCCGCGCTGGCCGACGTGGACGGTGTGATCGTGGACTGCCGCTCCTCGACGTACGTCGCGGCATGGCGGCCGAGCGGCGACCAGGCGGACAAGTGGGTGTCGGTGAACGTCGTCCGGGAACGCGGCGGCGTGCGCTCGGTCGTCTCGCACAACGCCAAGCACACCCGCGGTCTGGTGGCGCGGCACCTGCTGGAGTCCGGCAAGGACCCGGGGACACCGAAGTCTCTGCACAAGCTGATCAGCGAGCGCTGGAACGCCGAACTCGATCGGGCCGGGGCCGGCTGGACCCTGACCGTGATCGAGCACGCCTGAGCAGTCAGTAGCGGCCGTAGACGACGACCTTTCGGCCGATGGGCGTCTCGTTGAAGATGTAGGCGATCTGGGGCCGCCAGGTTCGCACGCAGCCATGGCTGGCGGGGTAGGGCTTGACCAGGCTGTTGGTGGACGAGCCGTGCAGGGCGATACCGGGGTGGTCACGGCGGAAGTAGATCGAGTCGTACATCCAGGCGCCGCCGTAGATGCTGCTCTCATGCCAGCCTGCCCACTTGCGCCACACGTACCCGGTGCCGCTCGGTGTGTCGTAGCCGCGCATCCCGGTCGAGACCCACACGATCCGCCGGTTGTAGTGGCTGACAACCTGGTACAGAACTTGGCATGTCTTGTTGACGTACAGCCCGTTGCTCCGCGAGGTGTACGGGCGCCGACTCGCCGCGAGTACCGAACGGATGTCGCGGGTCGTCAGCGTGTAGCGGCCGATCGGCAGCCCATGCGTCTCCCGCCACGCGCACAGCGCCTGGCGCGTGCGGACGCTGATAACGCCGTCGACGGTGCCGGTCGGATAGCCAAGAGCGGCCAGCCGAGCCTCGACCCGGTAGGCAGTGCTCACGGTGCTCACGGTGCTCACGGTCTGATCCGACGCCACCGCCTGCGCCGACGGCGGTGAGACCACCACAACCCCCGTCACAGCCAGCGGCACTGCCGCAAGAATCTGCAGCCACCTGACGATGTGCATAGTCATAACGCCTCGTCCCCTCCCGCAGAGCATGCCGAGCACACCGCTCGTGCACACTCAACGTCACATCGTCCGGGGCGCCGGTGCAGGGACGTTGGTCCCGAAATTCACAAGGCTTTCACCGGTGCGGGGTTTCCGCCCGCGGACGCGCAGGGAAGGCTGGGGGCAGCACGTCAGGGGGGCCCGCCCCACCCATCGGAGGCCTGACCAATGCGACGTATCACCACGTTCCTGATCACCGCGGTGGCCGCGACCACAGCCTGGTTCCTGAGCGCCGGGCCGGCGTTGGCCTACCCGCCCACACCGCCGTCGGCGAGCACCGCGGCCAGTCAGCTCGCCAGTCTCACCGTGAAGACGGAAGGCTCGACGAGCGGCTACAGCCGGGACCTCTTCCCGCACTGGATCATCCAGTCCGGGACCTGCGACACCCGCGAGCAGGTGCTGAAGCGCGACGGTACCGGGGTCACTGTCGACAGCAGCTGTCACCCGACCGCCGGGAAGTGGTACAGCGTGTACGACGCGGTGTGGGTGACCGATTCCTCGTCGGTCGACATCGATCACATCGTGCCGCTGGCCGAGGCCTGGAAGTCCGGTGCGAACGCGTGGACGACGGCCCGGCGGCAGCAGTTCGCGAACGACCTGACGATCGCGCAGCTGATCGCGGTCTCGGCGTCCAGCAACCGCTCGAAGGGTGACTCGGACCCGTCGGAGTGGAAGCCGACCAACACGTCGGTGCACTGCATCTACGCACGCGAGTGGATCTGGGTGAAGTACACCTACAAGCTGTCGCTGCAGTCCGCGGAAAAGACAGCCCTCACCCAAATGCTGGGCACCTGCTGACAGCCAGTGGCTTGCGTCCGAAGAAGCGGCTGGACGTCTGTGCAGTTCTTCGGACGTAACGGGGCGCTAGTCCTCGAGGAGGTGGCGGCGCTGGGCGTGGATGCCGGCCTGGAAACGGGTCCGCGCGCCTAGCGTCTCCATCAACTCGGCCACCCGCCGGCCGACCGTGCGGCTGCTCAACGCGAGCTGCCGCGCGATCGCGTCGTCCTTGAACCCGGCGGCAAGCAACGTCATCAGCCGGGCGTCGGTCGGGTCGGCCTTCGCGGCTGGAACCACCGGCACGGCCTGGTCCCAGAGCAGCCAGAACATCTCGATCAGCGCGTCCAGCAACGCACACGGATGCACGACCAGCGCGCTGTCGACCAGTTGGTCAACTGAGAGCGGCAGCAGGGCGATCTTCCGGTCGAACACGGCCAGCTTCATCGGCACCTGCGGATGCACGCGTGACGTCTCACCGGCGTCCGCCGCGCTGTACGCCTCGTCGACACCGCCCGGGATGTCGAGCGAGTCGGGGGAGTAGATGCCATGCACGACGACGCCCTCGCCGAGGAGTCCTCGCACGGTGCTGTCCGACTCGTCGGCCTGAGCGGCGTACGGCGGCCGGTCCAGGACCAGGAGCTGATGACTGGTGCCATTGAGAAGCTGTGCGAACCGGGCGGCGATCGCCTCCTGCCCGACGATCACCTCGACCAGATTCTCCGGCCGGTACTGCTCCTGCGTGCTCAGCTCGGACAGCAGCACCCGGGCCTCGGCGCGGACACGGTCCAGCTCGGCCCGCCGTACGGCGACCAGCGCGTCGACCGCGACGTCCGGACGGGTCGGGAGCAGCCGCACCGGGTCGTCGGAGGTGCTCGTCAGCAGACCGAGCTTCTCGAGGCGGCCGACGGTGGCGACGACGTCCTGCTCGTCCCGGCCGAGGCGCTCGGCGAGCTCACGGATGTTGCAGCCCGGGGCCGACAGCAGCGCCCGGTAGGCCTCCTCATCGGGTTCGTCCACCCCAACCGACTCCAGCATTCGAACAGGCTATCTCGTCGGTTGGACGGCCTCGACCGGTTTGGCGACTTCGCGCCATGTCCGGGATAGGTCAGCGCACTGCCGGGTGCTGCCAGGTGCACGGACCCCTCAGGTGGGGTATGTCTGACGGTGCCGGGCGCGCGCGGATCGGACAGGGGACGTCCGGTCAAGCCTCAACGCGCGCGCCCGACCTTCGCTTCACCCGCAGGTAGCTGCGCCAGATCATCTGCTGCAGCATCAGCGTGACCACTCCTGCGGCTGTCATCCCGGCCAGGTTGATGCCGAGCTGCGCCGCCGATCCGCCGATCTGATGCGGCGCCCAGAGCGCGATCGACAGGGCGAGGTCACCGGCGGCCGGGACGGTCGTCACCGAGATGAAGACGCCGACCAGTGCGTTGCCCCGGCCCGCGGTCTGCGACAGGACGCCGGCACACCCGGCCAGGACGGCGACGACGGCCGACCAGCGGTCCGGTCGCCAGATGAAGCCGGTCAGCGGCCGGTCCGCCGTCACGTCGGCGGTGTCGACCCAGCCGACGGCCCGCGCCAGCAAGGCGGCCACCACCGTGATGGCGATCGCGATGACGAAGCCCTTGACCAGGAGTGCCAGCGACCGCCGGGTCAGACCGCCCTTGCGCAGGAACAGGCCGACCGCGAGCGCGGCGACGACACCGAACTCGGGGCCGACGACCATGGCGCCGACGACGAGGATCGAGGAGTCGGTGATCACGGCGACCGACGCGATCATCGTCGCCAGCGTGAGGAACACGTAGTACGACCAGGACCCGCCGGCCTCGTTGTAGGCCTGGTCGACGACGGCGTCCCAGATCACCGCGTCGTCGGGTGCGCCGGGCGCCGCCTTCTCCGCGGCCTGTGCGTTCCGTGACGGCGCCGCGTCGACCACGCTGACCGCGACCGCGCCGTCGTCGTACAGGCCCTCGGACTTGAGGAAGGCCAGGACGTCCGAGGTGGCCTCGCGGGTCACGTCGCACTCGACGACGTCGCCCTCCGGCCGGTGTGCGGCGCCGGGCAGCCGGACGATGCTGGTGACCCGCGGATCGGCGACGAGCGTGTCCAGGACGCGCTCGCTGCGGTCCGATGGGACGATGAGACGAAGGTGCATCACGGGCCACATGCTGTCAGGCCGCCGGTCACCTTCCGGTCATGGCCTCGCCCATGCACCCCCGGATATGGTCCACTGACGCACCGGATCCAGGGAGGCACAATGAGTGACAGAACGGCTGCCGCCAGGCCGAGCGCGGGCGAGCGTCCCGAACTGAAGCGGGTGATGGGGCCCGGGCTCCTGCTGCTGTTCGTGGTCGGCGACATTCTCGGCACCGGCGTCTACGCGCTGACCGGCAAGGTGGCCGGCGAGGTCGGCGGTGCGGTGTGGCTGCCGTTCCTGTGCGCGTTCGTGGTCGCGCTGCTGACCGCGACGAGCTACCTGGAGCTCGTCACGAAGTACCCGAAGGCCGGCGGCGCCGCGGTGTACACGCACAAGGCGTTCGGCATCCATTTCCTGACCTTCCTGCTGACGTTCGCGGTGATGTGCTCGGGCCTGACCTCGGCGTCCAGCGCGTCGAAAGCGTTCGCGGCGAACTTCTTCTCCGCGGCGCACATCGACCCCGACCGCGGCGCGCTGCTGATGATCACCGCGCTCGCCTTCATGACCCTGATCGCGCTGGTGAACCTGCGCGGCGTCGGCGAGAGCGTGAAAGCGAACGTGGTCCTGACCTGCGTGGAGCTCGGTGGTCTGCTGATCGTGATCGGGATCGGCGCCTGGGCGCTGATCGGCGGCGACGGCGACACCTCCCGGCTGACCGAGTTCCACGTCCCCGAGGGCGAGTCGGGGTTCGGCGCGGTGACCGCCGCGACCGCGCTGGCGTTCTTCGCGATGGTCGGGTTCGAGGACTCGGTGAACATGGCCGAGGAGACCAAGGACCCGGTCCGGATCTTCCCGCGGATGATGCTGATCGGGCTGTGCATCACCGGTGTGATCTACGTGCTGGTCGCGATCTCCGCGGTCGCGCTGGTCTCGCCGGACGAGCTGAACAAGGGCGCGACGCCGCTGCTGAAGGTCGTCCAGGCCGGTGCGCCCGGGTTCCCGCTCGAGGTGTTCGCGTGGATCACGATGTTCGCCGTCGCGAACTCGGCGCTGATCAACATGCTGATGGCCAGCCGGCTGCTGTACGGGATGTCGCACGAGCAGGTGCTGCCCGGTCCGCTCGGCCGGGTGCTGCGCCGCCGCCGGACGCCGTACATCGCGATCCTGTTCACCACGCTGCTCGCGTTCGTCCTGATCGGGTACGCCGACCTCGCGGCGCTCGGCGGGACGACGGCGTTCCTGCTGCTGTGCGTCTTCGCGATCGTGAATGTCGCGGTGCTGGTGCTGCGCCGGGACCCGGTCGAGCACAAGCACTTCCATGCGCCGACCGCGCTGCCGGTGCTGGGCGCTGTGCTGTGCGTCTACCTGGCGAGCCCGTTGTCCGGGCGAGCGTCGGCCGACTACAAGATCGCCGGCTGGCTGATGGTGGTCGGCGTCGGGCTGTGGGCGCTCACGTGGCTGCTCAACAAGTACGTGTTCAACCGGCACGCCGATTTCGACCCCTCGCACCTCGATCAGCAGGGGCCGGTGAACTGACCGGCAGGTACGCCGCGACCACCACGGTCACCAGGGCCAGGGCTCCGGTGGCGACCGCGATCCAGCCGAGTGCGGGGTAGCCCGCACCGGCGTCGATCGCCAGGCCGCCGAGCCACGGCCCGGCCGTGATGCCGACGTTGAACGCGGAGAAGTTCGTCGCGGTCGCGAGCGTCGGCGCGTCACCGGCCAGGCCGAACACCCGGGCGTTCAGAGCCGGGTTGGCGGCGAATCCGAAGCCGCCGAGCAGCGCGGTCACCGTGATCGCTGCGGCCGGAACGCCGGCGGCCAGCGCCAGTACGGCGGACAGCAGGATCAGCCCTGTGATGCTGATGAACAACGTGTGGAACGGCAGCGCATCGGCGAATCGGCCGCCGATGGTGATCCCGATGAAGGCGCCGAGGCCGTACAGGGCGAGGACGGCGGGGACCGCGCCGTCCGGCAATCCGGTGGTCCGGGTGAGCAGCGGCGCCAGGTAGCTGAAGACGACGAGGATCGTGGCGGTCACCAGGGCTGTCGTGGCGAAGGCCAGCCAGAGCCGTGCGTTGCGCAGGACCCGGAGTTCGTCGGCGAGCCGGGGTGCGCTCGCGGGATCGAGCCGGTCGGCCGGGACGGTGGCCAGCACGCCGGACATCGCGAGGACGCACAGGCCGGCGACGGTCCAGAACGCGGATTGCCACCCGAGATGCTGACCCAGGACAGTGCCCAGCGGGAGCCCGACGATGGTCGCGATCGTCAGGCCGCCCGTCACGATGCTCATCGCGCGGGCGCGGCTGGTCGCCGGTACGAGGTTCACGACGGTCACCGCGGCGACGGACCAGAACCCGGCGTACACGAACGCGCCGGCGATCCGGGTCGCGAGCAGCACCGCGTAGCTCGAGGTCAGCGCGCCGGCGACGTGGGTGAGCGCGAAGACCCCGAGGAAGACGAGCAACGCCGTACGGCGGGACCAGGTGAGCGTCGCGACCGCGAGGACCGGAGCGCCGACGAGCATGCCGAGCGCGAACGCCGAGATCAGCAACCCGGCCCGGGGGATCGAGACGTGCAGGTCGCTCGCGAGTTCGGGCAGCAGTCCGGCGAGCATCAGCTCGGACGTGCCCTGCGCGAAGATGCTCAGCCCAAGGACATAGACAGCGATCGGCATCGTTCCCCCTCACTCCGACGAGTGCCACTCGCAGTATCACAGATATCACTGTCCGCTGTCGCCGCGCCTGTCTCGGGCTGAGACTTGGGGGAGTACGGCATCGTAGAGACATGAGCTTTCAGAGCCCCGCGAAGCGATCTGGGCGGAGTGTGGACACCGCCAAGATCGGTAGCGGGCTGAAGCTGCTCGTCGCGCTGGTGGGGCTGATGTGGCTGTCCGAGGTCGTCGACACGGCGATGAACGGCGCGCTGGACCAGTACGGGATCATCTCCCGTGAGCCGCGCGGCCTGGTCGGCATCCTCACCGCGCCGTTCCTGCACCTCGGGTTCGGGCACCTGATCTCGAACACGCTGCCGCTGGTCACCCTCGGCGCGCTGATCGCGGTCAGCGGCGCGGCCCGGCTGTTCGCGGTGACCGCGATCGTCACTGTGATCGGCGGCTTCGGCACCTGGCTGATCTCACCGCCGAACACGATCACGATCGGCGCCAGCGGCCTGGTCTTCGGGTACGCGTCGTACCTGATCCTCCGCGGGCTGTTCAACCGGCGGCTCGGTCAGGTGCTGCTGGGCATCCTCGTCGTGATGGTGTGGGGCAGCGCGCTGCTAGGCGGGCTGCTGCCGCAGGACGGGATCTCCTGGCAGGGCCACCTGTTCGGCGGTATCGCCGGGGTGCTCGCGGCCTGGGTGCTGGCCGACGACAAGCAACAGCGCGTCAAATAAGCGTGCTCGGGTCCGTGTTGGCCCCGCAGACCACCACGACGACCCGCTCGTCTGCCGCTGGTTCGTAGGCGCCCGAGGTCAGAGCCGCGTACGCCGTGGCGCCGCCGTGCTCGGCCGCCAGGTGGTACGTGTGCCACAACTGTTTGCGGGCGGCAATGATCGCCTCGTCGTCCACCAGGACGGATTGCACGTGATGGCCCTGGACTGCCTCGAACGCGAGATCGCCCAAGCGGCGGGCTCCGAGCGAGTCGGCCGCGACCCCGCCGACCGATCCGTCCGCGGGCTGCCCTGCACGCAGGGCGCGGTGCATCGTGGGTGCTTGCGCCGGCTCGACGCCGATGACCTGGGCATTGGAACCGATCGCGGTGGCGATGCCTGCGATCAGGCCACCGCCGCCGACGGCGACCAGGACCGTGTCGAAGCCGCCGGCCTGCTCGAGCAGTTCGAGGCCGACGGTGCCCTGGCCGGCGACGATCTCGGGCTGGTCGTAGGCGTGCACCAGCAGTGCGCCCGTCTCCTCCCGCTCGGCGAGCGCCGCCTGGTACGCCTCGGCGTACTCGGATCCGACCTGCACGATGTCCGCCTCGAGCGTGCGCAGCTTGCCGAGCTTCGCGGCCGGCGTCGTTTCCGGTACGAAGATCCGCGCAGGTACGCCGAGTTCGCGGGCCGCGTACGCCGCGGCCAGCCCGTGGTTGCCGCCGGAGGCCGCGACGATGCCCTGGCCGGTCAGCTCGCCGCTGTCCTTCGCGGTCAGCAGGCGGTTGAACGCGCCGCGCGGCTTGAACGAGCCGGTGTGCTGGAGCAGTTCGAGCTTGAACGTGAGGCCGGGCGCCACCGGGATCACCGGGGTACGCCGTACCCGCCCGGCGATCCGTTCCGCGGCGCGCTGGACGTCGTCGAGGCTTACTGTCATGCCCCAACCCTGCCACGATGGGAACCAGCCGACGGTTGGGAGGCCAGGCAATGGCTGGGATGGGCGCGTACGAGGAGAGCTACCGGCGGAGCCTGGACGACCCGCACGGATTCTGGCTCCAAGCCGCGGAGGCGATCACCTGGACGCGGCCGCCGACCCGCGCGATCGACGCCACCCACGCCCCCATCTTCCGCTGGTTTCCCGACGGCGAGCTGAACACGTCGTACAACGCCCTCGACCGGCACGTCGAGGCCGGTGACGGACAGCGGACCGCCCTGATCTACGACTCGCCCGTCACCGGGAGCGGCCGCACGTACACCTACGCGCAACTGCGGGACGAGGTGGCGGAGTTCGCCGGCGCGCTCGCGTCGCTCGGGGTCGGCAAGGGCGACCGCGTGATCGTCTACATGCCGATGATCCCGGAAGCAGTCGTCGCGATGCTGGCCTGCGCTCGCCTCGGTGCTATCCACTCGGTGGTGTTCGGCGGCTTCGCGCCACGCGAACTGGCGGCCCGGATCGAGGACGCCGGCCCTCGCGTGATCGTCGCGGCGTCGTGCGGCATCGAGCCGACCCGGGTGGTCGAGTACAAGCCGATCATCGACCAAGCGCTGACGATCTCCTCCCACCAGCCGGAGCACACGATCGTGTTCCAGCGCGAGCAGGCCCCGGCCGAGCTCGGTGAGCGCGACATCGACTGGACCACGCTCACCGCAAAGGCCCAGCCGGCCGGGCCGGTGCAGGTCGCGGCCACCGACCCGCTCTACATCCTCTACACCTCCGGTACGACGGGCAGGCCGAAAGGTGTCGTCCGCGACAACGGCGGCCACGCGGTCGCACTCGCCTGGACGATGCGCAACGTGTACGACATCGGCCCGGGCGACGTGTGGTGGACCGCCTCCGACGTCGGCTGGGTGGTCGGGCACTCGTACATCGTCTACGCACCGCTACTGGTCGGCGCGACCACGATCCTGTACGAAGGCAAGCCCGTCGGTACGCCGGACGCGGGCGCATTCTGGCGGGTGATCTCCGAGCACGGAGCGAAGGCGCTGTTCACCGCGCCGACCGCGTTCCGGGCGATCAAGAAGGTCGACCCGGAGGCCGCCGAGCTGGCGAAGTACCCGATCGACAGGTTCCGGACGCTGTTCCTGGCGGGGGAGCGGCTCGACCCGGAGACGTACCACTGGGCGCACCAGCACCTCGGCGTACCGGTGGTCGACCACTGGTGGCAGACCGAGACCGGCTGGCCGATCGCGGCGAACCCGCGCGGGCTGGAGCCGCTGCCGACCAAGCCGGGATCGGCGACCGTGCCGATGCCGGGGTGGAACGTGCAGATCCTCGACGCCTACGGCAAGGAGCTGCTGCCACACGAGGAAGGCGCGATCGCGATCAAGCTGCCGCTGCCGCCCGGCGCACTGCCGACGCTGTGGGGCGACGACCAGCGCTACATCGACAGCTACCTGAAGGAGTACGACGGCTACTACCTGACCGGTGACGGCGGGTTCATCGACGACGACGGCTACATCTTCGTGATGGGCCGCACCGACGACGTCATCAACGTGGCCGGCCACCGGTTGTCGACCGGATCGATCGAGGCCGTCGTGGCGGCGAACCCGGCGGTGGCCGAGTGCGCGGTGATCGGCGTGCACGACCCGCTGAAGGGTCAGTTGCCGCGCGCGTTCGTCGTACTGAAGGCCGGTGCGACGGTCCCCGAGGACGTGCTGCGCGACGAGCTCGTGGCCGCCGTACGCCGGGAGATCGGGCCGGTCGCCGCGTTCCGGGACGTGTCGGTGGTCGACGCGCTGCCGAAGACCCGCTCGGGCAAGATCCTGCGCCGGACGATGCGCGGGATCGCGGACGGCCGCGACGAGCCGGTCCCGTCGACGATCGAGGACGCCGCGGTGCTCGACGCGCTACGCCCGGTCCTGCGCGGCCAGGAAGGCTAGAACGGCGGGACTCGCCACCGACCGGAACTCGTGGAAGTAGGCGTGCCGCGCGCCAGGGATCAGCTCGGCCCGTGCGCCCGGGATCCGGTCGGCGAGCAGTTGCGCGTTCGCGACCGGGCTGAAGCTGTCGTCGGTGCCGTGCAGGATCAGCGTGGGCGCCGTGATGCTCGGCAGGCCGTCCCACGCGTCATGCCGGTTGCTGGCCACCAGATGACGGCCTTTGGCGTACGGCGGCATGCCCGTGTCACCGAGCACGTAGTACGGGCCGGGGTTGTGGGCGAGCCACTCCGGTGTGTACATGAGCTCGAGCAGGACACGGTCGCTGCGCGCCGGGTCGGCCAGCGCCTTACGGATCTCCCGGCTGCGTTCGTACCCGTGCTCGGCGCCTGGTGACGTGCAGCCGAGGACCAGCTTGCCGACCCGATCCGGCGCATCGATGGCGAGCCACTGCGCGACACGGCCGCCCATCGAGGTCCCGTAGATGTCCGCGCGGTGCAGGCCGAGTGCGTCGAGTACGGCGATCACGTCCTGCGCGAACCCGCGCGTGCTGTACGGCTCGTCGGGTTTGTCGCTGTCACCCGTCCCGCGCCAGTCCGGGGTGATCAGCCGCCGTCCTCCGAAATCGGGAAGGATCGGATCCCACCACGTGTGGTTGTTCGACTGACCGGCCAGCAGGACAAGTGGTTGCCCCTCGCCACGAACCTGATAGGCGATCTTCGTCCCGTCAACAGCTGCCGCGTGTGGCACAGAGATAGTGTGCAGGTATGCGAGTCGTGATTGCTGGTGGACACGGTCAGATCGCCCTGCGGTTGACGCGGTTGCTGAGCGCCGACGGGCACCAGGTCGTCGGCGTGGTGCGGAACCCGGATCACGAGGCCGACATCGCCGCCGCCGGCGGGCAGGCCGCCGTCCTGGACCTCGAACAGGCCGACGCCGGCGCCGTGGCCGAGGTGCTGTCCGGCGCGGACGTGGCGATCTTCGCGGCCGGCGCCGGGCCCGGCAGCGGCAACGCGCGCAAGGACACCGTCGACCGCGGCGCGGCCGCGCTGTTCGCCGACGCGGCCGAGCAGGCCGGCGTCCGGCGGCACCTCCAGGTCGGCTCGATGGGCGCCGACCGCGCCGAGTCACTCACCGACGACTCGACGTTCACGATCTACCTGAAAGCCAAGTGGGCCGCCGAGGAGGACCTCCGGGCGCGCGACCTGGACTGGACGGTCCTGCGGCCGGGCGGCCTGACCGACGACCCCGGCACCGGCACGGTGTACCTCGCCGACAAGACCGGCAACGGCCGGATCACCCGCGACGACGTGGCGCTGGTGCTGGCCGGTCTCTGTGACACTCCGGCCGCGATCGGCCGGACGCTCGAGCTCGTCGCCGGGGACACCCCGGTCCGCGAGGCCCTCGAGAACCTCTGAAGTTGCCACAAGCAACAGAATGCGACGGGACGGCGACATATGGCAGACACACTCCGGCAGGTGACCTTCGAGCGCCTGGTGAACAGCAGCTACGAGGTGCGGAACGCCCGCGGCGGGCGCATCCGGGTCGGCTCCGGCGGGGCCGACACCGACTTCACGCCGGTCGAGCTGCTGCTGGCTGCGATCGGGACCTGCTCGGCGATCGACGTCGACATCGTGGTGAGCCGCCGGTCCGAGCCGACCGAGTTCAGCGCGGTGGTCCGCGGTGACAAGATCCGGGACCCCGAGGAGGGCAACCGGATGGAGAACCTCGCGGTCGAGTTCACCATCAACTTCCCCGAGGGTGAGGACGGCGACAAGGCCCGCGAGGCCCTGCCGCGCGCGGTGAAGATGTCCCACGACCGGCTGTGCACGGTCAGTCGCACGGTCGAGCTCGGCACACCTGTCACGACGACCGTCAACGACTGAGTCGGCTCGCCGGACTCAGGAACTCGGTGGCCGGCCGGAGGCGGGTGTGCAGTAGTTCCTGGGTCCGCCGGCTGTCGAGCCGGATGTCGGACGGCGCACCCGGGACCGAGGGCAGCGTGTCCGGGTCCAGGCCGTCGCGGATGGCGATCCGGCGCCCGAGCTCGAGCCGGCTCAGCGCCTCCGGACCCGCGACGTGCGCGACCCCGGCGACGTCCGAGGTGAGCAGTTCGAGCAGTGCCGCCGCCAGATCCGCGACGTGGACCGGACAGCGGATGTTGGCGGTGTAGAACGCGCCGGGCTCGCCGGCCGCCAACCGGCGTACCCGTAGCTCCTCTTCCGACAGGCCGTCGGATCCGATGATGAGCGACGTACGCGCGATGACGGCCTTGGGCAGGATCGCCTGGATCGCCGTCTCGGCCGCCGCCTTGGCCGCGCCGTACGGCGTCGTCGGGCACGGCAGCTCGTACTCCTCGAAGGCGGCGGCCCGCGGTCCGAACACGGCATCGCTCGACACGAACACGAGCCGCGCACCGCCCGCTGCCAGCGCGACGTTCACCGCCCCGTCGGTCGTCGTCGCCCAGTCGTCCTGCTTGTACGCGGTGTGGATGATCCCGTCCGGCCGGACATCGCGGATCACCGCCCGCACCTCGTCCCGGCACCGTACGTCGAGCTTCACCCCGCCCGGCACGGTCTGCGAGTGGTACGCCGGCACGACCTCGTGGCCGGCGGCACCCAGCAGTTGACGCCCCAGGAAACCGGTGGCCCCAGTGACGAACAACCTCACCTGGCCACTGTATGACGTTCGAGCCGCCAACCGGCAATCCGCGTGGCACGCTTCACGCCTGGTCGGTCACCGGCTTTTGCGGTCCGCGGTAGCGCTGCGTCTGCGAGTAGACCAGGTTGGTCGTCGTACTGCCGAAGTCGGTCAGCTCGTTGACGAGCTCCTCCAGGTGCGGCATCGACGCGGCCGCGACCTTCAGCGTGTAGCAGTCGTCGCCGGTGGTCCGCAGGCATTCCAGGATCTCGCGGCGCTCGGCCAGCAGCCGGCGCAGCGGCTCGTGCTTGTTGCCCGGGTACTTCAGCCGTACGACGGCCAGCACCGGGTAGCCGACCTTCGTCAGGTCGACCTCCGCGCGGTAGCCGGTGATGACGCCGATCGACTCGAGCCGGCGCACCCGCTCGGTGGTGGCCGACGCGCTCAGGTTGACCCGCCGGCCGAGCTCGGTGAGCGACAGCCGGGCGTCGTCCTGCAGCTCGTTCAGGATCGTCCAGTCGATCGGATCGAGAGTCTCGGTCATACGGTCAATCTACCGTCGATTCCCCGGCAGATGGTGCCGTACGCCGGGAGGAATCTCTTCAGCAGCGGCCCTTCGCCTGGATAGCCTGAGGGCGTGGAACTTGGAGTGAACGTACCGAACTTCGGCCCGGGGACGAACCCGGCGCGGCTGCGGGACTGGGCCGGCGTCGTGGAAGGTCTCGGCTACGACCTGCTGATGGTGTCGGACCACGTGGTGATCACGCCGGACGTCGCGGAGCAGTACCCGGCGCCGTTCTACGAGCCGTTCACCACGCTCAGCTGGCTGGCCGGGATCACGTCCCGGGTCCGGCTGGGGACGACGGTGCTGATCGCGCCGTACCGGCACCCGTTGCTGGTGGCAAGGATGGCGGCGAACCTGCACGCGTTGAGCGGCGGCCGGCTGGTGCTCGGCGTCGGGGTGGGCTGGGCGCGCGGCGAGTTCGAGGCGCTCGGCGCGGAGCACGCGCGGCGCGGCCGCCGGACCGACGAGATCCTCGCCGAGGTGCGCCGGGCATGGGCCGACACCGCCGACTACGGCGACGGGACCGTCCCGATCTGGGTCGGCGGCTCGAGCCCGGCGGCGCTGCGGCGGACCGTCCAGTACGGCGACGCGTGGCATCCGTTGCGGCAGACGATCGGCGACCTGCGGGACGGACTCGACCGGCTGCGGACGACCGCCGCGTCGCTCGATCGGCCGGCGCCGGCGTTCGCGCCGCGGATCCTGCTCCGGCTCACCGACAAGCCGCTGCGCGACGACGAGCGGGTGGCCGGCGAAGGCTCGACCGATCAGGTCGTGCAGGACCTCGCCGTCCTGCGGGAGCTCGGCGCGCAGAGCGTCGTGCTCGACCCGTTCGTCGGCGACCCTACCGAGACCGAGCGGCCGGAAGCGGCCTGGCAGGCGCTGGCGACGATCGCGGCGCACCGGTGACCATCCCTATGACTGGAGACGCTGTGACCCCTGAAGAAGAGAACTTCCTGCGCCGCGCGATCGCCCTCGCCGCCGCGTCGCGCGAGGCGGGCGACCCGCCGTTCGGCTCGCTGCTGGTCGGACCCGACGGGTCGGTCCTCGCCGAGGACCACAACACCACGATCAGCGAGGGGAACATCAGCTTCCATCCGGAGCTGAAGCTGGCGGTCTGGGCGGCTCAGCACCTGACGCCCGAGGTCGCGGCCGGCACGACGATGTACACGAGCTGTCAGCCCTGCCCGATGTGCTCGGGCGCTCTTGCGCGCTCCGGCCTCGGCAGGGTCGTGTTCGCGTTGTCAGGGGAACAACTCGACGGCCTCAAGTCGACCGGCGGCTTCCCGGCTGTCCCGTTGGAGGGCCCGGCTTTGTACGACGAGGCCCGCGTACCGGTCGACGGCTACTACAGCTGACACGGGGTCCCGTTGCCGGGACCCCGCAGCGACTACTTGACCGGCGTCAGGCAGAGCACGTACTTGGTGGAACCGTTCTGGTAGCGGTACGACGCCTCGGCGTTCTCGCCGCACTGGCTGTCGTCGGTCGAATCGTCGATCTTGTCGACGATCTTGTACTCGGCCTCCGACGAGGCGCAGTCGACGACCTTGACGTCCGGGTTGACCGACGTGCCCTTGTTCACCACGCAGGCGCCGATCTTGGCCTTGGCCTCGGTCGAGTTCAGGTTCGCGAACACGATCGCGGCGATCAGCGCGATCGGCAGGATCAGCATGGCGATCGCCGGGCGCTGGAACAGCGGCTTGCCCGGGTCCATCGGACGGCCCGGGCCCGGCGTGGGCTCGGGGAGAGCCTTGAACTTCTGCATCGGGCCGATGTTCATCAGCATGATGAACGGGTTGATGATCGCCGAACCGATGCCCCACCAGCCCTGCCAGAGGCTCTTCGACGTCATGTCGCGCACCGACGCGATCCCGCAGGTACGGCAGAACGGGCCGGTCAGCTTCAGCCAGCGCATCAGGATGATCATGCCCTGGTGGCCGCGGACGGTCGCGTCGGCCGCCGGGTAGCCGCCGCAGAAGCGGCAGGTCATCTGGCCCTGCGGCGCGTAGCCCTGCTGCGGGAACGACTGGTCCTGCTGGTACTGCTGGCCCGGGTACTGACCCTGCTGCGGCGGGTACTGCTGACCGGCGTCCTGCTGGTACTGCTGGCCTGCGTACTGCTCACCGCCGTACGGCTGCTGGTACTGCTGGCCGCCGTACTGTTCCTGACCGGGTTGCTGGGGCTGCTGGCCCGGGTCGGTGTACTGCGGGAACTGCTGCTGCTGGGGTGGCGGACCGTAGCCGGCCGGCTGACCTGCGTAAGGGTTCTGCGGCGGCTGGGGAGGGGATGTGGTCACGGATATTTCCTGAGGCTTGATCGGGACACTTTGAACCATCGCACCTTACTCATGCACCTGGTCCACCGCGGCGTAGCGCTGCGTCAATTCCCGGCCAAGTCGCGCGAGCTCCGCCTGTACCGACGGCGGGCCCACCACCTCGATCGAACCGCCCCAGCCGGCCAGGTGCTGCGCGATCATCAGCGGCGTCGGCGCGGTGACCCTGACCCGCACGCGATCGCCGTCGGTCCCGTCGACCTCGCAGTTGCGGCCGAGCCGGTCCTGCATCACCCACACGAACCGCTCGTCCATCAGAACCGTTGCCGTCAGCCCTGATCGTCGTTCCTCCATCAGCTCGACGATCTCCGCCCACGCCGTCGACAGGTCGAAGCCGGGCGGCCGCTCGAAGGAAGCACCGGTCGGCTCGGCCGCCGCCACCCGGTCGATGCGGAACGTCCGCTGACCCTTCTCGGTCCACGCGATCAGGTACCAGACGTCGTCCTTGTCGACGAGCCCGAGCGGATCCACCACCCGCTCCGACGTCTCGCGGCCGCGCCCCGAGTAGCGCAGCCGGACGCGCTCCCGGCGTACGACGGCGTCCTGCAGGCGGCGTACCAGCTCGGGCCGGTCCTTCACGTGCTCGCCCCAACGTGCCGGGTCGATCACCACGGCCTCGGCCGCCGCCTGCGCGTGCTCGCGGAACGTGTCCGGCAGCGCGCGAACGAGCTTGCGCAGCGCCGCCTTCGCATCCGGGGCGATCGACGCCGCGGGGCCGACCAGCAGGAACAAGGCCTGCGCCTCGGTCGCCGTCAGCCCGCTCAGATCGGTGCGCGCACCGCCGATCAGCTGCCAGCCGCCGTTGCGTCCCGGCTGTGGATAGACCGGGATGCCGGCCGTCGAGAGCGCCTCGAGATCACGCCGGGCCGTCGCGACCGAGATCTCCAGCTCCGCCGCCACGTCGGCCGCGGTCACCCGGCCCCGGGCCTGCATCAGCAACAGCACCGCCACCAACCGATCCGCCCGCATGCCCCGATCGTCGCAGAGAAACCGCTCACCGTCTGAGCAGTTAAAACGGGCTACGCTCAGATCCGGACGGCCTTCTTCCGGAATGGTGACTGATGGCGTACGACGTGAGCCCGACGGCGCGGACCCTGATGGTCCTCGAGCTGATCCAGAACAGTCCCGGCATCACCGCCGAGCAGTTGGGGGACAAGCTCGGGGTCTCAGAGCGCGCGGCCCGCCGGTACGTCGCGATCCTGCGCGAGGCCGACATCCCGATCGAATCGGTCCGCGGTCCGTACGGCGGCTACCGGGTCGGACGCGGGTTGCGGCTGCCGCCGCTGATGTTCACGCCCACCGAGGCGCTCGGGCTGGTGATGGCGGTGCTCGAAGGGCCGCGCGGCGCGGCGGATCCGGTCGAGGATGCGCTCGGGAAGATCGTCCGGGTGCTGCCCGAGGCCGTCGCGCGGTCGACCGACGCGATCCGCCGGGTCAGCGCCCGCGGACCGGATCCCGGTGCGCGCACGCCCGATCCGGAGATCACCGCCGCGCTCGTCTCACACAGCGCGGACTCGCGGCGGGTGACGATCCATTACCGCCGCCACGAGGACGAGTGGCCGATGGACGTCGACCCGTGGGCGGTCGTCGTACGCCGCGGCCGTTGGTACCTGCTGTGCTGGTCGCACGGCAAGGAGGCCCAGCGCGTGCTCCGCGTCGACAAGATCACCAAGGTCGAACCACAGCCGGCCGAGTTCGTCGCACCCGCCGGCCTCGATCCGCTCGCCGCCGTCGAGGAACACCTGGCGATGGGGTGGCGCTACGCGATCGAGGTCGAGATCGACGCGCCGCTCGACCAGGCCGCGGAGTGGATCCGGCGCAGCATGGGCCGCCTGGAAGCGATCGACGAGAACCGCACCCGGCTGCTCGCCAGCACCGACGAACCCGACTGGTACGCCGCGCAGCTGTCCGCGATCCACGCGCCGTTCCGCATCATCGGCGGGCCGGAGCTCCAGGCCGCCTGCCGCGCGCTCGCCGACCGCCTGCACACCGCGAGCGAACCGGCGGCACGATGAACGACTGTCGGCGGGCGGGTCTAGCGTTCGCCGTACACGTTCCGTAGGGAGGAGCCGAGATGTCCACGCTGTCCGACCGGCCGCACACGGCCTTGCTGGTGGTCGACGTCCAGAACGGTGTCGTCGCGGAGGCGCACGAGCGCGACCGGGTCGTCACCAACATCAGCACCCTCGTCGGCAAGGCGCGCGACGGGGGCGTCCCGGTCGTCTGGGTCCAGCACTCCAGCGACAACTTGGCCAAGGACAGCGACGAGTGGCAGCTCGTCCCCGAGCTGTCCCGCGACGGCTCGGAGCCGCTCGTCCACAAGACGTATGCCGACAGCTTCGAGGCCACCGACCTCGAGGACGTCCTGGCCCGCGCCGGCATCGGTCACCTGGTCGTCAGCGGCGCGCAGACCGACGAGTGCATCCGCTCCACGATCCACGGCGCGATGGTCCGTGGGTACGACGTGACGCTGGTCGGCGACGCTCACACCACCGAGGACCTCAGCGAGTACGGCGCGCCCACGCCGGACAAGGTCATCGCCCACACGAACCTTTACTGGCAGGAGCACCGGGCTCCGGGCCGCACCGCCGCCGTCCAGAAGACCGACGAGATCACCTTCTGACGACGTCGAGGACCTGCGTCAGCTCCCGCACCCGCGGTACGTCGGCGCCCGGCTGCGCGTCGTGCCGGTCGACGAGCACGGCCGGGATCCCGACGGACTGTGCGCCCCGGATGTCGTTCTCGAGCGAGTCGCCGACCATCACCACGTCATGCGGTTCTGCCGCGAGCCGCTCCAGCGCGTGCGCGAACGCCCGCGGGTCGGGCTTGCCCACCGGTAGCGTGTCGCCCGAGATCAGCTCGTCGATCTCGTCGGTCAGCCCCAGCCGGTCGAGCTTCATCCGCTGGTGATCCCCGTTGCCGTTCGTCAGCACCACCGCGCGCAGCCCGTCGGCCCGGACCGCGCGCAGTCCCGGCACGGCGTCGGCGTACACCGTCCATCCCGCCTCGTAGCGCCAGACGTAGCCCTCGAACATCGCGTCCGCTTCGGCGTCGCTCGCGTCGACCGCGAGGAACTCCCGCACCCGGCGCCGCCGCTGCTCGGGAAAGGTGAGCTCCCGGCGCTGGAAGCGTCGGTAGTGCTTCTCCGACACCGCAGCCCACCGCGTCACGACGTCGGGACCCGTCACGCCGTACTCCGCGGCCCACTCCACCACCGCCGCGGCAGCCGCCGCCCGCTCCTCGACCAAGGTCCCGTCGAGGTCGAACAACACGGTCTTCAGCATCCGCGTCGGTCCTTTCGTCCGGATCGCGCGATCGTACGTCACCGCCGGGCCGACTCCTGGAGAGCACCGACGAGGGCGGCGACCGGCGGCGGATCGGGCGGTTCGCCGTAGGTCGCGACGTACACTGGCGGCGGGAGCCCGGCAGTTCGGTGGCCGTGATGCCGGCGGACCGGTGGGTGCGCAGCGCGAGTCCCGGCATCGTCGTCACCCCGAGCCCGGCCGCGACGAGCGCCTGCATCACGACCATGTCGTCCGACGTGTACCCGATCCGCGGCTCGTAGCCTTCTGCGGCGCACAGCGCGATCAGGTGGCTGCGGCACCGGTCGCAGCCGGCGATCCAGGTGCTGTCGCGCAGCTCGGCGATCGTGGCCGGGCCGTTCGCGAGCACGTACAGCGGGTCGTCGACCAGGTGATGCAGCCGGACGCCGCGCGGCTCGGGTGCGGTCTCGTCGTACCGGAACACGATGGCCGCGTCGACCTTCCCGGTGCGGAGCAGCTCGAACGCCTCGGGCGGATGCGTGTCGACGAGGTTCACCTCCAGCCCGGGATGCTTCGCGGCCAGCCCGGCGACGGCTGCCGGGACGAGCGCGCCGATCGCCGACGAGAACCCGGCGAGCCGGATCCGGCCGGCGCTCAGGCCGACGTGCGCCGACAGCTCCGCGTCGACCGCGTCGATCCGGCCGATGATCTCCGCGGCCCGGTCGGCGAGCAGCCGGCCGGCCTCGGTCAGCCGGATCCCGCGGCCGACGCGTTGCAGGAGCTGCGCGCCGGTCTCGGCCTCGAGACGCGCGAGGTGGTGCGTGACGGACGGCTGAGAGTAGTGCAGCTCGCGCGCGGCCGCGGTCACCGAGCCGTGACGTGCGACCGCGTCGATCACCCGCAGCCTCGTGACATCGAGCATGTATCAATTCCATCTATCAGTGAGCACGAAGGTTGGCATTAGACGTTATGGGTTGACCCGGCGCAGGCTCAAGGCATGACGACAACAGCCACCACCTCCGAACTCACAGACCTCCTGAGCGGCGTGCGAAGCGCCATCGGCCGGCACTCCGACTGGAACCGGACTGCCCACGACGTCGGCGCCGCGCTCCGGCAGCACTTTCCAGGCCCGGACGTGCTGACCGCCGAACAGCGCCTCGGATCACCCGACGGCCACCAGGGCCACACACTCCACGTCGAACCCGACGGCTCGTTCTCCGTCATCGCGGTGGTGTGGCGTCCCGGGCAGCTGACCCGGATCCACGACCACGTCACCTGGTGCGTGGTCGGGGTGGTCCAGGGCGTCGAGCACGAGGAACTGTTCGACGCGGACCTGCGGCTGATCGGCGCGAGCGACAACCACGTCGGCGAGGTGAGCGCGTTCGCGCCGCCGGGCGACATCCACCGGGTGCACAACACGTTCGCCGAGACCGCGATCTCCCTGCACATCTACGGCACCGACGTGACCCGGATCGGCTCGAGCGTCCGCCGCTACTACGACTGACGCCCGAGCCGGCGGTGTCAGTCGACGACCGAGTCCAGGACCGCGAGATCCTCGGGGGAGAGAGTGAGGTCCGCGGCTCGCAGGTTCTCCTCCAGGTGACGCGGGCTGGACGTCCCCGGGATCGCGAGCACGTGGTCGCCGCGGCTCAGCGTCCACGCGAGGCGCACCTGCGCGACGGTCGCCCCGTGGCGGTCCGCGATCTCCTGCACCGCGTCGGACCCGGCGACCCCGCCGGCCTCCCGGGACTCCGCGGTGACCGCGAAGAACGGCACGAACGCGATCCCGAGCTCACCGCACAGCTCGAGGATCTCGTCGTTCACCCGCCCGAACCCGACGCTGTACCTGTTCTGCACCGCGACCACCGTCGCGATCTCCCGCGCCTCGTGCAAATGCGCGACCCGCACGTTCGACACGCCGAGGTGCCGGATCATGCCTTTCGCCTGCAGCTCGGCCAAGGCCCCAAAATGCTCCGCGATCGAATCCAGTCCCATCTGCCGCAGGTAGACCAGGTCCAGCGAATCCACGCCGAGGGTCCGCAGATCCTCCTCCACGAGCTCCCGCAACTCGTCCGGCCGCGCCAGCCCGTGCTTCGTCGGCCCGACCTTGGTGGCGATCAGCAGGTCCTCCGGGTACGGCGCGAGCGCGCGGCGGATCACCTCGTTCGCCCAGCCCAGACTCTCGAACCGCGTCTGGCCGGCCTGTCCGTGACTCGGATAGAACGCCGCGGTGTCGATGTGGTTCACCCCGAGCTCGACGACGCGCCGCAGGAGCGCGACCGCGCGGTCCTGCACGTCGGCGCCGCCGGCACCCGCCAGCCGCTTGGCGCCGAACCCGATCCGCCGGACCGCCAGGTCCCCGAACGACCAGAATTCGCCGGACTTGCTTTCCGCAATTCCTGATGATAAGTTAATTGGTGAAGGTGCATTTTCCTGTGAATTCTGCATCCGGCCAGGATAAATCCTTCGGGGATATTCGTCCATCTTTTCCGGGCATTTTTCTGCGCTAGTCTCTGCCCGTGGGCCTCACCGAGCGACAGCAACAACTTCTCGACCGGTGGCTGCCGTCCGCCGTGATCGTGCGCGACCACAGCTGGGGTGTCATCGGCACGCTCGTCCTGGAGTTGGAGGACGGCGGGGAGCGCTACATCGTGAAAGCCGGCGATGACGCCGACCACCACCTCGCCCGCGAACTCCGTGCCCACCGCAACTGGTTGCGGCCGTGGACCACCCGGGGGAGAGCGGCCGAGCTGGTCCACGCGGACGAATCCGCCAAGCTCCTCGTGACCCGATTCCTGCCCGGCGAGCTCGTCGAAGGCACACCGTCCGAATGGTCACCTGATATCTATCGGCAGGCCGGTGAATTGCTGGCCGCATTTCACCGGCAGTACGGCCTACCGGACGCCGCCTACGAATCCCGTGAGAACGAGGGCACACTCCTCGATCTCGGCAAACCGCACCGCATCGCACCGGACCTCGCCGACCGCATCCGCTCCACGATCCGGGCCTGGCCCACCCCGCCGGCGACTCTGGTGCCGACCCACGGCGACTGGCAGCCGCGCAACTGGCTCGTCGACGACGGCACTGTCCGCGTCATCGACTTCGGCCGCGCGGACCTGCGCCCGGCGTACACGGACCTCGCCCGGCTGGCCGCGCAGCAGTTCCGCTCCGACCCGTCGCTGGAGCCGGCATTCCTCGCCGGCTACGGATCCGATCCGCGCGACCCGGACGCCTGGCAGCGGACACGGCTGCGCGAGGCGGTCAGTACCGCGGTTTGGGCACACCAGGTCGGCGACGAAGCCTTCGAGGCGCAAGGACATCGAATGATCGCCGAAATCCCGTTGTGAGCCGGCGGAGCACGCTGACATCGTCACCGCATGTCCAGCGAACTCCTGCGCGAAGCGCTCACCCTTGACCGTTATCCCCGCTCGAACGCCTACGACCAGCAATGGGTCGTCGACAACCTGATGGGTCCGCACCCGCTGTGGTGCAGCGAGAGCCTGCTGCAAGTGATGCCGCTGCGTCCCGGGATGCGGGTGCTCGACCTCGGCTGCGGTACGGCGCTGTCGTCGATCTTCCTGGCCCGCGAGTACGACGTCGACGTGTGGGCCGCGGACCTCTGGGTCGACCCGACCGAGAACTGGCGACGCGTTGACGACGCGGGACTCGCCGGACGGGTGCACCCGATCCAGTCGGACGCTCGGAAGCTGCCGTTCGCGCGGGGCTTCTTCGACGCGGTCGTGAGCGTCGGGTCGTACCACTACTTCGGCACCGGCGTGGACTACCTCGCGTACCTGTCCGAGTTTGTTCGCCCGGGTGGAGCCATCGGCTTCATCAGTCCCGGTATCCGCACCGCTCCGGACTTCACGCCACCGCCGTACCTCGCGAACCGCTGGGGACCGGACCTGTGCACCTGGCTGCCGCCTGACTGGTGGCGAAGCCTCTGGGAGCGCACCGACCTCGTCACCGTCGACACCGCCGACTTCGCGCCCGACGGCTGGGCGGACTGGTTGCACTGGCTGCAGACCTGCGCCAAAGTCGGCCGCGGCTACGAACCGGACGAGCAGATGCTGCAGGCCGATCGGGGCGACCTCCTCGGCCTAACCCGCGTCGTCGCTCATCTGAAGTAGGCGTGTCAGCTGCTGATACAGCTCGGCCGGATAGATGTCCTCCAGATCCGTCGCGTCGACCCATTTCAGGGCGAAGTGGTTCGTCGCGCACTGCTCGGCGGCCTCGTCACCCGACAATTCCGGTACGCCGCTCACGCCGGTCACCAGGAAGTAGTACGCGGGCCGCCCGTTGTGGGAGCCGGTCCACAACAACCGGTCGACCGTGCCGGTCAGCGTCGTCTCCTCCTCGAGCTCGCGCACCGCAGCGACCGCGGCCGACTCGCCCGGCTCCACGTGCCCGCCGGGCAGCACGGCGTACCGATGACCGTCGCACTGAGGTCCCGGAGCGTCGGCGTACTCACACATCACGCACTCGGCCGACGTCTCGAACCGCAGGTAGCGCTTCACCACCAGCACCTTGCCTGCCTGGACGACAACCGCGGCCCCGCGCGGCACCTTTGTGCTCATGGGGTGCGAGTGTGGCCGACAGCACCGACAAAACCGACAAAACCGAAAATCGCTCGCCGGAGCCGGTGCTTCGTGGTGAGGTCTGGGGAGTCGACCCTTCTGGAAGGATGCCTGCCCATGCCGAGCGCGCAGATCGAAGTCCGCCGTGAGTACTCCCCAGCCGACGAGGCCGGCCTGATCGAGGCGGTGCACGCAGCGATCGTCACCGCGTTCCGGATCCCGCCGCAGGACAAGGACGTCCGCCTGCTCGTCCACGCGCCGCACCGCTTCGCCTGTTCCCCGCGGCTGACCGAGCCCGAGTTCTTCACGCTCGTCACCGTCGACTGCTTCGCCGGCCGCTCGCTCGACGCGAAGCGCACGCTCTACACCGAGATCATCGGCAACCTGAAGCCGTTCGGCATCCCGGCCGACCACGTCACGATCCTCGTCCGCGACCACCCGACCTCCAACTGGGGCATCCGCGGCGGGCAGGCTGCGTCCGACGTGGACCTGGGCTTCGACGTCAACGTCTGACGTGGCGCTCCGTTCGGCCCGGCACCTGACGTCGGTGTACCTCGTGCGGGAGGGGAGCGTGCTGCTTCTCTACCGCCGCGGCTCCCGCGCGATCGCCGACTCCTGGGTCGGCATCGGCGGCCACCTCGAACCCGGCGAACTCACCAACCCGACCGCGGCCGCGCTCCGGGAACTCGAGGAGGAGATCGGCGTCACGGCCGACCACCTCACCGGCCTTGCGCTGCGGTACGTCGCCGTCCGCGACACCGGCGACGAGGTGCGTACGACGTACTACTTCACCGCCGATCTGCGCCCCACGGCGCCGGTGCCGACCGAGTGCACCGAAGGCGATCTCCGATGGTTCGAGCTGACGACGGACCCGACCGCGCTCGACATGCCACCGACAGCCCGGATCGCCTTCGCTCACTGGCTGACCACCGGCCGCCACGACACCGCACTCCGCTTCATCACCGTCAACGCCACCGGCGACGAGACGGGCCCGTCCTGATGCTGACCATCCACTTCCACCCGAACTGGCCGCACGGCGCGCGAACGGTGATCGAGTCGATGGCCGCGGACGGGATCTACCGGTCGCAGTTCACGACCGGAATCTCGAACGGAGGACTGACGGCGTTCCGCGGGGGAGACCGGTGGCGATGGGAGAGCCGCTTGTTCTCCGGCCGGTACGACGAAGGCCCGGCGACCGACCGCCCGGTGTACGGCGTCTGGAACCGCCGATCCGACGTATACGGCGGAGCAGTTCGCTTCGGCTCGTCGTACCTCCGGCTGAAACCCGAGGCGATCGAGCGCGCAACGTTCTGCTTCCCGGACTCCGCCCGCAACCCGGCCGACTTCGGCGACCGCCACACCCTGCCGCGCCTGTGCCGGCTCGCCGACGAGGCCGGCAGCGACGACCTGAACGACTACGTGGAGGCCCAGATCCACGGACCGGTGCTGCTGGCGAGCGACGTCGACGCCGTCGTCCTGGACCCGTCGTTCAGGGCTACACCCGTAGAGGACGCCGCCCGCGGGCTCGGCTGCCCGATCGAGTACCACCCGGGCTTCCGCGCTGCGCCGAGTGCCTTCGACCCGGCGTACCGCGGACCGGAGATCGTCGAGCTCGCGTGCTCACTCGGCCCCGAACTGACGCCTGACCTGCTCGGCGCCGCGGCGCGGTCAGGTGTCCATCCCGCGCAGTCGGTGAAGTACGTCTGGCACTGTTTGGCTCGGTTCGGGCGTCAGCCGGCGAGCTGATCGCGGCGCCGGGTCAGGTAGGCGACTTCGGCGGTGTTGGCGGCGAGCGTGATCGCTTCGTCGTACGCCGCCCGGGACTCCTTGCTGCGGCCCATCCGGCGGAGCAGCTCGGCGCGCGTCGCGTGGTACAGGTGGTACGCGGGCAGCTTGTCCCCGAGCCGGTCGACCACCGCCAGCGCGACCTCCGGACCGTCGAGCTCGGCCACCGCGATCGCGCGGTTCAGCGCGACGATCGGCGAGCGATCGATCCGGACGAGCTGGTCGTACAGCGCGACGATCTGCGACCAGTCGGTGTCGCGGGCGTCGCGGGCCGACGTGTGGACGGCGTTCACCGCCGCGAGGATCTGGTAGCGGCCCGGCGGCAGTCCGGTGGCGAGGCGTTCGCGCACCAGGTGGTGGCCTTCGGCAACGAGTGTTGTGTCCCAGGCGCCGCGGTCCTGCTCGTCGAGCGGGATCAGTTCGCCGGAGCCCGACACCCGGGCGGTACGGCGAGCCTCGGTGAGGAGCATCAGCGCGAGCAGACCGGCCACCTCGCCGTCGTCCGGCAGCAGTGCCCGGATCAGGCGGGTGAGACGGATCGCCTCCGCGGTCAGTTCGTGGCGGACGGGATCCGTGTCCGGGCCGGTCGCCAGGTAGCCCTCGTTGAAGACCAGGAAGAGCACGGCGAGTACGCCGGACACGCGGCCCGGGAGATCCTCCGCGGCCGGCACCCGGTACGGGATCCGCGCCGCCTTGATCTTCGCCTTCGCACGGGTGATCCGCTGCCCCATCGCGGTCTCCTGCACCAGGAACGCGCGGGCGATCTCGGGCACGGTCAGCCCGCCCACCATCCGCAGCGTCAGCGCCACGCGGGTCTCCATCGCCAGCGCCGGGTGACAGCAGGTGAAGATCAGCCGGAGCCGCTCGTCGTCGATCGCACCGAGAGGCTCGGGCTGGTCGTCGTACGACATCTGAGCCTCCTTCTGCTTGTCGTCACGTTTGCTCTCGCGCCGGATCCGGTCGATCGCCTTGCGGTTGGCGGTCGTGGTCAGCCAGGCGCCGGGGTTGGGCGGTACGCCGTCCGCGGGCCACCGCTCGACGGCGGTCGCGAACGCCTCGGCCGCGGCTTCCTCGGCTATGTCGAGGTCCCCGAACCGCTTGGTCAGCGAGGCAACCACCCGCGCCCATTCCTGGTGGTGCGCGCGGGTGATCGCCGCTTCGACGTCGGTCACTGGAATGGCCGCACCTCGATCTTCCGGTCGCAGACCTTCGACGCCTCGGCGGCGAGCTTGAGGGCCACGTCGAGATCCGGAGCCTCCCAGACCCAGACGCCGGCCAGGTACTCCTTCGACTCCACGAACGGCCCGTCGGTGAACACCGGCTGCTCGCCCCGGTTGTCGATGACCGTGGCTGCGGTGGTGTCGGCGAGTCCGCCCGCGAACACCCAGTAGCCCTCGGCGATCAGCCGGTCGTTGAACACGCTGATCGCGGGCTGCCGGTCGGTGCTGCCGGGGTTGTCCTTGTCGTCGATCACAGAAACCAAGTACTGCATCACGATCTCCAGTTCAGTCTGCCGAGCTGCTTACACCCACCCAACGAACCGCGCGAGGCCATTCCGACACAACCCGCCGATGTTCCCTATCCTGACCCGCCGGGACCGTCGGTGCGCCAGGTCCGCCAGAGCCTGCCATAGACGCGGTCCGCGCTGACCAGTTCGTCGTGGGTGCCCAGCTCGACGAGCTCACCGGCCTCCATGACAGCGATCCGGTCCGCGTCGTGCGCGGTCTGCAGGCGGTGGGCGATCGCGATCACGGTGCGGCCGCGGAGCACGGCGGCCAGCGACTGCTCGGTCCGGCGCGCGGTCCTGGGATCGAGGAGCGCGGTGGCCTCGTCGAGGATCAGGGTGTGCGGATCGGCGAGGACGACGCGTGCGAGCGAGAGCTGCTGGGCGCCGGCGTCGTCGAGCGTGAAGTCCTGGCCGACTTCGGTGTCCAGCCTGTCCGGCAGCTCCTTCGACCACGTGGCTCCGACGGCGTCCAGCGCGGCGTACAGCTCGTCGTCGGTCGCGTCCGGCTTGGCGATCAGCAGGTTGTCACGCACGGTGTCGTGGAAGACGTGGTGGTCCTGGGTGATCAGGACGACGTGTTCGCGGAGCTGATCGGGCGGCAGGTCGGCCACCGGTACGCCGCCGATCGTGACGGAGCCCGTGTGTGGGCGATCGAGGCCGGCGAGAAGACGGGCGAGCGTCGACTTTCCCGCTCCGGACGTGCCGACGACAGCGAGGCGTTCGCCGGGTTCCACCGCAAGTTCGATGCCGTGCAGTACGTCGCGCGCTCCGGTGTAGCTGTAGTGCACGTCGCTGACCTGGATCCGGTCCCCGCTGCTCCCGCTCTGCGTGGCGGAGTCGGACTCCTCGGGAATGTCGGCCAGGCCTTCGACGCGGGCGTACGAGGCCGCGGCACCCTGGAGCTGCTCGATCCAGAGCATCAAGGTGTCGAGTGGGCCGACGAGTTGCCGAAGATAGACCGTTGCGGTGACGACGATTCCGAGGCTGACCAGGTCGTTCATGTAGAGCGCGCCGCCGACCAGCAGGACTCCGACGACCGGTAGCGCGAGCGAGATTTCGGCCCACGGGAACAGCACCGTTCGCAGCCAGAGTGCCCACAGACGCGCGGTCCGTGCTTCGGCGATGACACCTTCCGTCGCCTCGGTTCGGCGATGTTCCAAGCCGAGCAGCTCGACCGTACGGGCACCCTTCGCGGTGCCGGCGATCACGTCGGCCATCTCCGCTCCCGTACTCGCAACGGCAAGGTAGGCCGGCCGGGCACGACGCAGGTACCACCGCACGGCTGCTCCGACACCGACCAGGCACACGAGCCCGCACAGCCCGAGCCACAGGTCCAGCACGAGGACCGCGACGACGAGGAACAGGGCGTGGACGACGGCCACGAGCACCTCGGGGACCGCGGAGCGCAACGTCATCGCGACCAGCGACGCGTCCGTGCTTCCGCGCGCGATCAGGTCCCCGGCCGGGAGATGATCCGCCGCGCGTGGCGGCAGCGCCAGCGTCCGCTTCAGGAACCGTTCGCGTACGCGGGCCGCGGTGCGTTCGCCGTACCGGTAGCCGAGCTTGAGAGCCCACCATCCCAGGACGGTCTGTACGACGGTGAACAGCAGCGCGCCCAACGCGAGCCGGTCGACCGTGTCGAGCACGTCACCGGATCCGGCCTGGATCGTGTCGATGATCCGGCCGAGCAGCCAGGGACCGACCAGACCCGCTGCCGAGGCGAGCGCGTTGACGAGGACGACTCCGGCGACGGCCTTGCGGTCCGCGCCCAGGTCACGCCGCGCCGCCGCACGTACTTCGCGTGGCGTCGCGATCGGCATCTGCTTACTCATCGGCAGCCCCGTTCTGGGCGCGGGACACCAGGTCGCGATAGCAGAGATCGGTGCGTAGCAGCTCCGTGTGTGTGCCGACAGATGACACCTTGCCGCCGACCAGGACGACGACCTCGTCAGCACGGTCGAGCACGAGCGGCGACGTTGTCGTGATGACCGTGGTTCTGTCCTGCCTGGCGTGACGGAGCCGGTCGATCATGGCCGCTTCGGTGTTGGCGTCGACCGCTGAGGTCGGCTCGACCGCGAGCAGGACGTCGGGCCGGGCGTAGACGGCGCGGGCGAGCCGGATGCGCTGCCGTTGCCCGCCGGACAGGTCGCTGCCGCCGGCGGCGATCTCCGCGTCCAGACCACCGGGCAAAGCTTCGACGACGTCCTCGGCGACGGCTGTGTGAAGCGCCGTACGGATGCAGTCGTCATCGGGTTTCAGGCGTCCCGAGACGATGTCACGAACTGTGCCGGCGAAGACCTCCGCATCGTTGTCCGCGAGAACCAGCCGGTGCCTCAGCTCCTCCCGGGCGACGTCCGCGAGCCGCACACCCGCCCACGTCGTACCTGGCGGGTGCACGCCGATCTGCCCAAGCCGCTCGATCACGGCGCGCGTCTCGGCGGGCCGTGCCGCGACCAGCGCCGTCAACAGTCCCGGGCGGATGACCACCCCGGAGTCGGGGTCGACCAACGGGCCCGGTTCGGCAGGGATGGCCTCCGAGGTGCGGTCGTTGTCGTGAGCAACTGGGAGGTTGAGCAGGTTGATGATGCGCTGACCCGCGACTCGGGCGCGAGTGATATCGCTGCTGCCTTCGATGAAGAAGCCCACCGGAACGACCAGCACGGCGACGTACCCGTAGACGGCGACCACGTCGCCGATCGTGATGGCCCCGGTGGCCGCCAGCCGCGCCGACAACCACACCACGGTGGCCAGGAACAAGGCCGGCAAGCCCGTCGACAGTGCTCCTACCCAGCTCAAGGGTCCGGCGACGCGGTAGCCACGCCGTACCAGGCGCTGTGACTGTTCTTGGTAGCGCTCGGCGACGAACGTCTTTCCGCCGAGGCCGTTGAGGACGCGGAGTCCCGCCAACGCGTCGACCAGCCGCGTCGTGAGCCGGCCTTGGTGGCTGCGGTACTCGCCGCCTGTGCGTTCAATGCGGTGCAGGAGCGGGCCGACCGCGATCGCGAGGAGTGGGACTCCGGCGAGGACGACTACAGCGAGCAGCGGGGAGATGGTGAACAGTACGACGGCCACGACGGCGTACGCGACAACCGCGCCGACGCCCGGGCCGGTCACCGTCAACGCCTGCGCAACGACGTACACGTCCGCGATGCCGACCGTCACCACCTCGCCCGCGCTCACGTGCCGCGCCAGCGACGCGCCCAGGCGGGACGTGTGCCACACCGTCGCCCGGACTGAGCGAAACGACGCGTCCATGCGGACCTTGGTCATGGTTCGGTGCCGAGCGATGCCCAGGAGCGCGTTCAGGACGGCTACGGCCAGGAGGATCATCGACCAACCGACGAGCGCTTCCGTGTCGCGGGCGACGAGTCCTTGGTCGACGACATGCGACAAGACCCACGGGGGGACGGCCAGGCCGACCGTCCAGAGGGTGCCGAGGGCGGCGCCCGCGGCGATGCGGCGCGCTTGCGAGCGAGTCAGCCAGAAGAGGAAGCGGTACGGGCTCGTCAGGTCGGCGGGCGCCGGCGGGCTCCACGTCTCGGGTGTCCTGTCCAACCACTCGCGAACGGCCGCCATGCGGCGATCCTTTCAGCACCAGGGCATCCGCGGATACCCATTTGCGATCGGATTCACAAAGTCGTTGCGTGCGATCAGCGGAACCTGTCGGGCCGGCAGCCTGCGAGCTCGGGCGCCGCCGTTCCGGTGAGGATCTCGTCCGCGGCGAGGCGGCCGACGGCGGCGGCCAGCGTGATCGCCGAGTGCATCACCGCGACGTACAGCCCGTGCGTCCCGGCCGGGCGGCCGATGATCGGTTCACCGTCGACGGGCATCGGGCGCCAGCCGACCTCGGCGGAGACGACCTCCGTGTCGTCGGCCCCCGCGAACGACGACGCGAACCGGTCGCGGACGCGCTGGGCGGTCGCGTGCAGCGCAGCCTGATCCGCCTCGCCGCTGTACGCCGTGGGGGCCAGGATCGTTCCGTCGTCGAGCTGGCGGGCCTCCATGTCCGGCGTCGCGACGATCGCTCGGACGATGCCAGGGTTGGCGCGCAACCGGACGAGGATGGCGGCCGACGGCTTGACCGGCAAGGTGACGCCGACGCCGGAGCACAGTGCGACCGCTCCTGTGCCGGCGGAGAGGACGACCGTGTCTGCGTCGATGAGACCTGCCGTTGTTTGGACGCCGCTCACGGTGCCGTCTTCTTGGACAAGGGCGGTCGCTGGTGTGCCGGGCAGGAGCCGTGCGCCTCGGTCGCGCGCGGCTGCGATCAGGAGATCGATCGCCGCGACGGGGTCGAGCGCGCCGTCCTCCGGGTGATGCACGGCCTCGGCCGGGGGAGTGACGAGGTTCGGTTCGAGCGCCGCGGCGTCGTCGGTGCTCGGGCCCGGGGCCTCGTCGAAGCCGTCCCAGCTGAGCGAGCCTGTCCAGCGAATCGCCAACTGGGGGAGTTCTGCCTCGAGCTGGTGATATTCGTCCAGCGCGAGATACCGCAGTGGCGCCGAGGGCAGGTCGCTGCTGACCGGCCGTCCGATCCAGGCGAACGACGCACGGGTGGCGCCGGATCCGGGCAGACCCGCGTCGATCAACGTCACCAGTCGCCCATGACCGGCCAGGTGGTACGCCAGCGACGCACCGACGATGCCGGCCCCAACCACAACGATGCCGCGATCAGCCATGGCTGCGTTTCTAGCAGGACCGCGATCTTTACGACACCGAGTTATCGGTCTTTGAGCGCGTGGAGACGGACGTTCGCGTACGTCGGAGGCGTGCGGGTGAGGTCCAGGACCTCACCAGTCGTGGAGATGTACAGGCCCGGTTGGTGCTCCTGCAGCCCGACGGTCACGCCGGTCCAGTGGTCGAAGAAGAGTTCGCCGTTCGCCTTCCGCAACCAGGCTGTTCCGTCACGGACTCCACCCGCATGGATGGCGTAGGTACGGTTCCAGGGGCCGTCGACCTCGCCCGTCGCGAGAATTCGGGTGAAGATCTCGGCGACCAACTTCCATTGAAGAGGATGATCGGTGGAATTCGTCAGGACGACGACACCCAATTTCTCTTCCGGTGCCCAGTACATATCGGACAGGAACCCGAAACCTCCGCCGCCGTGGCCGCGCACAGGAATGCCGTTCACTTGCATCAGAGCCGTTCCCAGACCATATTCCAGACCGGTATACATTTCCTGCAGAAGGTCGGGGGAGAGGAGCGACTCACCACCGCGGAGGTGGAACTGGAGATACCGGCAGGCGTCGTCGACCGTCGTGTAGAGACCACCTGCCGCCACCATCGGAACACGAACCGGCAAGCGCCCATACCCTTTGGAATGCCCGATCGCCCGGCGCTCAGCGCTCCCGATCACCTTCGAGTCGAAGGTTGTCCGCTGCAGCGCGAGCGGGTCGAACAATGCCCGTCGTACGAACTCATGGAAAGGTAATCCAGTCACTCGCTGCAGGATATACCCGGCGAGATCTATACCAAGATTCGAATACTGATACCGTTCACCCACAGGAAACCGCAGCCAGGTGTCATAAATGCTGCGACAATGCTCCTCGAACGATTCTCTGCCGACCACATAATTTGATCCGACCGGTGCTTCATGGGTGAATCCGGCGGTGTGGCCGAGGAGGTGCCGCAGCGTGATACGACGCTCAGGATCCTGCTCGAACGAACTGTTGACGCGAAATTCCGGCAAATACCGGGGGACAGGCACATCAAGATCGACCAGTCCGTCCTGTACCGCCAGCAGAACAGCCGTCGCGGTGTACATCTTGGAGCACGACAGCACGCCGAACATCGTCTCGCTGTCAACCGGCAAGCCACCGCCGCGTCGGGTGCTCCCGAACCCAGCGGACCACAGCACCGAATCCGCGTCACAGACACCGACCGCAAGCCCAGGCACCTCGTGCTCATCGACCAACCCGGCCACCCGCCGCCGAAGCTCGCCAACCATCCGCTCGGTCAACACTCGATATCCTCCAATGATGGAACCGGCCCCGCGGTACAACGGCGACGACTTCTACTGCGACGTAGCGATCCCAGACCCTAGCCGCCTCAACGTCGTACACGAGGACGACCTGGTCCTGGCGTTCCACCACACCCGGCCATTCTGGACGAACCACATCGTCGCAGTACCGAAGAAACACATCGCATCGCTGATCACCCTGACACCGTCCGACGAACCCTCAGCCCGCCGGCTACTCGAAGTCGTCCAGTCAATCGCCGCCCACACAGTCCGAACCACAGGCGCAGCCGCAGTCCTCACCAACCTCGGCACCTACCAGGACTCAAAACACCTACACATCCACATCCACAGCGGCCCCCAACTGTGACCACCCAGGGGGACCGCTCCGATCTGTCATTGGAGAGGTGTGTCCACATGTCCACGATCAGTAACTCAGAGGCGATCGCAGCGTGGTCGGCGATGCCGACTGACGCGATTGAGGCGTACGACGATCAGGGCGACTTTCCCAAGCGCCACTTGATGAATGGGAACCTGCTCCGGATGCTGGGGCCCGTCGATGGTCGGAAAGTCCTCGATGCAGGCAGTGGCGAAGGCTATTTGAGCCGGCTGTTGGCCGCAGGCGGAGCTGAGGTCGTTGGTGTGGAGCCGGCTGCCGCGCTGCTGGCGCGCGCTCAGAAGATCGAGCAGGAGCGGCGTCAGGGAATCAGGTTCGTGCAGGCTGATCTCTCGTCGTTGCCGGAGGTTGGTCAGCCATTCGACGCGGTGGTCTGCAGCATGGTGCTGCTCGCCATACCCGCCTGGCAGTCGGCGATGGCGGCGTGCGTCAGCGCACTGAAGCCGGGCGGCCGATTCGTGTTCTCGATCACTCATCCGGCGTTTGAGAATCTCTACCGAACATGGCGGGATCACGGTCATTACCAACTTGATCGGTACCTGGATGAGTACGAGATGCCAGAGGGCCATGCACCCGACTTCCACCGCCCGCTGTCTGCCTACATCAACGAGCTCGTCGGTCTCGGGTGCCGCGTGACTGAAGTGTGCGAACCGAGACTTGATCCACAGGTCGCACGAGACAGCGGAATCGACGCGATCGAGTCCTACGTCGCACTGCCGAACTTCCTGATCGTCAGCGCCGAACGCGACAGATGAGGTTTGTGCCAGGGTGGTGCACTCATCCCCGGAGACGCCCGGTCCAGCCCTGTCGGTGCCGTTGCGCGGGGCAGTGGTTCCGCGGCTACGTACCTGATCATCTGATGCAATTCGGATGTATTGATATTTCCCGATCAGCTCGCGCTATCCGCGGGATGCGTGGACGGGTTGTCCGTGCGAAAACCATTTGGTGCTCGGCTTGCTCCGCTGATGGACTGACGTCCCGCCGGGAGTCTGCTGCATGACGGAGGTAGCGGTTGTGACGGATTATGACGTGCTTGCCGAGGTGTACGAATGGCTCATCTCGGATGCAAAGTTGCCGCCAGCCGAGTTCGCTGCGTCGTTCGATGACGTCCTCAGTCTCCTGCCGTCGAACGCTCACGTCCTCGACTGTTCGTGCGGAACCGGACAGTTGGCGGTTGGAATCGCCGGTCGTGGCATACAGGTGGTCGCAACTGACGCCAGCGAAGCGATGGTTCGTCGAACTGCAGAGTTGTCCGAGGAGTTCGGGGCATCCGTCCGGGCCGTGCAGGCGAGCTGGGAAGAGTTGCCCGACCATTTCGAGGACGGCACGTTCGACATGGTGTTCTGCGTTGGCAACTCGCTTCACCATGCCGCGGGCGCGACAGGCAGGGGTGCTGCTCTGGAGTCGATGTCACGGCTCCTGCGCCCTGGCGGGCGCTTGGTGCTCACATCCCGCACCTGGGAACTCGTGAGGGCCAGAGGTTCCCGGCTGGACATCAGTGACCGACTCGTCCGCCGGAACGGTCGCGATGCCGTCGTGGTCTACCGCTGGGAAATTGCGCCGAATTGGGAGGACGAGCACCACATCGAGATCGCGATCGCGCAAGTTGATGCGACCGGGTCGGTTCTTGTCCGCGCGGAACTGCTGTCCTGCTGGCCCTACCGGTACGAGGAACTCGAAGTCGAACTGCACCGGGTCGGACTCCGGACGGAAGTGAGCACGTTCGATCTTGAGGCCGAGAACTACATGGTGGTCGCGAACAAGGTATAAACACTGGGCTCTCAGCCCCTGGCCGGATCAGGGTCGCGGGCTGGTAGTTGACATAATGTCCGTTATCGGCGCTCGGCGATGACGTCACCGGGTACGCGTGATAGCGGCAGCCAGACATAGCAGAGCCCGGCGCACAGAGCTCATCTCAGACACCGGCCGGGGTCACCCTAGGAAGTCGACGTAGCGCTCCGACCTGGTGCATTCGGTCGACCCGAAACTGATCGGCGCATTGTCGAAATCGCAGTCCATCGTGCGAAGGCGAGCATTGCTCTCCGGCCACTGGAAGTCACATCGCGCCCATGTCCCGGAACCGTGCCCGTTCCTGCAGACATAGATGTTGTCGACAGTGAAGCCGATCTGCCCGAGTGCTGATCGGCCGTCGCTGTCAGTGTCCCGCACGAAGACCACGTCTCCGTCCCGCTTGATGCACACTGCAGCGTTCGGATGACTGCCGTCGTTGTTGTCCCACAGACAAAGGTCAGTGCGTGCGCGAACTTCGTCAGCAGTGAGGTCGACCTGTTCACCGGTTCCACAGTGAAGCCAGTCGTATGGGCAATCATCGAAGTAGCCCGCATCAGCGTGAGCAACGGGAAGCTGCGCTGCCCCAGGAACGACGATTTGCCCGAACCCGAACAAAACACTCGCCGCCGCGATGGCAGCAGCGCGACCTATGCCCTTGCGCAACATTCTCGAACCTCCTGGTCGAGGCGTGATCGTGCGACAGTGAAGCACACAGGACCGGGTGGTGTGAACGGCCCGAGCTCGGTGGACTCCTGCGTCCGGGGTGTCCGACCAGTTGGCGGTTAGCGTGACGTCGAGGGGCCCGGCTGGCGGGATCGCCCAGGCCGCCGGCATCAGCTGGATCCCTAGCCAGGCAAAGCAAAGGGACGTTGGACCTACAACACAGGTGAGCCAGAGCCTGAGCGCGCAACATGTCTAGCCTGGCGGCTCGTGGACGAACGACGGGTCTCCCGCGCCGGGTGCGGTGGCCTCGAACGCCGGGCGGTTAGCCCCGAGCACCTCTAAGCAAGCGGCGCGACCGCGGCCCCGGCGCCCCGCTCCCCCGCTACTCCCGGCTCATCAACTCCCGTCCCTGCCAGTCAAGAAGGATGAGTTGACTGCCTGACTGCGTAGATAAGTGATGGAGCCGCACACGCTCGCTGAGCTCCGGCGATCGAGGCACTCCGCTCCGTGGAACTTCCGGCTTACCAACTCCCCCTCCATGCCGGTTATGGGATGTCAGTACGCCGTTGTCCCGCGCACGGTCAGGTTGTACGTCGCCGTCGTCGCAAAGTCGCCGCTCGACCCGCGGATCACCAGCACGTGCCGGCCGGGTGCCGCTGGGGGCACCGCGAACCAGAGCCCGCAAGCGACGCCCTTGAGCAGCCCCGCTTCGAACCCACTGGGATTGCCTGCCTGAGCGGTGAACCGGATGTTTTCGGCTCCGAGCCGCTGGATCGGGACCGGCCGTCCGTCGAACGTCACGCTGCCCGTCGCGTCGGCCAGGAACGCCTGGCATCCCGCTTCGTCGTCGACCAGGTTGACCACCGGACCGGCCAACGGGCGTCCAGCAGGCCAGCCGCACGCGCGAGAAACCTGGCCGCCGAACGTGCCGGCGACCAGCCAGACATCCTCCGGCTGGTTGTTCCCACAGTGCGCACCGGTCTCGTCCAGCACCGGATTGACGTTCTCCGCGACCGACGCCCACTCCCACCAGCGCGACTGCAGTCGCAACGACCCGAGAGCGACGCGCTGCACCGGCACCTTCGTCCCTGACGACACAGCCGGAGTCGTCGGAGTCGGAGCGAGCGCGCTCTCGGTCGCAGGCAATGGGGTGGGTGCCGAGCTGCGGGGAACGGCGGAGCAACCACTCACCAGCCCCGCCGCAAAAACCATAGACAGGAACTTTCGCATCCGCGACCCTAACCCATGGCGCGGTGAGCCAGCAGTACCTGAACGACACGTCGCGGTGCCAGTAACCAACGGGAATTGCAGCTGACGCAAAGATCCCGTCTCTCGCCGATGTTGACATCGGCGCAGCTCCATCAGCACAACCTCTGGGCGTCTCCCCCCGCGACGGCGATGCGGCTGGCTTCCGCGCCGCCAGCAGGAGGACCAAGGCGAACCGAGGCGGCGGCTACGATTCGGGGCCGCCGAAGACATCCCGAGAGGTCCGGTATGCACTACCCGTTGACGATCGAGCGACAACAGGCCGTTCTGGACGGACTCGCCCGGATTTGTGGGCGGCGACCCGTCATCGCCGACGCTCAGCAGGTCGGTCATGACTGGGCGCCTGTCACTCGGCTGGTGTTCGACCGTGACCTGTCCGGCCTGGGCGCTGGTCCGACGGAAGGCCCAAGCCGAACGGTCATCGTCAAAACCAGACGAGTGGAGGGCGAAGGGCATGGCGGACCGGCCTATCTGCGGCGCGAGGCCGCCGGGCTGCGCACCGCAGTCCTCAGCGGCGTGGCTGCACGTGTGATCCTGACCGCCGACCAAGCCGGCGTCGTAGTCCAGTCAGACCTCGGGACGTGGCCAACCCTGGAGACAGTGCTGCTCGGCAACGATTCCGAGCGCGCAGCCACCGCGATGGTGGACTTCGCGCAAACCATCGGGCGGCTCCACGCCACCACGCTGGGCCGTCGTATCGACCACGACCTGGCGCTGGCAGAGTTCGGCTCCGCCGACGTCACCACCGGCGGTGGAGCCGGAACAGGAGGCGCCCGCCGATGGCACGTCGTCGAACAGGCCTGCGCAGAGCTGGGATTTCCGGACGCGCGAGCCGCGCGGGACGACATCGCCTTCGTCCGTTCACAACTCGAGGAGCCAGGTCGGTACGCCGCTCTCGTACACAACGACCTCAACCCGACCAACGCCCTGGTCACCGACCGAGGTATCCGGTTGGTCGACTTCGAAGGCTCTGGTTTCGGGCACATCGGGGTCGACGCCTCATTCCTGCACTACCCCTTCCCACACCACAGCGCGAACTGGTCCGTGCTCCCAGAACCGGTCACCGAAGCCGCAGACCACACCTACCGCAACGCGCTAGGAGCCGCCCTCGCTGCGGACGGGCTGCACGGGTACGACAAGATGCTCGCAGTTGGTGCGGCAGCAGCACTTGCCAGCAGAGTGACCCGCCTTCCGGTGATCGCCCGAACCAACCAGACTCCCCACGACAGTTGGCGCCGTCGTGCACAGCTTGTGCAGCAGATCGGAGTGTTGAATCGGCTGACCGATCGTGCCGGCACCCTACCGGACTTGGCGCGCTGGTTCTGCGAACTGGCCGACGCCATGACAGAGCGCTGGACCGACGCCGCCAAACCGCCACCGAAACTGTTTCCCGCCTTCGCGAGCCAGGGCTAGCGAGCTGGAGCCCGGCTGTCGGTGGCTGCTTCTAGCATCGCGGCATGAGCAACAACAGGGTGCTGGAGCCGGCTGTGTCTACCTTGCTGGCTCAGGCGTTGATGGCGTTCCGGATCGAGGTGGACAACGAGTTCGAGGCACAGTTGGCGCGGGCGGGGTTCCCAGGGTTCAAGCTGCCGGTCGTGTTCTGGTCGTTGCTGCGTCACGTCGACAACGTGGGTACGCCGGTCGTTGCGCTGCTCGAGCGGACGGGCTGGAGCGCGAAAGAGCTGTTTCCGATGATCGGCGGTGTGGAGCGGTGGGGGTACGTCGAGGTGCGGCTCGAGGCCGGCGGGCCGGTCCGGCGACCGTCGCGGGACGGGTACGGGAGCAGTCGGCGGCTGCGCGGTACGTCGGTGGTCATCCCGAAGGCTGTCTGTCGCCGCGCCATGGAATTCTGGCCGCCGATCATCGCGGCGACGGATGATCGGTGGACGCGACGCTTCGGACGGGTCGTGATGGGTGAGCTGCGGAGCTCGCTGGCGGCAATCACGGGCACGGCCGCGGAAGGGTCGATCGCTGATCCGCTTGCGGCTGCGCTGGAGGCCTTTGCATGCGAGGTTGAGGCGAGTTCGCCGGTGCCGATGGCGGTCGCCGCGAACTTCCTGCCTGTGCTCAGTGCCGACCCGATCCGAGTTCGGGAGTTGCCCGGGCGGACCGGGGTGACGGGCCGGCCGGTGGTGCCAGCGCTCGGGGCGCTGGAACGGGCGGGAATGATCGCTGTCAGTACGGCCGAGACGGGCCGCGGCAAGGTCGTCGCACTGACCCCGGCGGGGCTGCGGGAACGGGACGCCTACGCGGAGCGGGTGACGCAGGTTGAACGGAGCTGGCGTGCCCGGCATGGTGCGGCGGTGATCGAATCCCTGCGTGGCGCCCTCGAGGCGATGACGCCCCGGCTCGCCGACGGCCTGCAGCCGCCGCAGGGATGTTGGCGCGCAAGCCGCGAGTACACCGCGCAAACCCGAGCGATCCTCGACGACCCGCGCTCAGCTCTCCCCCGGCATCCCATCGGCCCCTGGCTCACAACGAGCTGACCAACGGCGCCCGCCCGGCTGTCGAAACATTGGCGACCGCTGGTGGACTGTCGCACGAGCCGGAGGCTCCAGGCAGGGCGATCTTCGACGACCCGCGCCCAGCCCTCCCCCGCCATCCCATCAGGCCCTGGTTCACAACCAGCTGACCACCTGGCCGCCCAAATGACGCCCGCCAGGTGTCGAAACATTGGCGACCGCTGGTGGACTGTCGCGCACAAGCCGAAGCTGGACAATCCGGACAGCCTCCTGGGGTTGCCTCCGTCGACACGGCCTGCTGATCGGCTTCACCTGCTGGGCCCACGACTGCCCATCCTTCGCGGCTACTGCTAGGACAGCGTCCTGGGTGTGGCATCCGCCGACTGGCTTTGGTGAGCGGCTTGGGCCGCTGGGGCCACGGCTGTCGGACCTTCGAGGCCATGCCCGAGACAGCCCGGACAGCGTCCTGGGTGTGGCCTCCGTCGACCTGCTCTGCTGATCGGCTGCGGTTGCCGACCTTTCCCGGCTATTGCCAGGCAGCGCCGCGGGCGTCATATGAATCGACCCGGGCCCGGGAGACCGAGACGCTGGCCGAGGTGACCGACGAGGTCGTCGGCGTACGACGGAACCACGCGACCGCTGGGCCGCGGCTGTTGAGCGGCCGATCGGGTCAGTAGCCTCGGGTGCCGTCTAGTTGTTCGCGCAGGATGTCCAGGTGGCCTAGGTGGCGGGCTGTTTCTTCGATCATGTGGGTGAGGATCCAGCGCAGCGATACCGGGGTGAACTGTGGTGGTGTGAAGTGCTGCATCGTGTCGAGAGTCAGTTGGGCGACGATGCGTCTCGACTGCGCGCACTCGGTGGCGTAGCCGCTCAACAGGTCGGTGATGGCGCGACCGCCGGTGGGCCAGCCTCCGTGCTGGTCGCGCTCGAAGGGCTCGTCGGCAAGTGTCGGAAAGCTTCCGGCGAACCAGTCGTGCTCGGTCTGCCGGAGATGCGAGACGACGCCGGCGACCGTCATGCGTGGGGACGTGTCCAGCAGGGCGCGGTCGGCGAGTTCAGTCGGCAGGCCGTCCACCTTTCGGTGCACGGTTGCTCGTTGCCAGTCGAGGAATCCGGTCAGCACCGCTCGCTCGTCGGCGGTGCCGTCAGGGAAGACGCGCTCCACGCGGGTCAGTTTGTCAGAGCCGCGACGATCGTTCCGAGGACTACTGCGATGACGGCGAAGCCCAGGGCGCAGAGCAGCGGGAAGGCGATCGGGTGGCGGCCGGCCCAGCTCACCGTGCCGGGTTGCTGGCGGGCCAGTTGCACCATGGTGATCGGCTTGTCCGATCCGCCGGTGGGCAGGCCGAGGTGGTTGACCAGCCGGTCCAGATCGGAGGGCGCGTAGAGGGCGCCGTTGATGGTCAGCAGGGCTTGCTGGCCGGCGTCGAGTACGACGATGGTCTGGGAGATGGCGCCGGGCTGGACCACCGTTGCCCGCAGCACCGATGCGGCGAGGGTGCGGTCGCGACGGCGGTGGAAGGTCAGGCCGCGGGCCGAAATCTCGGCCGGTGTGACGACGATGCGGGAGCGCGACAGGTAAATGGCCAGGGTGATGGCCAGCAGCAGCGCGAGGCTGACGCCGGTGATCAAGGCGGGCAGGCCTCCGGCCAGGACGCCGGCGATGACGAGGACCACAGCGATCACAACAGTGAACGTGAGGACCTGGCGTCGCGGACCCGCACCCGGCCGCAGTACGAGCACGTCGGTTTCATACACGGCTTGAACCCTACGGCAGCACAGGTCCCGACCACGCCCGGCGCGTCGACAACCAAGCGGCGGATAGGCGCACATCCGCGATGGTCTGCCAAGTTGCCCGCGGGCTTCTAGGCAACTCGATCCTTCAGCGTCAGCCGCTCCTGCATGATCGCCGTCGGCGATCTGCTGGATCAAGCGCCTTCATCGACCTGGCGATCTTCCGCAACAACGTGCCCGCCGATGAGGTTCGCGCAGCTGCCGGGCTGTACAAGATGGCCTCGTCTTTGGGGTCGGCGTTCGTGTAGTTCTCTCAGCGACAATCCACGCCGCAGGCACACACCTCCCGTCTGGCGTGGTGCGCAAGTTGTCAGCGGTGCTCGGGGGCTGAGGGGGTCAGGTCGTGGTTTAGCCATGCCATGGCGGCGACGACGAGGGCTTGGGTGCCGGTGTCGAGGGTGGGCTGGAGGATCGGGGCGAAGTTCGCGGAGTGGTTGACCGGGATGTCCTGTGCGACCCGGCCGGCCTGTTCGGCGGCGCGGTAGGTGTCGGGGTCGATGCCGCCGATTCCCCAATAGGTGTACGGCGTGCCGAATGCGGCCGGGATATCGCTGAAGTCCTCGCTCGCGCTCTGCTGGGGAAGATGGCCGGCGCGGTCACCGAAGAAGTCCGCGAACGCGGCGGCGACGCGGTCTGTGACGCCGGCGTCGTTGTCGGTCAGGGGGTAGCGGTCGAAGAGCTCGAACTCGGGATCCTGCGGCGAACCGGATGCCTTGCACTCGGCGCGGACGATCCGCTCGATCGCGCCGAGCACGGTCGTCCGGGTGTTCTCGTCGTACGTGCGGACGTTGAGTTGGAGGACCGCATGGTCGGGGATGACGTTGCTCTTCGTACCGGCCTGGATGCTGCCCACGGTGAGGACCGCGGTGTCACCTGGCGCGACCTCGCGGGCGACGACGGTCTGCAGCCGGACGACGATCATCGCCGCGAGGACGACCGGGTCGACGGCGGCCTGGGGCATGGAGCCGTGGGCGCCGCGGCCGTGCACGGTGATCTTCATACTGTCAGCGGCGGACAGTGTCGGCCCGGAGCGGGTCATGACGGCGCCGGCGGTGAACGGCAGCACATGCTGGGCCATCGCCACGTCGGCCGTGCCGATGAGTGCCGCCAGTCGGTCCTCGAGCATGCCTCGGGCTCCGTCGGCGGTTTCCTCAGCCGGCTGGAACACCGCGACGAGCGTGCCCGACCAGGTCTCGGGCGCCTGCGCCATCAGGGTCATGGCGCCGAGCAGGCAGGTGACGTGTACGTCGTGCCCGCACGCGTGCATCACCGCGGTGCCGTCTTCCGCGGTCTGTGTACTGGCGTAGGGCAAGCCGGTTTGCTCGCGGACCGGAAGGGCGTCCATGTCGGCGCGGAGCATCACGGTGGGCCCTTCGCCGTGGCGCAGGATGCCGACGACCCCGGTGCCGCCGACGCTCTCGTGCACCTCGCAGCCCGTCTCTCGCAAGCGCGCGGCCACGTTGGCCGCAGTCCGTCGCTCCTGGTGCGACAGCTCGGGATGAGCGTGCAGGTCGCGGTAGAAGTCCTCTAGCCAGGGCCGGACCGAGTCGAGGGCGTTCAGGACTGCGGTCGCGGTGTCACTGTCCATGCGTCCATCATGCTCCGCGCTTGGTGCCCGGCGGCACCGGTGCGTTGAGGTCGTAGCGGACGCCGAGCATGCGGATGACGAAGCACACGCCCGCGGCGACGAGCGCTGCGGGCAGGCCCGCTGCCCCCAATCGGTCCGCGGCGACGACGACGAGCGCGCCCAGAAGCGCCGGGATCGCGTAGAGGCCGCTGGTCAGGACCGATGGGATCTCACGGATGAGGACGTCTCGCAGCGTCCCGCCTCCCACCGCGGTGATCGTGCCGAGGATGACCGCCTGGCTGAAGCCGACCCCGAACTCGAGTCCTTTGAGCGCGCCGCTGACCGCGAACAGGCTCAGACCGGCAGCGTCGAGGATCAGGATCGGTTTGGCGACCCGGTCGAGGTGGCGGCCGAAGACGAACGCCACGAGGCCGCCGACAGCTGCCACCGTCAGGTACCGCCAGTCGCTGAAGGTGGCGGGCGGCAGCGCGTCGAGCAGGATGTCGCGGATGATGCCGCCGCCCAGCGCAGTGCACATGCCGAGCGTGACCACACCGACGATGTCCACGCGGACGACCCGGAGCGCGGTCAGGGCGCCGTTGAGGGCGAACGCGAACGTGCCGGTCAGGTCCACGATCAGAAAGGTCGACGACACAGAACTCACCAACCCTGTCTACCGGAGACCCGCGCGACGAACCAGCCTGGTGGAGGCGTGAGTGAGCACCTTGCCAAACGCGCCGCTCGGTTACTCCCAAAGGTCCGGTCCAGTGATCGCCTTGACGACGTCGAGGTAGCGGTGAACCGCGGCGGATGCTGTGGCGTGCCCTTCAACGCGCGAGAGTACGACGGCCAGCCCGGTGCCGACCCCGACGTCGAAGGGCGCGTTCAGCATCGACGCCATCGCCGCGGCCTTGTCCAGGTCGCCACGCGCGAGGTGTTTCGCCGCCAAAGGCAGCATGGCCAGGGCGAACACACCGAGATCCGGTGCAGGCCCTGGTGTACCTCGGAGTCAGCCAGACTCCCTCGGCCCGCAGGCGCGGCACGGTCTCCGCCAGCCACCGGGCTCGCCCGCGAGCCAGCGCCGCCAGCACGCTCCGTGCCTCGTCCGGCGTCACGCGACGTCAGCAGGCTTCGAGGACGAAGAAGACGAAGCAGATGAAGCGTGCGGGGTGGTTCTGGTGCGGCGGGCGGAGTTCGGGCGGTGTGTCCGGGGAGATCGGCGGTTCGCTGATGACGGAGATGCGGAAGCCGGACGCGGTGAAGGCGTCGTTCATTGCCTGGAGTGGGCGGTGCCAGTTTCTGTAGGTGACCGTGCGGCCGGCGTGCTCGGCGTCGTACGAGAACTCGGCGATGTCGAAGTAGTTGGCATCGGGGTTCAACGCCGTGTACACGATCGGGTGGTTCACCGACAGGATGAGGCGCCCACCAGGTTTCAGCACCCGGCGGAGCTCGGCCAGCGGCCCGGTCCAGTCCTCCAGGTAGTGCAGCACGAGCGACGCCATGGCGTCGTCGAATTGCGCATCGGCGTACGGAAGCGGCTTCGCCAGATCGCCGACCGTCAGGTCAGCGTCCTCCCCCAGCCTCTCACGGGCCAGCTCGAGCATTTCTGCGCTCAGGTCGAAGCCGGCCATGATCGCGCCCCGATCGCGAAGCGCCGCGGCCAGCGGTCCTGAACCGCAGCCGACGTCGAGGATCCGACGGCCGGCGACGTCACCGGCAAGGTTCAGCATGGCCGGCCGCTCGTAGTGGCCGTTGAGCAGATTGAGTTCGTTGTCCGCGGAGTACGCCGCAGCAAACTCGTCGAAGTCGGTCTTCGGCACCTGGCGCTCCTTCGTGCACAGCTGGACGAACACCTGATCCAACATCAACCGCCGGGCGCTGTCGAGGAAGGCGTCAGCAAGGCCCTGTTGTCCGCCACCCATCGCAGCTCGGCCGCTTCTTCGTCGATCATCCCGTCGGCAACCCAGCTGCGTTGGGGCTCGCTGCCTTGTGCAGCCAGGGACAGTACGAGGTCGATCGTTGCCTGACCACGCCTGACGATGGCGTCGACCACGTCGAACGGCTGCGTCGGGCCGTACGCCGCCAGGAATCGACGAATACGTTCGCGACGATCCGGGACGGCCGGGAAGTGATGCCATCCCAGGCAGTGCTCGTCGGCTCGCGTCGGCGCGAACCAGAACAGGGCGTACGCGATGTCGTCGACGGGGTCGCCAGGATGCAGGTAATCCCAGTCGAAGACTCCCCTGGCCTGTCCATCCCTCCACACGAAGTTCCACGGGCCGGGGTCGCCGTGACAGAAGACTTGGCCGGGCCGTGGCGGTGCGGCGAGCACCGGGTGTCCGAAGACCGCGTCGGCCGGCGGCACCCAGGTACGCGACGCGTCGTGAACCCGGCGCAGCAGCCGCGCCGCCGATTCGAGTCCCTCGACGTTGTGCTGGTGGTGCCACGCGTCACCGCCCGCGTCCCCTTCGAGCAGGCGCAGCGTTTCCGTCGTACCGTCGTTCGACAACGGCTCGGGAACCGCGTCCTCCAGCCCCTGGGCGCGCAGGTGCTCGAGGAACGCGTGCACGGTCGCCGTCTGCGCGGACGCGGGACGAGTCACGATCCCGCCAGCAATCCTCACAGGCCGAAGCTCCGCATTCGTGTCGGCTGCCCGAGCGCGCGCGGAGGTCCCGTCCCCTTGAGTCATGCCGGCGACGGGTGTTCGCGGCTGCGGTAGGTCAGGAGGCCTTCCACGCCGCGGAGGAAGGTGTCGCAGACGGGTTTGGGGTCGGTCAGACAGCCGGCGGCCATGGCGCCGTCGCGGAGCATGACGAAGTGGCGGGCAGCGGGTTCCGCGTCGATCTTTCCGAGGTCGGTGAACAGCTCGGTCATCGTGTCCAGGAACCACTGCCGGTGACTCAGCACGGCCTGGTGGACTCCGAACTCGGGGTCGGGATACTCCGCGGCGGCGTTCAGGAACGCGCACCCGCGGAAGCCGTCGCGCTGGATGTCCTCGGCGATGAACCGGCTGACGGCCCGGATGACGTCCTCGGGGCCGGAACTCTCGGCCCGTGCGGTCTCGACCCGTTCACGGATCGCCGCGTCGGCCTGGGTCAGATACGCGACGATCAGGTCGTCTTTGCTCGGGAAATGCCGGTACAACGTCGCCCGTGTCACCTTCGCCTCGGCGACGACCCGGTCGATCCCCACGGCGTGGATGCCGTCGGCATAGAACAGCTCGCCGGCCGTGCCGAGCAGCCGCGCCCGCGCTTCTGACATCCGCTCCCCTTCGATCTCTCGCAGTGCTGCCAAGATTAGCAGACAGAACGATCGGTCTTGACAATACCGTGCGTCATCGGACAACCTCTAGTAGACCGATCGTTCTATCTACCCATACTGCGAGGATTCCGTGTCCACCTCCTATGCCATCAAGCCCGACGCCGGCCTCAAGGCGCTCCGCACGCTGTACTTCGTCCGCTTCGGCTTCGCCGTCGTCTGGGCGGTCCTGATGATGGGGATCGGCAAGACGATCAACCCGGGAACTGTCGTTCTCCTGCTGGTCTATCCCCTGTTCGACGTCGCCGCGGCCGTGGTCGACTTCCGTACGTCGGGTGCCACCCGCCCGAAGGCGCCGCTCTACGCCAACATGGCCCTGAGCCTGCTTACCGCCGTCGGGCTGGGCATCGCGTCCGCGTCCGGCATTCCCGCCGTACTGCGGGTGTGGGGCGCGTGGGCGATCACCGCGGGCGCCGTGCAGCTGATCGTCGCGATCCTGCGGTACCGGCTCGGCGGTCAGTGGGCGATGATCCTGAGCGGCGGCATCTCGGTGCTCGCCGGCGGCAGTTTCGTCGTGATGGCCGGCGGGCCGAAAGCCTCCCTCACCTCCGTCGCGGGCTATGCGATCCTGGGCGGCGTGTTCTTCCTGATCTCCGCGATCCGCCTGCACCGCCTCACCTCGAAGGCGAACTGACATGACGGACAGCACTGTGGACGTGGTCGTCATCGGCGCCGGACCCGTCGGCGAGAACGTGGCCGACCGCGTCGTGCAGGGCGGCCTCACCGCCGCGATCGTGGAGCACGAACTCGTCGGCGGCGAATGCTCGTACTGGGCCTGCATGCCGACCAAGGCCCTCCTCCGCGACGCCGCCGCACTGCGAGCCGCTCGCGCACTCCCGGCCGCAGGCCAGACGGTCAAGGGTGACCTCGACCCGGCCCTCGTGCTGGCCAGGCGCGACCGGTTCACGTCGAACTGGAGCGACGCCGGCCAGGTCGAGTGGCTGAACCAGGCAGGCATCACGCTGGTCCGCGGCCACGGACGTGTCACCGGGCGTCGTACCGTCGCCGTTACCCACTCAGACGGTACGACGACAACGCTGCACGCGAACCAGGCGGTTGTGATCGCCACTGGAAGCAGCGCGTTCCTGCCGCCGATTCAGGGATTGGCGGACGTCAAGCCGTGGACGAGCCGCGACGCGGCCGCCGTACGGTCGGTCCCGGAGCGGTTGGCGATCGTTGGCGGGGGCGTCGTGGCCTCCGAGATGGCGACCGCGTTCATCGCGCTCGGCGCCCAGGTGACGCTCGTGTCGCAAAGCCGGCTCCTGCCGGGTGTCGAGCGGTTCGCCGGTGAGCAGGTGGCCGCCGCTCTGCGCTCGGCCGGAGCGACACTGCACCTGGAGGTCGACGCCACCGAGGTACGCCGGGACGCCGCGGGAGCAGTGCACCTCACGCTCTCCGACGGCACGTCCGTCGAAGCTGACGAGGTTCTCGTCGCCACCGGGCGGACGCCCAACACGAAGGATGTCGGCCTGGACAGCATCAGGCTCACGCCAGGCGACTGGTTGCAGGTCGACGACGCGCTCGCCGTCCTGGATGACACCGGCGAGCCTGTCGGCGACGGCTGGCTGTACGCCGCGGGCGACGTCAACCAGCGGGTCCTGCTGACCCATCACGGCAAATACCAGGCTCGCGCGCTCGGCGACGCGATCGCCGCACGTGCCCGCGGCGATCAGCTGGGCCTGGGCAAGTGGGGACGCCACGCGGTCACCGCCGACGTGGATGCCGCGACCCAGGTGATCTTCACCGATCCCGAGGTCGCCGCCGTCGGGCTCTCTGCGGAGGCCGCGGCGGCCGCCGGCCGGAAGACCCGGGTCGTCGACTACGACCTCGGCGCGGTCTCCGGGGCCGCACTGCACGCCGACGACTATCGCGGACAGGCGCGGATGGTCGTCGACGACGACCGCAACGTCCTGATCGGCTTCACCGCGGTCGGGCCCGATGTCGCCGAGCTTCTGCACGCCGCCACCATCGCGATCGTCGGCGAGGTGCCGCTGGACCGGCTCTGGCACGCGGTGCCGGCGTACCCGACGATCAGCGAGATCTGGCTGCGCCTGCTGGAAACCGATGGGCGCGATCGCTAGCTCGTGAAAAGCTCGGCGTTGTGCGGATCAGTGAAGCGAAGGCGGACGACGTACCGGGGCTCGCGCGGTTGTTGTGGCTGAACGGCTGTGACGAGGAGCCGGAGCAGCAGGCAGTCGATGCGTTCGCGGCCGAGCTCGGGCAGTGGTGGGACGCGCGCGACGGCTCGCATGTCGCGTACGTCGCCCGCGAGGACGCGGCCGGGATTGTCGGTATGGCATGGGTCGCGCTGATCCCTCGCGTACCGCGTCCTGGGATGTTGAGCCGGATGTCGGCGGACATCCAGAGCGTCTTCGTGCTGCCCGAGCAGCGCGGCCGCGGGATCGGGTCGGCGCTGGTGCAAGCCGCCGCCGACCACGCCGTACGGCTCGGGTCTCTGCACGTGACGGTTCACTCGGGGAGCAAGGCTGTGCCGGTGTACGAGCGGTTGGGGTTCGAGTCGTCGCGTCAGCTCCTGCAGCGGTACCCGGACAGCCGCGTTTAGCGGGCCCGGAAGCTGCGTCGGTACGCCATAGGTGAAGTCCTGATGTGCTTGGCGAAGTGCTGGCGCATCGCGACCGAAGTGCCGAATCCGCAGTGCCGGGAGATCTCCTCGACGGACAGGTCGGTGGTCTCCAGCAACTCCTGCGCGTGATGTACGCGCTGCCGCAGCAGCCATTGCAGCGGCGTCGTGCCGGTCTGTTCCCGGAATTTGCGGTTGACGGTGCGCGGGCTGGTCCCCACGTACGCCGCGATGTCCGCCAACGTGACCGGTTCGCCCAGTCGTTGCCGTAGCCACCGCATCGCCGGCTCCAGGGAACCGTGGTCGTCGCCGGGCTCGGGGTGTGCGACGTACGGCGCCTGGCCGCCGTCGCGCTGCAGCGGCACGACCATGTGCCGGGCGACGTCGGCGGCGACCGCGGAGCCGAAGTCCTGCCGGATCATGTGCAGGCACATGTCGATCCCGCTCGCCGCCCCGGCCGAGGTGAGGACGTCGCCGTGGTCGATGAACAGCACGTCGGTGTCGACCTGCACCTGCGGGTACCGCTCGGCGAGGTCGCGCGCACGTGACCAGTGCGTCGCGATCCGGCGTCCGTCCAGCAAGCCGGATTCGGCCATCACCCGTGCACCCCCCGCGCTGATGGAGGCGATCCTGACGCCGCGCCGATGCGCCTCACGCAGCAGACCGAGCATCTGGGCCGACGACGCACGCCCCGACGTGGCGCCGATGACCACGATGGTGTCCGAGTCGAGCGCATCGGCGAGCGTGTACGGCGGCGTGCACCCGAACATCTCGACGCCGCCGACGCCGGCCACCACCACCTGGCGGGCCTCGCCGCACACCCGTAGGTCGTAGAGCCGCGGCCCGAACAGCTCGCCCGGCTTCTTCTCCAGCGAATGCGCCGTACTGAACACCTGGAGCGGCATCGACAGGTCGAAACTGTGGATCCCGTCGACGACGAGGACTGCGATCCGGTGCATGGCGATAATCTATCGGACGACGGCATTCTTGCCACTGTCGTCACGCGGTGATCGCTTCGACGATGGAGCACATGGTTCTCGCGCTTCTCCTGTCAGCCGGCTCCGTCGTCGTTCTCCTCGCGATGGGTCTGATCACCGGCCAACTCCTCGGCGACGACGCCGAAAGCTGGGCGCGGCGCGTCCTGCGGGAGAGGAAGTCACGTCGATGAGCCGGGTCGCCGTCATCGGGACAGGCACCCCAACAACAGCAACGCGGCGGGAGCCGTGCTCAGCCGGCGAGTTGCTGGAGGCGGGTGGCGCTGTCCGGGTTCGCGGGGAGGAAGGTTTCGATGGCCAGGCTGGCGGCGGTGACTTCCAAGGGGGCGCCGATGGTGGCGATGAGGGTGAAGAGGCGGACCGGGCCCAGGCGGGTGTTGAGGTCGAGGGTGACCATGGGTTGCTGGGCGGGTGCCGTCGGGAGCTTGTCCGGCAGGTAGCTCTCGACCTCGTCGAGGAGGTTGGCGAGGGCTTCGTCGGCGGTGTCCCGGCTCTTGCGCTTGAGTTGGTGGATCAGGCCGAGGCTGCACGCGGCGGTCATCGACGAGATGCTGGGGAGGCCACCGGGGTGCACGGACAGGCGGAGCATGTTCATCGGGGGTTTCAGGAGTTCGGGGTCGACGCCTTCCCAGAGCAACGCCGCGGCGTCGTTCGCGTCGACGAGGTTCCAGAGGCCGTCGACGATCAGTGCCGGGTTGGGCATGTGCGCGTCGATCAGTTCGCGCAACGGTTCGCGGAGCGGGAGCATCGCGGCGGAGTCGTACGGCTGGTCCAGGTAGCGCGGTGCGTACCCGCCCGCGAGCAGCAGCCGGTTCTGTTCGGCCAGCGGCAGGTCGAGATGGTTCGCGAGGTGGACCAGCAGCTGCCGGCTCGGTTGCGCACGGCCGGTCTCGACGAAGCTCAGATGTTTGGTCGACACCTCGGCGTCGACCGCCAGGTCCAGCTGGCTCATCCGCCGGTGCGTCCGCCAGAAGCGCAACAGCTCCCCGACAGTCTGTGGCTCCTCCAGCACAGTCACGAGCTCAGCGTACGGCGGCCGCGCGCCGCGCAGCCATTACCCGCGAGGTAACTGCACCAAGGAGGTAATTGAGCCGCTCCCCCGCTGCCGTGGATCGTTGCCGGTGTTCGCACAACGACCTGGAGGCCACCACCATGAACCCCACCACCGTGAACCCCACGTACACCGCCGTCGCCACCGCGTCCGGTCGTGACTCCCGCGCCGTCACCGCCGACGGGCAGCTGGACATCCAGCTCGCCATGCCGAAGGAGATGGGCGGCACCGGCGACGGGCTCAACCCCGAGCAGCTGTTCGCCGCCGGGTGGGCGGCCTGCTTCTCGACCGTGCTGGACATCCTGGCCAAGCGTCAGAACCTCGACGCCAAGGACGTCGCGGTGACCGCCGAGGTCAGCCTCGTCCCCGCCGGCGGGAGGCTCGACCTGGCGGCCGTCCTGCGGGTCGAACTGCCCGACCACCTGCGCGGCGAGGTCGGCGACAAGTTGCTCGAGGCAACCCACGCCACCTGCCCGTACTCCCGCGCCACCCACGGCAACATCTCCGTGGACGTCATCGCCGAGTGAGCTTTCAACCGGTGAGCCGGGCATCCACGCCGTGAGTGGCGAACAGCTCGTGCAGAGCCGCGTGCCCCTGGGTGAAGTCCCACTGTTCGGCGCGCAGACCGGCGGCCCGGGCGCCGGTGATGTTGCGGGGCATGTCGTCGATGAACAGGATCGCGCCGGCGTCCGCCCCGATCCGTTCCGCGGCCAGCGTGAAGAACGCCGGGTCGGGCTTGGCGACGCCGAGGTCGTACGAGTAGCAGCTGACGTCGAACAGGTCGTCGTACCCGAGCGCCGCCCGCATGTGCGCGCCGCGGTAGTTCTCCTGGTTGGTGCCGAGGTGTACGCCGTACCCCTTGCGCTTCAGGGCCCGCACGATGTCGAGGGACTCCTCGATCAGCACGATGTTCTTCCACACCGCGTCGTACACCTCGGTCACCGGCGTGCGCACGCCGTACTTCAGCAGTGACGCCTCGAGCACCGGCAGGTAGTCGCCGCGCCCGGCGAGCATCGGCAGCTCGTCGGACCAGGTCTCGTGCAGGAAGTCCCGCGCCCGGTCGCCGAGGTACGGCTCCATGGCCGCGTACCACCCGCCGGGCAGGTCCTGCAGGACGCCGTCGGCGTCGAACAACACGTGCCGGATGCGCTCATTCATGCAAGACAGGATGCCGGACCGGCTCGTCGGCGCCGACAGATTTCTCGTCCTCCGGTACGTCGCCGGCTGCTTCCTGCCGGACGCCGAACAGAGCCGCGCGGACCTCCCGCGGGACGTTGCACATGGTCAGGACGGGTCTTGCAGGATGCCGAGGACGTTGCCGTCGGGGTCGGTGAGGGTGGCGACGAGGCGGCCCTGACCGACGTCCTTCGGGGCGTCCTTGAGCGTACCGCCGGCGGCGGTGATCTCCTTGATCTTGGCCTCGATGTCGGTCACGTGCCAGTACGCGATCGGCGAGGTCATGTCGCTGTTCGGGACCAGGCCGATCTGCTGCCCTTCGGCCTCGTACCCGACGTAGTACGGCGAGTCCGCCATCGGCTCGACACCGAGCAGGGCGGTGTACACCGGCTTGGCCTTCTCGAGGTCGGTGACGGGGTGCAGGATCGTGTTGACGCCTAGCGTGGTGGTCATTTCGTCGCTCCAGAATCGTGGGCCGCGGCCCCTGACGTTTACTGACTCCAACGCTATTTCGCACCCGCTCCCGGTGCTTCTCGATTCCTGATCAGTTCGGCCCGACGTACTCCGCGAGGTGCTTGCCGGTCAGCGTCTTCGGCTTCTTGATCAGGTCCCCCGGGGTGCCCTCGAACACGACCTTGCCGCCGTCGTGGCCGGCACCCGGGCCGAGGTCGATGATCCAGTCGGCGTGCGCCATCACGGCCTGGTGGTGCTCGATGACGATCACCGACTTGCCGGCGTCGACCAGCCGGTCCAGCAGGCCGAGGAGCTGCTCCACGTCGGCCAGGTGCAGACCGGTGGTCGGCTCGTCGAGGACGTAGATACCGCCCTTCTCCCCCATGTGCGTGGCCAGCTTCAACCGCTGCCGCTCGCCGCCGGACAGCGTCGTGAGCGGCTGCCCGAGCGACAGGTATCCGAGGCCGACGTCGTTCAGCCGCTCGAGGATCTTCTCCGCGGCCGGTACCCGCGCCTCGCCCTCGGCGAAGTACGTCAGCGCCTCCGACACCGGCATCGCGAGCACCTCGGCGATGTTCTTCCCGCCGAACGTGTACTCCAGCACGGCCGCCTGGAACCGCCGGCCCTCGCACTCCTCGCACGGCGCCTCGACGGTCGCCATCACGCCGAGCTCGGTGTAGATCACACCCGCGCCCTTGCACGCCGGGCAGGCGCCCTCGGAGTTCGCGCTGAACAGCGCCGGCTTCACCCCGTTCGCCTTGGCGAACGCCTTCCGGATCGGGTCCAGCAGACCTGTGTACGTCGCCGGGTTGCTCCGCCGCGACCCGCGGATCGCGCCCTGGTCGATCGCGATGACGCCGTCGCGGTCGGCGATCGACCCGTGGATCAGCGAACTCTTCCCGGACCCGGCGACGCCGGTGACGACCACCAGGACCCCGAGCGGTACGTCGACATCCACGTCCTGCAGGTTGTTGGTCGAGGCCCCGCGGATCTCCAGCGCGTCCGAGGACGACCGCACCGACGGCTTCACCGAGGCCTTGTCGTCCAGGTGCCGCCCGGTCAGGGTCCCGCTGGTCCGCAGCTTGGCGAGCGTGCCCTCGAACACCACCTCGCCGCCTCCCGAACCCGCGCCGGGACCGAGGTCGATCACATGGTCGGCGATCGCGATCGTCTCCGGCTTGTGCTCCACGACGAGCACCGTGTTGCCCTTGTTGCGCAGCTGCAGCAGCAGCTCGTTCATCCGCTGGATGTCGTGCGGGTGCAGACCGATCGTCGGCTCGTCGAACACGTACGTGACGTCGGTCAGCGACGACCCGAGGTGGCGGATCATCTTCGTCCGCTGCGCCTCACCGCCGGACAGCGTGCCGGCCGGGCGCTCCAGGGACAGGTACCCGAGGCCGATGTCGACGAACGAGTCGAGGGTGTCGCCGAGCGCCTTCAGCAGCGGCGCGACCGACGGCTCCTTCAGCGCCCGGATCCAGGCGGCCAGGTCGGTGATCTGCATCGCGCAGAGGTCCGCGATGTTCTTGCCGCTGATCTTCGACGCCCGCGCCTCGGCGCCGAGCCGCGTCCCGTCGCAGTCCGGGCAGATCGTGAACGTCACGGCCCGCTCGACGAACGCGCGGATGTGCGGCTGCATCGCGTCCACGTCCTTGGACAGGAACGAGCGCTGGATCGCCGGGATGATCCCGTTGTAGGTGAGATTGATGCCCTCGACCTTGATCTTGGTCGGCTCCCGGTACAGCAGGTCGTGCAGTTCCTTCTTGGTGTACTTCTTGATCGGCTTGTCCGGGTTGAAGAAGCCGGAGCCGCGGAAGATCCGCCCGTACCAGCCGTCCATGCTGTAGCCGGGGATCGTCAGCGCGCCCTCGTTCAGCGACTTGTCCTCGTCGTACAGCGCGGTCAGGTCGAAGTCGGTGACCGAGCCCATGCCCTCGCAGCGCGGGCACATGCCGCCGGCGTACACCTGCTCGCGGACGACCTTCTTCTCGCCGGCGCCCTTGTCGGCCGTCATCGAGCCGGTCGCGGTGCGCTTCGGGACGTTGAACGAGTACGCCGTCGGCGGGCCGGCGTGCGGTTTCGCGATCCGGCTGAACAGGATCCGGAGCATCGCGTTCGCGTCGGTCGCCGTGCCGACCGTGGAGCGCGGGTTGGCGCCCATCCGCTCCTGGTCGACGATGATCGCGGTGGTCAGGCCGTCGAGGACGTCGACCTCGGGGCGGGCCAGGTTCGGCATGAAGCCCTGGACGAACGCGCTGTAGGTCTCGTTGATCAGCCGCTGCGACTCGGCCGCGATGGTGCCGAACACCAGCGAGCTCTTGCCGGAGCCGGACACCCCGGTGAACGCCGTCAGCCGGCGCTTCGGGATCTCGACGCTGACGTCCTTCAGGTTGTTCACCCGAGCGCCGGTCACCCGGATCAAGTCGTGGCTGTCGGCAACATGCTCCTCGCGGGCCATGCGTTCGTCCTCCCCAGAGAGTCGTTTGTGTCAGGATGCCTGGTTGATCCGGATGTGGTTGCCGGCCGGGTCGCGGAACGCGCAGTCGCGGATGCCGTACGGCTGGTCGACGGGCTCCTGGATGACCTCGGCGTCGGTGGCCTGCAGGCGCTCGAACAGGCCGTCCAGGTCGTCGGTCTGCAGCACCAGGGTCGCGTAGGTGCCCTTCGCCATCATCTCGCTGATCGTGCGCCGCTCGTCGTCGGTGACGCCGGGGTCGGCGGCCGGCGGGTAGAGCACGATGCCGGTGTCCGGCTGACCGGCCGGGCCGACGGTGATCCAGCGCATGCCCTCGTACCCGACGTCGGTGCGGACCTCGAAGCCGAGGACGTCGCGGTAGAACTTCACCGACTCCTCGGGGTCGGTGTGCGGCAGGAAGCTGGCGTGAATCTTGATCTCCATGACCGTACGCTACGTGCCGGTCGTGGGAGTTGCTTCTCGATTCCTGATCGGTCGCGTGACCTGTTTCGCGACGCACGACGGGATCCCGAGCGTCGTGTCGCCGGCGTGCTCCTTGTAGACGCTCGGCGGCATCCCGACCAGCTCGGTGAACCGGGTGCTGAACGTGCCCAGCGACTGGCAGCCGACCGCGAAACAGACGTCGGTGACGCTCATCCCGCCGCGGCGCAGCAGCATCATCGCCCGCTCGATCCGCCGGGTCATCAGATACCCGTACGGCGACTCTCCGTAAGCGCGCTTGAACTCGCGGCTCAGGTGTCCCGACGACATGTGCGCGCCGCGCGCGAGCGCCTCGACGTCCAGCGGCTGCGCGTACTCCCGGTCGATCCGGTCCTTCACGCGCCGCAGCCGCGCCAGGTCCTGCAGGCGCTGCTCCTCCGTCGTACCGCTACCCACCGTAGGAATCCTGCCATGTCAGTCAGTGGAAGTCACTCCACCCGGCCGGCACGGCAGGTCCGATCCGCTCGTCAGCCCCGCGGGCCGACGCCGCTGGTCTTGACCTGGCCCGAACTCGTGCCAGTTCCCGCTGCCGCACCATCGGTGCGCTCGGCCGGTGCCGTCGCCCTCGGTGCCGGCTGCGCGTCCAGGGTGTGCCGGACGCTGCGAGCCAACTCCGGGTCCGCCTCCGTGGCGAGGCTCGCATTCATCGCCTTCACGCCGGCGTCCGCGGTGGCGTACCCGAGGCGGTAGGCGAAGTTCTGCTCCTGGTCGCCCACCGCGGGCGCACCTTCGTACCGTCCCTCGAGCAGGCGCTGGCTCATCGCGTTCCGTACCTCGGCGACCTTGTCCGGATCCGGGTGGTGCCACCGCTCGCCGTTCGGACCCGGATCGGCGGAGGTGACGATGCTCCGGGCGGCGTTCTCAAGCGTCCGGTCAACATCGCCGCGGGCCATCTGCGCGCGCACGTTCGGCAACCAGTCGGTGTTGTCGATGTGGAAGCCGATGTTGTCGTCCCGGTTGTATTCCTCGGCGAGCCGCTGGGCGAACCCCTCGCTCAGGTCGCCGAGCGGACCCTTCGGGAGGTCGGCCCAGCGCCCGTTGCTGCTCGCCCGCCAGCGCATCGCCGCGGCTGCGCTCGCGTTCATCACGGCGTCCGACCACGGCACGTCGCGGCCGTCCTGCTCGAAGGCCCGAAGCTGCATGGTCGCACCGGTGGCGTCCAGCGCCCGGCGCCACCAGGCGTCGTCGGAGGGGTTGTGGTAGTTGCCTGGTTCGACGTGCGATTGGGACATCGGCGCCCTTCAGCTGGTTCCGGATCGGCGACGACAAGATGTCACGCCGGCGGGGTCAGCCGCCGGTGCTGCCGTCGAGCTGCGCGATGATCTCGTCGGAGGCGGCGCAGGCGGCCTTGTACTCGGCGCGCAAGGCCTTCAACGAGGTGCTGTGATCCACCTCCATCGAACGCTTGCCCGGGTCGCCTTGCCGCCGGCGCCCACCTCCTTGAACCAGAGCGACTCCACGAAGGTCAGGTGCTGGATCAGGCCTGCGATGTTCGTCCCGGAGCCGACGGCGCTGCGCCGGGCGTCCGCCTCACTGAGGCCGGACGACTTCTTCAGTACGCCGGCCCGGAGGCCGTCGAGGGTCGCTGTGAGTTGCTCGAGTTCGGTCATGCGCACGGTCCGATGGTCGCCGCGAGGCCGTGGTGGTCCGACTTGGGTATGGGGTACCAGTCGTTGTCGTCGGAGCACCAGCCTGGTCTGACGAAGAGTGGTCGATGCGGACCAGGAGCGGAGACCATTTGCCGACCTGCGACGGGCGGCCCCCCGTCCCGCCCCGTTTGACGCTTGTATCTCGCCGGTTAACCGCTGACTTTGTCCCTTCCCCGCTCGTATCCGAGAGGCGAACAGGCAATCTGAAGTGTGAACCACCAAACCCGCAAGCGGCCTGAACCGCGGGGCACCGGAGGCTCCAGATCCCGACGGCGTGACGGGTTGGGGAGGATGTCCTGCTCGATCCGGCACACGATCCTCCCCAGGTCCGTTTAGTCGTGGTCATCGGGCTCCCCAGTTCAGGTAGGCGACGTTGGCCAGTAGCCAGCCGAAGCCGATGGCCTGCCGGCCGTCGCGTTCCGGCGTTGGCTGGTAGCGGTTGTACAGGGCGAGGCAGTGGGCGTGGATCCGGGGATCCCACGGGGCGGCCTGCATCCAGCGCGGGGCCTGGTGCGCGACCGAAGCTGCGCCGGTCGCGCCGCCGGCGACGGTCGTGTGTACGGCGGGGAGCCCGTCCGCGTCGGTGGTCGCGACGTTCTGGGTGAAGGTTCGCGCGATCCGCTCCATGTCCTGCCCGGTGAACGCGAACCGGGCCCGGAACGCCCGGACGGCGAACTCGACGTCGATCGCGCCGTGGCTGATGTCCTCGAACTGGCGCGCCGGCCCACCCGACGGAGTGAAGATCGAGACGTCGGTCGCCGGGTCACCGGTCTTCGTGAACCCCTCGTAGATCCGTCCGCCCATCGGCCAGTAATGCCACTGGTACGCGTCACCGGCATCGACCGCGAGCTGCGCCGCCAGCATCCGCCCCATCGCCGCGACCTTCTGCCGGTAGCTGCTGTCGCCGGTCGCGAGCGCGAGCTCGACGAGTGTCTGCCCGAGGCCTACCGACTGGTTGATCGGCTGCTCGCACCCGTCGTACGCGAGCGGCTGGCCCTTCGGCCAGATCAGATGCCCGCCGTCCCGGTACTCCCAGTCGTGGACGGCGACCGCCTCGCGGCACGCGGTCAGGTACTCGGCCGCCTTCCGCCCGTACCGGCGGCGCAGGACGGGTGAGCCGGCGACGATCCGGACGAAGCTCGCGATCGGGTACGTGATCATCCCGGTGTGGACGGCGAAGATCACCGGCCGGCAGCGCATCTCGTACGTCCCGAGCCGCGGTACGTCGCCGGCCCGCGGCGCCTCCCGCCGATCGGCAGCCGTGAGCTGGAACGGTCCGGGCGCGGCCGCGTAGATCCGGCTGACGGCGTAGTCGGGGCTGGCCGGGTCGAGCGAGAGGTCGGTCAGCGTGACTGTGCGGTTGACGAAGGTGTTGACGAGCCGAACGGTGAACGTGTCCGGCCGGGTCCCGGCGGTGACGGTGACCGTGGTGTCCTCGGCGTACGACAACGCCTCGCGGAGATCGAGCAGCGGCTGCCCGTTGCCGTCGGCAAAGGTTGCGTATCCGGTGGTGTACGGGTGGTCGGCCCGCCACGCCGGGAGCGACAGCCCGCGATAGTCCGTGACGCCGCGCGCGCTGTCGCGGACCGCGAGGACCTGGTCGACGTTGTCGATGAGCCGGTCGAGGTAGTACGTGTCGCGGTACTTCTCGTACATACGGACCAGGCCGAGCAGGACGTACGACTGGCTCCAGGCGAGCATGCCGGATCGGCCGTCGCGGTTGGTGTTGTCGTTCGGCTGGTCCGGCTGACCGGGACCGCCCTCCTGGAAGAGGCGATCCCAGTCGTCGAACGTCTTCCGGGCCGTGTAGTCGATCCCGTCGGCGTACGCCGACGTCGTTCCGATCGTGCCGGCCACGGCCCCGGCCGCGGTGAGTTGGAGGAGCGTACGACGGGACGGGCGGAGGTCGGGCATGGCGGGTCTCCAGCTGTGAGGCGGTCCAGCAGGCGACCACCATTCTCCCGCAGGAAACCGATTTACGGCAGGTCGAGCGTGAGCGGTAAATCCTTGAGGAAGTCGACGGCGTCGAACATCGCACCGGCCGACGCCACGCCGGTCGTCCGCGTCTCGCCGGCCAGGATCCGGCGGACCGCGCCCACGGCCAGCGGCGCCGAGATCGCGTAGATGTCCTGACCGGTCGCCGTCGCGCGCCGCTCCTCGCCGCCGATCTTCACGCGGACGTCCACCACGAACGTCTGGTCGGACCGGCCCTGCTCGTCGACGGCTGTCGGCGCCGGGGTCTCGGTGTCCGCCAGGTCACCGGCGGCCTCGAGCGTCATGTACGTGCGGACCTCGGGGACGGCGACGTGGGTCGGGATCGTGATGACGTCGGCCATCGTGAACTCGGCGATCACGCGGCGCCGGCCGAGCGGACCGGGGAACGTCCAGTCCTGCTGGACCACCTCGTCCTGGTGGTACTGCAGGCTGCCTCCGGAGAAGCGCACCCGGCGACCGTCCCGCCGGTCGTGCGAGACCTGCCCGGCGGCGCGGGTCCCGGGCGTCGGGTGCCAACTGCTCAGCCCGTACGCGACGTGCACCTCGTCGGCGGTCGTCAGCTCTCCGAGTGCTGCCGTCGTCAGCAGGTCGCCGAGTCCGCCGTAGAACGCCATCGCCGGCACGACCGGGATGTCGCTGCGCCGGGCGAAGGTCGAGACGTTCGCCTCGAGTTCGGCCGCCACGTCGACGTACGGGATCCGGGCGCGAACGGCGGCGTCGATGATCGGGTCGGCGGTGGTGGCGAACGGGCCCGCGCAGTTGATGACAGCTGCCGCGCTCTTCAGGGCCTGGTCGAGGGCGTGCGGGTCGTCGACGGCGGCCGGGCGGATGTCGAGGTCGCCCCACTGCGCCGCGAGTGCGGCCTGGTTGCGGCCCGAGACAGCGACGGGAAGGTTCTGCCGGACGAGTTCCTCGACGACGAAGCGGCCGGTGTGACCGGTGGCGCCGTACACCACGATTGCGTTCATGGGGACGAGTCTGGCCGGTCCGGGCCGGATGGCGTGAGAGTCCGGAACGACACCATCCGTACACTTTCGGACATGCACACTGTCGCGCTGGCCACGGCCGGGCACCTGCTCCACTTCGAGCTCGGGATCGCGTACGAGATCTTCGGCAATCCGCCCGTCGGCGCCGACGAGTGGTACGACGTCCGGCTGTGCGGGCCGCGGCCGGTCCAGGTCGGGCCGTTCATGGTCGAGCCGACCGAGCCGCTCGACGCGATCGCGCGGGCCGACACGGTCCTGGTGCCGGCGCTCGCGGACGTCGACGAGCCGATGTCCGGCGAGCTCGTGGACGCGGTACGCACGGCGTACGACGCGGGTGCGCGGATCGCGTCGCTGTGCACCGGCGCGTTCGTGCTCGGTGCGGCCGGCATTCTCGACGGGCGGCGGGCGACCACGCACTGGGCGCACACGGACGTGCTGAGCGCGCGGTATCCGGAGGTCGTGGTGGATCCGGACGTGCTCTACACGGACAACGGGAAGGTGCTGACCGCGGCGGGCAAGGCCGCGGCAGTCGACCTGTGCCTGCACCTCGTCCAGCTCGATCACGGCGCGACGATCGCGAACACGGTCGCCCGGCGTCTCGTCGTACCACCGCACCGCGCGGGCGGACAGGCCCAGTTCGTGGCGACGCCGGTGCAGGTCAGCGGCGACCACTCGCTCGCGCAGTTGCTGGCTTGGGTGCAGGAGCGGCTGGACCAGCCGTTGACCGTGACGGACCTCGCCAAGCGCGCCAACACCAGCCCGCGCCACCTGGGCCGCCAGTTCCGTGCCGTCACCGGCCAGACCCCGCTCCAATGGCTGCTCACCCAACGGGTCCGCCGCGCCCAGCAACTCCTCGAGTCGACCGACGACCCGATCGAGAAGGTCGCCGCCGCCACCGGCCTCGGCACTGCAACCACCCTGCGCCGGCACTTCCAGCGCGTCGTCGGCGTACCCCCGAACACATACCGGCGCTCGTTCCGCAGCGCGTAGGCTCGGTCGGCATGAGCCTCGAGGAGCTGTATCCGCGCCGCATGCACACGGCTCTCGATACGACCGACGCGCGCGGGCTTGCTGAGTTCTACCGGGTTCTGCTCGGCCTGCAGTACCGGACCGGCGACGAGCCGCCGGTCGACGGTACGCCGGATGACGCCGACTGGCTCGTGCTGTTGGACGACGACGGCAACCGGCAGCTCGCGATCCAGCAGGTCGACGCGCTGCCGCCGTCCACCTGGCCGTCGTCCGAGGTGCCGATGCAGTTGCACATCGACTACGCAGTACCGTCGGCTCCGGAGCTCGAGCGGCATCGGCAACGAGCCGAGGAGCTCGGTGCCACGGTTCTGCACGACCGGTCCGACGACGAGGGCGAACCGCTGTACGTCCTCGCCGATCCGGCGGGGCATCCGTTCTGTCTACTGGTGGGAGAACCGTGAGCAAGCAGACTGGGTACGCCGACGTGAACGGCCTGCGCATGTACTACGAAGTGCACGGCGAAGGTGGTACGCCGTTGCTGTTGCTGCACGGCGGCCTGTTCAACATCGACCTGCAGTTCGGGGAACTGATCGACGGGCTGTCGGCCCGGCGGCAGGTGATCGCGACCGACTTCCAGGGGCACGGGTACACCAACGACATCGACCGCCCGCTGGGTACGGCGGAACTGGCGTCCGACGTGGTAGGGCTGCTGGCACGTCTCGACGTACCGAGGGTCGACCTGTTCGGGTTCAGCGTCGGCGGCGCGGTCGCCCTGTACCTCGCGATCGAGTATCCCGAGCTGGTGCGCAAGGCCGTCATCTCGTCGGTCTCCTTCAACCCGTCGGGCGAGCGCGAGGAGAACGCGGCCGCGGTCGACTCGATGAAGGTCGAGATGATCGCCGGTACGCCGATGGAGGCCGACTACCTGGCGAAGTCGCCGCACCCCGATCACGACCACCTGCAGACGCTGCTCGACAAGCTCGGCGCGTACGACCGCGGCACCTCCGGCTGGTCCGACGACGACATCCGCGGCATCGAGGCCCCGACGTTGCTCACCTTCGGCGATGCCGATGCGGTGAAGCTCGAGCATGTCGTCCGTTTCCACCAGCTCCGCGGCGGCGACGTCAACGGGGACTTCGTCGGCGTCCCCGCCTCCCAGCTCGCGATCTTCCCCGGCACCACCCACTTCACCGGCCTCGCCCGCACGCCGCTCGTCCTCGACGCGGTCACCACGTTCCTCGATGCGTGACGGCCATGCCGAGTTTGGCGGAGCTGCGTGAGCTGATCGTCCGGGCATCTGGGCGTGAACAAGTTGTCGAAGGGCTGCTGGTGTCGGTGGTGACGGCAACCACCCCGCCGGCGGCGAGTCTGGCGACGCCGACTTTCGCGCTGGTGGCGCAGGGACGGAAGCGGTTGGCGCTCGGCGAGCAGGTCTTCGAGTACGGCGCCGGTGACTACCTCGTGGTCTCCGTCGACCTGCCGGTGACCGGGCACTTCGTCGAGGCGTCGCCGGACGCGCCGTGCCTCGGGGTCGGGCTCGAGCTTCGTCCCGAGGCGATCGCGGCGCTTCTGCTCGACCAGGCGGACAGACCTGGGCCGGTCCGCGGTCTGACCGTGAGCCGCGCATCGGCCGAAATGATCGACGCGATGATTCGTCTCCTCCGCCTGGTCGACGAGCCGGACGACGCGCCCGTCCTCGCACCGCTCGTACAACGCGAGATCCTGTGGCGCCTGCTCCGCAGCCCGCAGGGAGCCGCCGTCCGCGACATCGGCCTGGCCGACAGCGGCCTGTCGCACGTCGCGCGCGTCATCCGGTGGATCCGCGACCACTACACCGAGCCGTTCCGCGTCGAGGACCTCGCGGCAATGGCCGGTCTGAGTACGTCGGCCTTCCACCGGCACTTCCGGACCGTGACCGAGCTGACCCCGATCCAGTTCCAGAAGAAGATCCGGCTGCAGGAGGCCCGGCTGCGCGTGGTCGGGCTCGGCGAGGACGTGACCAGCGCCGGGTACGCCGTCGGATACGACAGCCCGTCCCAGTTCAGCCGCGAGTACCGGCGGGAGTTCGGGATGCCGCCGAGTCGCGATCGAGCAGGATCAGGCAAGTCGCCGCGAGCATTGGTCTAACACCTCCCCTTGCGTGACGCGTGTACTGGTCAGGTACCTGATCCTGACCATTAGGAGTTGTGCACGATCATGCATGTAGCTGTCATCACCGGCGGAAGTTCCGGGATCGGCCAGGGCGCGGCCTTCGAGCTCGCGAAGCGCGGCACGGCCGTCGTCGTCACCTACCGCGGCGGCCGCGAACGCGCCCTGGAGACGGTCGAGCGGATCGAGAAGGACGGCGGTACGGCGGTGGCGCTGCCGCTCGACGTCGCCCGCCCGGAAACGTTCGACGCGTTCCGCGCCGCGCTCACCGACATACTGCGGGGCTGGGACCGCACCTCGTTCGACGTACTCGTCAGCAACGCCGGTGTCGGACAGCCGCCGGTCATGTTCGACGACACCACCGAGGAGCTGTTCGACCAGATGGTGAACGTCCACCTCAAGGGCCCGTACTTCCTCACTCAGACGCTGTTGCCGTTGATCGCCGACCGCGGCGCGATCGTCTTCACGACCAGTACGTCGGCCCTCGAGTCGGCGCGCCCGACGCCCGGCTACTCGGTCTACGCCAGCGTCAAGGGCGCGCAGATCGTCCTGACCCGCTACCTCGCCAAAGAGCTGAGCGCCCGCGGGATCCGCGTGAACGCGGTCGCGCCCGGCGTGACCAGGACCCGGCTGGGCGACGACGCGTTCGCGCAGCATCCCGAGCTGATCCCGCCGATCGCCGAGCGCACCGCCCTCGGCCGGATCGGCGAGTCCGACGACCTCGGCAAGGTCATCGCGTTCCTCGGCACCCCGGACGCCGGCTGGATCACCGCCCAGACCGTCGAGGCGTCCGGCGGCTACGAGCTCTGATCAGCCGACCCGGAAGACAGGCCAGGCGATACCGGTGCGCCAGGCCGCCGGGTCGGGGTCGTCCTGCGGGCGGACCGCGTACGTCTCCTGCACCGGGCCGGCCACGGCCAGCGCGTGCTCGTGCACCCAGGTCGCGAGCCGACCGTAGGTGACGTCGATGTCGTCGTGAGATCCGTGGTGAACCGCGGCCGCGAGCTCGACGGCGGGTAGCTCGACCGGCCGCACCCGGCCGTACGACGGCGCGTCCGCCACCGGGTAGTAGACCAGGACCCTCCCGCGCCCTTCCGCGAACAGGTCGTTGTCGTAGTGCCCGCCGGGGGGACCGAGCGGCTCGGCGACGGCGGCGTCGAGCTCGGCCATCGCCCCGTCGTACCACTGCAGGACCCCGTCCAGGCTCAGGATGCCGGTGATCCCGGCAACCAATCGCGCGGGCTCCGTGCGGAGCTCGACCTGGAGATCCCCCGCAGCGGGCCGGAGCAGCTGTTGCAGTGAGGTGACGGCCGCCCGGGTCCGCTCGAGCGTCTCCTGCAAGCGGTCGAGATGGACGGCGACGAGATCCGCGCGCCGGTCCGGGTCGTCGGTCGCGATGATCGCGGCGACCTCGGCCAGCGGTACGTCGAGCTCGCGCAGCCGGTGGATGACCTGCGCGGACGGGATCTGGTCGACGGTGTAGTAGCGGTAGCCGCTGGACGCGTCGACCGTCGCCGGCTCGAGCAGCCCGCTCTCGTGGTACCGCCGCAGCGTGCGGACGCTCAGATGGGTCGCCCGCGCGAACTCGCCGATCGTCAACCCGCTGCGCACGTCGTTCAGCCTGCACCCTCCCCCGGGGAGAGAGTCAACTCCTTGCGTCTCCCCCGGCGGGAGACGGCACGGTCGCCGGTATGAATCTCAGCAACCGCACGGCGGTGGTGACCGGGGCGAGCAAAGGCACCGGCGCCGCGATCACCGACCGTCTCCGTGCCGAGGGCGTCACCGTCCTCGGCGTTGCGCGCACCGCACCGGCCGACGCCGGGCTGTTCGTCACCGCCGACCTCACCACGCCCGATGGGACCGCCGCGGTCGCGGAAGCCGTCCGCGCCGGGTTCGGTACGCCGGACATCGTCGTCCACACGCTCGGTGGCTCGAGCAGTCCAGCCGGCGGGTACGCCGTACTCGACGATGACCTGTGGGAGGTCGAGCTCCGGCTCAACCTGCTCGCCGCAGTCCGGCTCGACCGGGCGCTGCTCCCCGGGATGACCGAGCGGGGCGCCGGCGCGATCGTGCACGTGTCGTCGATCCAGCGGCGGATGCCGTTGCACGAGGCAACGCTCGGGTACGCCGCGGCCAAGGCGGCGCTCACGACGTACAGCAAAGGGCTGTCGAACGAGGTCGCCGCGCATGGCATCCGCGTCAACGTCGTCTCGCCCGGCGCGATCCGAACCACGAGCGCCGACCACCTGGCCGACCGCATCGCCGCCGCCCGTGGCCTGACCCGCGACGAGGCCTGGCAGGACATCCTCGCGTCGCTCGGCGGCGTACCGCTGCAGCGCGCCGCCGAGCCCGGAGAGGTCGCCGACCTCGTCGCGTTCCTCGTCTCCGACCGTGCCTCCGCGATCACCGGCGCCGACTTCACCATCGACGCCGGCACCGTACCCACCATCTGAGGAGCACCTGTGTTGCCTGACACCATCACGAAGTACCTGATCGGTCATGTCACCCGGAACGTGCCGGCGGCGATGCGCTGGTACGCCGACGACGCCGAGGTCACCGACGACGGCAAGACCTATCGCGGCCGCGAGGAGATCCGGGCCTGGCTGGCGAGGTCGGCGAGCGAGTACAGCTACACGACCGAGCTCACCAGCACCCGGCAGGTCGACGAGCACACCTACGTCGCGACCCACCACCTCGAGGGCAACTTCCCGGGCGGAACCGTCGACCTCGACTTCACCTTCACCCTCGTCGACGGACTGATCAGCCGGCTCGTCATCGCCTGAGCTCCGCACCCCACGCCGTGTCCCGGGCGCGGCGATACGACGGCGACGACTTCGGTACGACGACGCGCTCCGCCGTACCGTCCGGGGTGCACAGGTCGAGGACGACCTGGCCCTTGCGACGCGTCGGCCGGGTCAGCACCCGCGCCGCGGCCGCGCGCACCGGGCGCCGGGTCGCGACGAGGTACGCGAACTTCTCGTCCTCGTAGTTGCGGGTGCCGTCCTTCAGGATCCGGTGGAGTTCGGTGCGTGGCAGGCGCGCCGCGAAGTGGCACCAGTCGATCGGGCAGGGGCCTTGGTGCGGGCAGGGCGCCGCGATCCTGAACCCCTGAGCGATCAGCAGGTCGCGAGCAGCGAGCGTCCGGCGGTGACCGCCTGGGGTGCCTGGTTCGACCAGGACGATCGTGGTCGCGGATTGCGCCGCGGCCCGGATCAGGTCGTCGCGGCGGTCAGCGGCGAGTTCGTTCAGGACGTATCCGATGGTGACCAGGTCGACCGGCTCCGGCGCGCTCCAGTTCCGGAGGTCGGCCGGTGTCCAGCGCCAGTCCCGCGCGAAGTTGCCCTCGGCAAGATGCTTGCCGAGGGCGATGACGGCTGACTGACGTTCGACGATCTCGGTGGTGATCGTGGGCCACAGTGCGGCGGCAGCCCAGGCGGCGGCGCCTGTCCCGCCGCCGAGGTCCAGCTGCGTGGTGAAGGCCGCGGCGATGTGATGCTCGGCGACCGACAAGGCCGCGTACAGCGCGCGGAACGTCGCCGGCATCCGGACCACGGCGTACGCGAGGGCGTCGAGCGGATCGCTCATTCCGGGGGTCGCGTCGTCGACCTGTTCGGTGCGATAGCGATGTGAGAGAGCGGCTACGCGGCGGCGTAGTTCGTGCTGGGGTACGCCGGCGGCGGCGCGTGCGAGGGCAGCATGAAGTTGGGTGTCCACGGAGGACATGCGGAAGCTCCGGTTCGATCGGCACGGAGTGCGCGGCTGTCTGAGCGCGCACGTGATCCGCGGCCAGACGCCGCGACGCACCGATCGGTCCGGAGAAGAAGCTGTCAGCCCGTCAGCGGGCAGCAGCCGAGGAGGGAACGGCGCGGAACCGGGTAACCTTCCAAGCCATCACACACCTCCTCGATTCAGCTCGACGATAACAGAGGTCAGCGGCCCTCCGACGTGCACAGGCAGACCTTGTTGCCCTGCGGATCGGCGAGCACGATGAACGCGGGCGCCTCCTCGTCGTACACCACCTTGCCGCCGGCGGCGAGCGCTGCCTCGATCCGCCCGGACACGACCTCCGGTGGCAGCCACAGGTCGAGGTGGAACCGTTGGCGCGGCTCCTCGTGCGGCTTCGTCCCCTGGAACCACAGGTTCGCGACCCGTCCCGTCGGGTCGATGATGTCGTTGCCCGTGAAGGCTTCCGTGCTGCCGGTCAGCACCGCCGCCCAAAACGGACCGAGCTCGACCAGGTCCGCCGTGTCCAACGCGACCTCCAGCTGCGACACGGCCGTCGGGTCGGCGGTCAGACCGTGCTCGGCCGCGATCGAGCTGATCCGCATCGCGAGCTCCGCGTCCCTGGTCGCGACATCCACGAACGACGCGCCGAGCCGCACCTCGGGCACGGCGTCCTGGCACGCCTCCCCCACCGCGGCCACGAACCGCGCGCCGTCCACGTAGGCGTCGATCAGGAATCTCGCATGCAACGACTGCGCGAGCCGCCGCCAGTCCGCCACTTCGGTCTCAACCACCATGCCCCGAGGCTACGTCCCGGTACCGACAGTTCGGGCCTGCAGTGTCGCGAGATCGCGCTCGGCGTACCGGCGATGCTCGAACTCCTCGGCGAGGATCGTGCCGGGACACTCGCCGACGACGTAACTCTCCGACGCCGGACAGCCGGGGCCTGGACTCGTTGGGCGAGTCCTTCACTGTGGAGCCATGGACCGCGATCAGGCTGGGGCGGGCGACTGCTCGGAGGCTGCCCAGGACGCCGGGGACTGTCTGGGGTGGGCGGGCACGCGGGGCGCTGATCCGGTCGCGGCGGCGATTGCCAGTGCGCTGCTTCAGGGGAGGTCCGCGGGCGCCCGGGCGTTCTTCGAGAACCATCGGGCCGAGGTCGATCCGGCGACCAGGGACCTGATCCTGGAAGCGTTCGCGGTCGAGTCCGTCCACGGGGCCGGGGCGGCACGGCGCGTCTTAGCGCCGCTCGTCTATCCGCCACCCCCAACCATGTAGGCAACGGCTAAATAGTTTGTCCGGGAGTGGAAGGGGTTGGTGTACTCGGGGCGTACTGAACTACAGGTGTCACGTTAAGGAGTCCGTCATGCGACCTCGCTTCATGTCTGTCGCGGAGACCACTGACACCTGTTCGAAGGACATGAAGCTGCGTGGAAGTACTGAACCTTGGGATTCTGGCGCATGTTGACGCCGGGAAGACCAGCCTGACCGAGCGGCTGCTCTACGCCGCCGGGGTCATCGACGAGGTCGGCAGTGTCGATGACGGGAACACCCAGACCGACTCGCTCGCGCTCGAGCGGCAGCGGGGGATCACGATCAAGACGGCGGTCGCCTCGTTCGCGCTGGGCGATCTCACCGTCAACCTGATCGACACCCCGGGACACCCGGACTTCATCGCCGAGGTGGAGCGTGCTCTGAGCGTGCTCGACGGCGCGGTCCTGGTCGTCTCCGCGGTGGAGGGGGTACAGGCGCAGACCCGCGTCCTCATGCGCACCCTGCAACGCCTGCGCATCTCGACCCTGATCTTCGTGAACAAGCTCGACCGGCCCGGCGCGCAGTACGACGGCGTACTGCGGCAGATCGCCGCCAAGCTCACCTGCGACATCGTCCCGATGGGCGAAGCGGCACACCTCGGCACCCACGAGGCGACGTTCAAGCCCATCGTCCAGGAGGACACGCTCCTGGAGGTCCTCACCCGGCACGACGACGAGCTCCTCGCGCGGTACGTCGACAACGAGCCGCTGTCCCTGGACAAGGCACTCGCCGCACAGACACACCGGGCGATCGTCCACCCGGTGTACTTCGGGTCGGCGATCACCGGCGCCGGCACGGAGGACCTCACCGACGGGATCCGGGAGCTGCTCCCCCGCGCCCGCACCGACGGCGAGCCGCTCGACGGCACCGTGTTCAAGGTCGAGCGCGGACCGGCCGGCGAGAAGATCGCGTACGTGCGGATGTTCTCGGGCGCCGCGCACGTGCGCGAGCGGGTCCGGTACGGCGGCACCGACGGCAAGATCACCGCGCTCGAGGTCGTCGGCGAAGGCCCCGCGAGCACGATCCGCGCCGGCCGGATCGGGCGTTTCTGGGGGCTCGCCGACATCCGGATCGGCGACGCCGTGACCGATCCGCGGACCACGCCCACCACGGAGCGACGCAACGCCCACGCGTTCGCCCCGCCGACGCTCGAAACGGTCGTCACGCCGCGGAAGCCGTCCGACAAGGGCAACCTGCGCGTCGCGCTCACCCAGCTCGCCGAGCAGGACCCGCTGATCAACCTCCGCCAGGACGACCTGCGGCAGGAAACCTACGTCTCGCTGTACGGCGAGGTGCAGAAGGAGGTCATCGAATCCACGCTGGCCACCGACTTCGGCATCGAGGTGGACTTCCGGGAGACGACGACGATCTGCGTCGAGCGGATCGACGGGACGGGCACGGCGGTCGAGTTCAACAAGAAGGACGCGAACCCGTTCCTCGCCACCGTCGGGCTCCGCGTCGAACCGGCGCCCGTGAACGCCGGCGTCAGCTTCGAGCTCGAAGTCGAACTCGGCTCGATGCCGTACGCGTTCATCAAGGCCGTCGAGGAAACCGTCCGCGAAACCCTGCACCAGGGGATCCACGGCTGGCAGATCCCCGACGCCCGCGTCGTGATGACGCACTCGGGATACTCCGCCCGCCAGAGTCACGCCCACGCCGTGTTCGACAAGAGCATGTCCAGCACGGCCGGTGACTTCCGGTTCCTCACGCCGCTGGTGCTGATGACCGCCCTCCAGCAGGCCGGTACGACGGTGCAGGAGCCGATGCACCGCTTCCGGCTGGACATCCCGACCGACACGACCCGCGCCGTACTGGCGGCACTCGCCCGGCTCCGGGCGATCCCCCAGGTGCCGGCGCTGGCCGCGGAAACCTCAACCCTGGAGGGAGAAATCCCCGCGGCCGCGGTGTACGAGCTCGAGCAGCAGTTGCCCGCTCTCACCCGCGGCGAGGGCGTCCTGGAGTCGGCGTTCGAGCGCTACCAGCCGGTGACCGGTCCGATCCCGGAGCGCCCGCGCACCGACCACGACCCGCTCAACCGCCGGGAGTATCTCCTGCACGTCCAGCGGCGGGTCTGATCCCGTGCACGACGTTCGCGCCGAGGTCGTCGTCCGTGACGACCTCGGCGACGAGCCCCGCCGAAACCAGCACCGCACGCGCCGTCGGAGCCTGACTCTCACTCACCTCGACGAAGAGGTGACCGCCGGGCACCAACCACTCCGCGGCGCCGGCAGCCACCCGACGCAAGACAGCCAGACCGTCCGCACCACCGTCCAGCGTCACGTGCGGCTCATACAGCCGCGCTTCCGACGGCAGCAACCGGATCTCGTCCGTCGGCACATACGGAACGTTCGCCAGCAGTACGTCGACCTGCCCGCGCAGCCGCACCGGCAGCGCGTCGAACAGATCACCCTCATAGACGCATTCAGGCGGCAGGTTCCGCCGAGCGCACTGCACCGCGGCCGGCTCGATGTCGGCGGCGTACAACGACACCTCGCGCTCGGCCGCCACCGCTGCGCCCAGTGCCCCGGCACCACAGCACAGGTCCACCACGATCGAACCCGCGACAGTCACCCGCAGCGCCTCACCGACCAGGAACTCGGTCCGCCGGCGCGGGATGAACACGCCGGGATCGACGGCGATGCGCAGCCCGCGGAACGATGCCCAGCCCACGACGTACTCCAACGGCTGTCCGGCGACCCGCTGCTCGACCAGCGCGTGCAGCTCGGCCGCGTCCCGTGCGGACCCGGCGATCAACGCCGCCTCGTCCTCGGCGAACACACACCCGGACGCCCGCAACCGCTCGACGATCCCATCGAGCTCGAATGAAGAAACAGCCACCGATCCCCTTCGACGACCACAGACTAGCCGAACGCGTTCACTCCGGTGAGCTCCGCCGAGACGGTCCAGAGCCGCTCGGCCGACCGGGGATCGATCGCGTACGGCCGCACGCCGGGCGTGTCGTCGGTCGACACCTCGGCGACCTCGCAGTCCTCCAGGAACACGCCGCCGATCCCGTCGAGCTGGGGTGACGTCGCCGCCCACACCTGCGTCGCCGCGCCCTGCTCGGGACTCTTGAAGCCGGGGTTCAACGGGTTGCCGTCCTCGTCGATCCAGCCGTAGCCGACCATCTCCTCACGGGTCAGGTGCCGCTGCAGCGGCGTGAGGATGCCGCCCGGGTGCAGCGCGAACGCCCGCACACCGAAGTCTTTGCCGAGGGCATCGAGCTGGACGGCGAACAGCACGTTCGCGGTCTTCGCCTGCCCGTACGCCTCCCACTTGTCGTACCCGAGCCGGAACTCCAGGTCGTCCCACCGGATGTCCGACCGCCGGTGCCCGGTCGACGACACCGACACGACGCGGCCGCCGCCGTCCGCCGCGATCGCCGGCCACAGCCGGTTCACCAGCGCGAAGTGCCCGAGGTGGTTGGTCGCGAACTGCGCCTCCCAGCCCGGCCCGACCCGGGTCTCCGGGCTGGCCATGATCGCCGCGTTGTCGATCACGATGTCGACCGGACGGCCCGACGCGAGGAACCGCCCGGCGAACGCCTCGACGCTGTCCAGCGAGCCGAGGTCCAGTTCGTCGACTTCGGCGAGGTCGCCGAGAATCTCCCGCGCCGCGTCCGGACGTCGGGCCGGCACGACGACATGGGCGCCCGCGCGGGCGAGCGCCTTGGTGGTTTCCAGGCCGAGGCCGGAATACCCGCCGGTGACGATCGCCAGCTTGCCGGTCAGGTCGATCCCGGCCAGGACCTCGTCCGCGGTGCTGTCGTGCCCGAAACCCGAGCCGATCTTGTGTTGTCCACTCATGGGTTCGAGCCTACGAATTAGAGCTCGCTCTAAGTCAAGTGCGGATCGGCGCGCAACGACTCCGCAAGCCGCTGCAACGCGGGGTTCGGGTTGTCGGGGCTCCAGCAGGCGTGCAACGTCACCGAGTGCGCGTCGGCCGCATCCAGCTCCCGGTACCGGACGCCGTCGACGCCCATCGCCATGATCGAGCGCGGGATCAACGCACACCCCAGGCCGGCGCGGACGAGGGCCAGCATCGTCGGCACCTGCGACGCGAGCTGGCTGACGGCGTACCGGTCCATTCCGATCATCGCCGCGCAGATGTCGTGCAGGTACTGCGATCCCTCCGGGCTGTACCCGATGTAGTCGTCGGTCACGTCCACCAGCGACACCGGACGGTCGCCGCCGGCCAGCGGATGCGCGGCCGGTGCGGCGAGCACCAGGTCCTCGGAGTGCACCAGCAGCGACTCGAACTGCGCCGGGATCGGCGGCCGCACCAGCCCGAGGTCGATCTCCAGGTTCGCCAGCGCCTCGAACTGGGCCGGACTCACCAGCTCGGTCAGCTCCGCCGTCACCCCGGGCGTCCGTTTCCCGACCATGGTCAGGAAATCGGCGAGTACGGCGTACGCGCCGATCGCGGTGAACGCGAGCCGCAGCGTCCCGGTGGTGCCGTCCGCGGCGCGGCGGGTCGCCTCGGGCGCGACTTCCAGCAGCGCCAGCACCCGGCGGGCGTGCTCGAGGAAGACTCCCCCGGCCGCGGTCAGGCGGACGCCGCGGCCGGTGCGGTCGAACAGGCGGACGTCGAGCGTGCGTTCGAGGCCCTGGATCTGCCGGGTCAGCGGCGGCTGGGTCAGGTTGAGGCGCTGCGCGGCACGCCCGTAGTGCAGCTCCTCGGCGACCGCGACGAACCCGCGGAGCTGTTGCAGCGACAAGTCCATGGTCGCCATGCAAGCACGGTATCGGTCCATACGTAAATGGGTTTGGACCTGCATAACGGAAAGCGCCTACCGTCGTGGCTACCTCGAGTTGAAGGAGTACTCACGGTGCCGAATCCTGCGCCCAGACTTGCCGCCCTGATGTCCCCGGACCGTGCGACGGATGTCGTCGACGCGTGCACTCGACAGTTGCTGGAAGAGCGGTTCGAGGTGGTCTGGGCGACTGCCGACCACACCGCCGGGCCCGGGTCGCCCGCGAAGCCTCCGGCGCTCGCCCCGGACGCCGTACCGGGCCTCGCCGAAGGCGCCGACGTACTGCTGACCAGCTGGGGTACGCCGCACCTGAGCAAGGAGCTGTGGGCGGACGGCAACGGCCCGAAGGTGGTGGCGCACGCGGCCGGCACGGTGAAGAACCTCATCGAACCTGTGATCCTCGATCAGGGCGTCGGGGTGTTCTCGGCGGGTCCTCGGATCGCCTGGTCGGTCGGCGAGTACTGCCTGGCGTCGATGCTCACCCTCGCCCGGCGGCTGCCGAGGTTCGACGGAGCGATCCGCAGCGGCGGCTGGAAGCAGACCGCATTCCGCGGTCACGAACTGGCCGGCGCGAAGGTCGGCATCATCGGCGCGAGCAGTACGGCGCGAGCGCTGATCAGCTTGCTCGCGCCGTTCAGCTGCGACGTCGTCGTCTACGACCCGTACCTGAGCGCCGAGCGCGCCGCCGACCTCGGCGTACGCCTGGCCGAACTCCCCGAGGCGGCAGCGAGCACCTTCGTGTCGATCCACGTCCCGAACGTGCCCGAGACACAAGGCATGATCTCCCGCGAATTGATCGAGAACCTGCCCGACGGCGCGGTCGTGGTCAACTCGTCGCGCGGCCCGGCAGCCGACCAGCAGGCCCTGCTCGACCACGCACTCGCCGGGCGGATCTCTGCGGCCCTGGACGTCTACGACCCCGAGCCCCCGTCGTTCGACGCGGAAACGCTGGCGTCCCCCAACCTGCTGCTCACCCCGCATATCGCGGGCGACACCGCCGAAGGCCACCTCGCTCTCGCGGGCTACGTGATCCGCGACGCCCTCAAGTGGCTCGAAGACGGCAGCCGCGGGCCGAGCTTCGTGGACCCCACGCTCTGGTCGATCGCCGCGTGAAAGGACTGCCCATGTCCCGCATCACCCAGGTCGAGGTGTTCCCGGTCGCCGTGCCCTTCGCCCGCCGGTTCGTGCTGGGCAGCGGCGCGGTCGGCGCGCCGGACGCGGCCCCGGACCAGGCCGGCGCGGTGATCTTCGTCAAGCTGACCACCGAGGACGGCGTGGTCGGCTGGGGTGAGCAGCGCGCACTGCCCAGCTGGAGCTACGAGACCGCCGAGACGATGGCGGTCGTCATCCGCCGCCACCTCGCCCCGATCCTGAGCGAGCTCACCCCGTTCGACGTCGAGCTGTTCCACCAGCGTGCCGCCAAGCGCCTCAGCCCCGCCGTCTCGAACGGCTTTCCGTTCGCCCGCGCGGCCGTCGACGTCGCCATGCACGACGCGGCGGGCAAGCTCGCCGGCGTTCCCGTGTACGCGCTGCTCGGCGGCAAGGTGTACGACGAGATCCCGCTCTGCTCGGCGATCGGGGTCGGCGACCAGGACGCGGTCCGCGAACACGCCGTCGAGTCGTCGGACTATGCGGCGTACAAGGTCAAGATCGGTGGTGACCTGGACGCCGACACCGCGGCGATCGAGACCGTGGCGGAGGTTGCCGACGGCAAGCCGCTGTGGCTCGACGCCAACCAGTCGTACCGCCCGAGTGCCCTCAAGCAGCTGCACGACCGGATCAAGCACATCCGGACGATCCACTGCGTCGAGCAGCCCGTGCCGAGCACCGACACACTCGCGATGCAACGCGTCCGTGAGCTGATCGACCTGCCGGTCGCGATCGACGAAGGCAGCTTCTCCGCCCCGGACCTGGCCCGGGCGATCCGCCTGGACGCCGCGGATCTCGTGGTGATCAAGATCTGCAAGTCGGGCGGTCTGCGGAACGCGCTGAAGACCGCCCAGACCGCGCTGGCAGGCGGCGTGGAACTGCTCGCCAGCGGTCTGACCGACTGCGGCGTCGCGTTCGCCGCCGCCCTGCACGTGTTCAGTCAGCTCGAGCTCGCCCTGCCCGCCGAGCTCAACGGGCCGGAGCTGCTGACCGATCTGTACGTCGAGGGGCTGAACATCACCAAGGCCGTCGCGACGGTCCCCACCGCCCCTGGACTGGGCGTCGAGGTCGACGAGGAGCGCATCCGCGCCGAGTCGATCGACCTGCTCTACCGGTGAGGAGAACCATGAACAAGCTGTCCCGCCGCGGCTTCCTGCAAGTCAGCGGCCTGGCCGGCCTCGGGCTCGCGGCCGGCTGCTCGTCCGGCCCGCCGTCCGGCACGGCGACCTGGGCGATGTGGTCGAGCAGCGCCGCCGAGAAGAAGGTGTGGGAGGACTTCGGCAAATACGTCGAGCACCAGCTCGGCGTGCAGTCGGTCGCCACGCTGACCCCGTCCAGCGGCTACCCGACCAAGCTCGACCTGCAACTCGTCAGCGGCACCGCGAGCCTGGTCACCGCGCTCAACGGCACGCTGATCCCGACGTACGCCGCCCGCGGCGCGCACCGGCCGCTCGACGACCTGATCGAGGCCGACTCCGACTTCGAGCTCGACGACTTCTACGACACCAGCCGGAAGATCTCCAGCTTCAACGGCAAGACCTACGCGATCGGCTTCGACGTCGCGCCGACCGTCATGTACTACAACAAGGACCTGCTGAACGAGCAGGGCATCCCGCTACCGTCCAGGACCGAGCCGATGTCCTGGGCCACGTTCCGCGACCTCACCAAGCAGCTGACGAAACCCGGTGAGCAGTACGGCTTCACCTGCGCGCCGGCCATCGACGACCTGGTGTCCTGGATCTACTGTGCCGGCGGCAATGTGATGAGCGCCGACGCGAGCCGCAGCGCTCTCGGCGACGCCGAGGCGATGGAGGCGCTGCAATTCGTCATCGACCTGTTCGTCAAGGACAAGGTGACGCCGCCGATCAAGAACCTGGTCAACGAGAGCTCACTGTCCAACTTCATGCAGGGCAACGTCGCATTCATGCAGAACGGGCCGTGGCAGGTCGTGAACGCCCGGAAGGCGAAGTTCGACTGGGACATCATCCCGTTCCCGGCCGGCGCAGGAGGCAGCACACCGCGGGTCTCGGGTTCCAGCTTCGCGATTCCATCGGGGGTGCGCGAGGGCAGCAGCGAGCTCGACCTCGCGTGGAAGCTGCTCAAGACGCTCACCAGCACCGGCGCGCTCGACATCTATGCGAAGGCCGGCCGCAACAACCCGGCCCGGCTCAGTGCCGGCAGCGCGTTCCAGCCGCCGCCCGACAACCTCGGGATCGTCCAGGACATCCTGGCGGGCAAGGTCGCGGGCGGGCACGCGTTCGACGTCACCACGAACTGGAACCAGGTCAAACAGCTGCTCGGTCAGGATCTTCCACGGACGTTCCTCGGCCAGGTCACCGTCCCGGACGCCATCGCCGGTCTGACGCCGCGGCTCGACGTACTGATGCGTCAGCATCTCGACACCGTCCGCCAAGCCACTGCCAGGAAGGGGTGATCACCATGGCCATCTCCACGGCAGACACCGCACCTGTCACTGCCACTCCGACACCGGCCCGGCAGTCGCCCACGCCGCGATGGCGCAGCCGGGAAGCGCTCACTGCCTGGCTGTTCATCCTGCCCAGCCTGATCGGCTTCCTGATCTTCACCGCCGGGCCGGTCGTCGCCGCCGGCGTCATCTCGCTGCTGAACTGGAACCTGTTCAGCGCACCGACCTGGGCCGGCCTGCACAACTTCGCCCGGCTCGGACCTGACCCGACGTTCTGGTCCGCTCTCGGCAGTACGGCGTACTTCACCCTGGTCAGCGTTCCGTTGACCATCCTCGTCAGCCTGCTGCTCGCACTCCTGCTGAACCAGGGCCTGCAGCGGATCGCTGTCTTCCGGAGCCTCCTGCTCTTGCCGTACGCAACGATCACGGTAGCGGTCGCGTTCGTCTGGATCTGGCTCTACATCCCGCACGACGGCCTGGTGAACGCCGTGCTCGGATGGTTCGGCATCAACGGCCCTGCGTGGCTGATCTCCGACACCTGGGCGATGCCGGCGCTGATCCTGATGAGCGTCTGGAAGAGCTTCGGCTTCGGCATGGTCGTGTTCCTGGCCGGCCTCCAGGCGATCCCGCAACAGCTCTACGAGGCGGGCCGTGTCGACGGTACGTCGCCGTGGAAGAGCTTGCGGCACATCACCCTGCCGATGCTCTCCCCTGCGCTGTTCTTCGTCGTCGTCACGTCCGTCATCGGCTCGTTCCAGGTCTTCGACCAGGCGCTGATCATGACGAACGGCGGCCCGGGCACCCGCACCACCACCCTCGTCATGTACATCTACCGGACCGGCTTCGAGAACTACGACCAGGGGTACGCCGCGGCGCAGTCGCTCGTCCTGTTCGCGTTCATCGTGATCATCACCGCGGGCCAGTTCCTGTTCCAGCGGAGGCTGGTGCATCATGACAACTGAGATCCGGCGTAAGTTGGTCGTCTTCACCTGCTTCCTGGTCACCGGCGTCACGCTGATCCCGGTCGTGATGATGGTGCTCGTCGCGTTCCAGTCCGACGGCGAGTCGATGGCCGCGAAGCCGTCGTTCTGGCCGACCAGCTGGCACCCGGAGAACCTGACCCGCGCGTTCGACCTGGTCCCGCTCGGCAAGTACCTGCTGAACACCATCTACTTCGCCGCCGGTACGACGCTGCTCGAAACCGTCACCGCGGCGCTCGCGGCGTACGCGTTCGCACGCCTCGACTTCCCCGGCCGCAGCTGGCTTTTCGGCATCTATCTCGCGACGCTGATGATCCCGTCGCAGGTGACGCTGATCCCGCAGTTCGTGCTGGTCGCGAAGCTGCACGGCATCGACACCTGGCCGGGCATGATCCTGCCGCACGCGTTCACCGCGATCGGGGTGTTCCTGCTCCGGCAGTTCTTCCTCGGCATCCCGCGCGACTACGAGGAGGCCGCGCGGCTGGACGGCGCGAACCGGTGGCAGGCGTTCGTCCGGGTGATCGTGCCGCTCGCGGTGCCGGCGATCGCGACCCTGGCGGTGTTCAAGTTCATCGGGCAGTGGAACAACCTTCTGTGGCCGTTGGTGATCTCCAACAGCGACGCCACCCGAACCGCGTCGGTCGGCCTGCAGGTGTTCCAGGACACCAACGGGACCCAGTGGAACCTGCTGCTGATGGCCGCCACCGTCACCACCATCCCCCTGATCGTTCTGTTCTTCCTCACCCAACGCTGGTTCGTCCGTGGAATCACCATGAGTGGCCTGGGAGGCCGTTGATGTCGTATCTGTGGTCCGTCTTCACCAAGCCCTGGATCGGGCTGCCGGGTGACGAGCTCGGCCGGCTGGTCTCCGGTCTCGGGTTCGCCGGCGCCGAGGTTCCGGTCCGGGACGCCGCGTACGTCACGCCGGCGAGCGCCGAGGCGGAGCTGCCGAAGTTCACCGCCCAGTTACGGGCCGAGGGCATCGAACCGATCAGCGTCGCGAGCGACCTGTCAGAGCCGGTGTTCGCCGCCTGCGCGGAGGCCGGCGTGCCGATGATCCGGATCCTGGCCGACCTCGGTCCCGACGGGTACGCCGCCTCCGTGCGCCACAACCGCGAGCTGCTCGAGCAGGCCGTCGCCCTGACCGAGCGGTACGACGTACAGGTCGGCGTACAACCGCACCACGGACGGTACGTGTCGTCGACGCTGGGCGTGCTGCAGTTGCTCGACGGGCTGCCCGAACGGTTCAAGCTGGTATGGGACGCAGCGCACGACGCGCTCGCCGGCGACCATCCCGCGGTCACCCTCGAACTCGGTGCGGATCGGCTCGGGATCGTGAACCTGAAGAACGCCCACTACGTCCGCACCGACGGGGCTTGGAAGACGAACTTCGTCGAGGCCGAGGACGGGCTGTCCGACTGGGCGGCCATGTTCGCGACGCTCCGCCAGCTCCGCTACCGCGGACCGATCTGCCTGACAGGTCAGTACTCCGATCCCGCCGTACCGGTGGAGACCCGGCTGGAAAGAGATCTGCGGTTCGCTGTCACATCCGCCGCGCAGCATCCGTCAAGACAGTGAAAGCAACCAACTGATGGAGAAGCGATCATGCACGCACGGATGACCAACCCCGCTATGGTCCTGCCCGACGCCACCAAGGGCATCCAGAACATCTACAAGGCGATCGGGCAGTCCGGCGCCGACGGCAAGACGCTCGAACTCGTGCACCTGCGGGCCAGCCAGATCAACGGCTGCTCGCCCTGCGTGTTCGGCGGCGTCAAGTCGGCGCTGAAGAACGGCGAGACCGACGAGCGGCTGCACCAGGTCGCCGCGTGGCGCGACTCCGACCTGTTCACCGACGCCGAGCGGGCCGCGCTCGAGATGGCCGAGGCCGCGACCCGGCTGGCCGACAACCCGACCGCGGTCACCGACGAGATCTGGAACGCAGCCGCCGACCACTTCGACGAGAAGGAACTGTCGGCGATCATCCTGATGATCGGCCTCACCAACCTTTTCAACCGCCTCAACACCACCGTGCGGGCTCCTGCCGGTGCGACCTGGTAGTCGCTACCGTGGGCCCCGGATGTCGAGATGATGTCCGGGGCTCCGACGTACCCGGGTGAATGGAGGCAAGCAGATGAAATACATGTTGCTGATCTACGGGAACGAACAGACCTGGGACACGTTGCAGGCCGTGGGCATCGACCAGGTGATGCAACAGCACGGCAAGCTCATCGACGAACTGAAGGCGTGCGGTGAGCACATCGACGACCGGCCGCTGACCACCGCGAACTCGCGAGTGGTCCGGGTTCGGGACGGCGTACCGACGGTGACGGACGGGCCGTTCACCGAGGCCAAGGAAGTGCTGGCCGGCTACTACGTCGTGGACTGCAGCCTGGAGCGCGCGACCGAGATCGCCGGGCGGCTGCCGGAGGCGCCCTACTCGCCCATCGAGATCCGGGAGTTCACCGATCCGGCGGACAGCTGACCGTCCCAGGGACTTGCCGGCCTCAGCTGGGCGTTGACACCTGAGACCGGCGAGTCACTGACTCTGACCGTTCACGTCCGACGGGTCACCTCGACGCGAGGATGACCCCACCTGAGGCAGGCTGATCGCCCATGCCCCGGCCACCCTGGACGAGTACGGTCGCGCCGGGCGCCGGCGCCTGTGCACCGTCGCCGAGTCGCAGCGTGGTCGTCATTCCGTTGCTCAGCCTGAGCATCGCCACGCGTCGCGGCCGCACCGACGGGATCGACGAGGTCACCTCGTGGATGCCGGTACACACCGCTGGTTGGACCGCGGCCCGTCCGAGACCTGCGTCGCCGTGACTCCTCACATCACGGCGCTGCTCGGCGAGCCTTTTCATCGCTGACACACTTCCCCCTTCTCATCGTGTACTACCCCCGAGTGACGGCGGATGCGGCCGTGTTCACGTCACACGACCGCACACTCCCCCGTCCTCCCCGCACTCGGAAACGACGCGGAAGTGATCAGGCAACCCTTGCTGAGAGTGACGGCCTTTTCAAGGGATCGTGACCGGAATCCCGAGTGCCGGAATTCCTGTCCAGGAACGTCCTACTGACCACCGAAGCCGGTGGTCGCGATGCCCTTGATGATCTGGCGCTGGAAGAACAGGAACACCACGACCAGCGGCAGCGCGGCCAGGATCGCGGACGCCATGTTCTGCGCGTACTGCAACCCGTAGGCGCTCTTGACGGTCTGCAGGCCGACGGGCAGCGTCATCAGGTCCGCGTCCGTGGTCACGATGAACGGCCAGAGGAAGTTGTTCCACGCACCGATGAACACGAAGATCGCCACCGCCGCGAGGATCGGCCGCGACAACGGCAGTACGACGGACCAGAACACCCGCAGCCTGCCCGCGCCGTCGACCCGGGCCGCATCCTCCAGCTCCACGGGGATCTGGTCGAAGAACCGCTTGAGGATCAGCACCATCGCGGGCGCGAACGCCTGCGGCAGGATGATGCCCCAATAGGTGTCGACCAGGTTGAACGCCAGCATCTGCCGGAACAACGGCACGATCAGCAACTGCGGCGGAATGATGATCGCCGCGATGATCGCGGCGTACAGCAGCCGCTTGCCCTTGAAGTTCACCCGCGAGAACGCGTACCCCGCCAGCGCCGACGTCGCGACCGTGATCAGCGTGATCGCCACCGACGTGATCAGGCTGTTCCACGCCCAGGACGGGATGTCGCCGGCCGACAGCACCTTGCGGTAGGCCTCGAAGCTGAGCCCGTCCGGCGGGTTCAGCGTGATCTGCGACGCCCCGGCGTCCGCCTCGCTCTTCAGCGACGTGAGCACGGCCCAGCCGAACGGGACCAGCCAGGTTACGGCCAGCACCGCAAGCACCAGCAGCGCGGCCATTCTGGACACGCTCCAGGGGTTTTCGCCCGGCTTGTGCGTTTGTTTGATCCCACGACTCAGGGTGTAGGTGCTCACGAGGCGCTCCTGCGGTTGATCAGCTTGTACTGCGCCAGCGACACCAGGACGATGAGCGCGAAGAACAGGTACGAGATGGCCGACGAGTAGCCGAACCGGTAGCCGGTGAAGCCGGACTCGTAGATGTACTGCACGATCGACCGCGTCGTCCCGGCCGGACCGCCGTTGGTCAGCATGTAGATCTGGTCGAACACCTTCAGCGACGCGAGGATCTGCAACGTCACCAGCAAAGCCGTGGTCGGCGCGAGCTGCGGGATCACGATCGAGAAGAGCTGCCGCCACTTGCCCGCACCGTCGAGCGCCGCGGCCTCGAACTGCTGCTCCGGAATGTTCTGCAGCGCCGCCAGGTAGAGCAGGAAGTTGAACCCGATCGTCCACCACAGCGTGGTGACCACGACCGAGATCATCGCCACCTTCGGATCCTGCAGCCACGCCACGGGTCCGGCGCCGAACTTGTCCAGCACGGCGTTGATCAGCCCGAGCTTCGGGTTGTACATCCAGCTCCAGAACATCACCACGACGGTGGACGCGAGCAGGTACGGCAGGAAGAACGACAGCCGCCACAACCAGCGCCCCGGCAGCCCGAGGTTCACGAGCAGTGCGAGCGCGAGTGACAAGACGATGAGTGGGACCGTGCTCAGCACCGTGAACCACACCGTGTTCCCGAGCGACTTCCACATGTCCGGGTCGCGCAACGCGTCGGCGTAGTTGGAGAAGCCGACCAGTCCGCTGCCCGCACCGGTCAGCGTCTCGCCGGTGAAGCTGAGATACAGGCCATAGATCGCCGGCACCACGAGGAAAAGCACGAACAGTACGGCGAACGGCGCCGCGAACGCCCAACCCGTCAGGGTCTCGCCACGTTTCGCGTGGGCCTTGCCCTGAGCGGTGATCTCCTCCGTCGTAACGGGCGGAGTGTCGATTGCAGTAGACATTTGTGCCTCCTCTCTCACACCGGCTGCGGACGGTCGAGCAGCTTGTTCAGCCGGGCGACGAAGCCGTCGAACCCGGCCGCTGGGTCACCACTGCCGAGGAACACGTTCTGCACGTTCTCGGCGAAGTAGTTCTGGAAGTCGCTGCCCGCACCGCTGAACCACACGTCCGGGTCGTAGTTCACGTAGCCCGGGATCCCCGCGTAGTTCGACTGCGGCTTCAGCGCCTGGTACTCCGCGCTGGTCGCGACCGGCTGGTACGCCGGGATGTGGCCGCCGCCGGCCCACTTCACCGACCGCTTCAGCAGTTGGGCGACCATCGTGTACACGTGCTTGCGGCGTTCCGGCGACACCTTAGACTGCCGCGGCAGCACGAACGTGTGCGAGTCGGCGTACGCGGCCTGGGTCCCGAACATCGTCGGGATCGGCACCGCGTCGACGGGCAGCTTCGCCTCCTTCAGCACCGGGAGCTCCCAGACGCCGCCGAAGAACATGCCGCTCTCGCCGTGCAGGAACTCGCTGGTCGCCGTGCCGCCGTCGCCGCTGCGCGAGGCGATCGTGTCGTTGAGCAACGACTGCACGAAGCTGAGCGTCTTGACCGCGGCGTCCTTGTCCACCTTGGCCGGCTGACCGGGCACCAGCGTCATGTCGGCGCCGGTCTGCTTGTAGAGCGTGTACCAGAGCCGCCACATCTGGGCGCCGTCACCGAGGTAGCCGTACGACAGGCCGTGCTTGCCGGTGACGTTTTGCAGCTTGGTCGCGACCTCGGTGAACTCCTCCGGGCTCTTCAGCGTGTGCAGCGCCTCGGTGACACCGGCCTTCTCGGCGTGCTCGGTGTTGTAGTAGAGCACGAACGGGTGGGTGTCGAGCGCGATCGCGTACAGCTTCCCGTCGTACTGGCACTTCTCCCAGACGCGGGCCGGGAAGTCGCTCTCGCGCAGGCCGGCCTCGGCGAGCAGGTCCAGGTCCCACGGCTCGAGCAGGCCGCCCGGCGCGTAACCCGCGATCCGCGACGCGTGCATGATCGCCACGTCCGGGGCGCGGCCGCCGGCGGATGCCATCGCGAGCTTCGTGTAGTACGGCGGTCCCCAGGCCAGCACGGTCTGGGTGGTGTGAAAGCCGAGGTTCGCGGCATTGACGGCGTCCACCAGGCCTGCCATCACCGTGCCGTCACCGCCGGTCAAGAGGTGCCAGTAGTTCAGGTTGGCCGTCGAGCGGGACGCGCCGGGCGCGCAGCCGACGAGCAACCCGCCACCGGCCAGCGCGGCCGCTGTCTTCAGCAGGCTGCGCCGGGAGAAATCTGCAGTCATTCGGTCTCCTTCGGGGGCGGGACCGATGATTACATCGTTAGAATGGCCGGCACAAGACTCCGATGTGCGATTTTGTGGAAACGTATCCGTTATCGTGCGGTACTGGCGCGCTCGACAACGCGGTGCGGGATCATCACCCTGCGTGGCGGTGCGGTCTTGTCCGCCATCCGCTCGGCGAGCAGGTCGAGGGCGGCGGCGACGAACGCCCGCCGGTCGAAGTCGATCGTGGTCAGCGGCGGGATCATGAACTGGCTGTCGAGGATGTTGTCGAACCCGGCGACCAGCGTCTGCCTCGGTACGTCGATGCCCGCGCCCCATAGCGCCGCCAGGGTCCCCGACGCCAAGGTGTCGGTGAAGCAGAAGAACGCGTCGGGCAACTCGTGCTCGGTCAGGTACTTCCCCACCACGGTCGCGGCGCCCTCGGGCCGCCAGCGGTCGAGGCTGATCTCGAGCCCCGGATCGAGCGGTACGCCGGCCTGCTCGAGCGCCTCGCGATAACCCGCGGTCCGCAGCCGCGACGCCGCCGTCCCCGGCGACTCGGCCGATCCGCCCAGCATGCCGGCGCCGCTCGAGCCGCGCGGGATCTCCGGCGTACCGACGGCGACGATCCGCCGGCATCCCTGCGCCAGCAGGTGGTTCGTCATGTCCCGCGCGGCCGCGACGTTGTCGATCGCGACCTGGCTGACGACGTCCTGGTCGACGTCGCCGATCAGGACCAGCGGCGGCAGCGGACCGGCGGACGTCACCGCGCTGTCGTCGAGGTTCACCGGGTTCAGGATCAGGCCGTCCACGAGGTACGCGCGCGCCTTCGACAGCAGCTCGAACTCACGGTTCGGCTCGGCCGCGGTCTGCTCGATCTGCACGCCCCAGCCGCGCTCGTGGGCGAGCTCGACGACCAGGTGGACGATCTCCGCCGAGTACGGCCGGAGCAGGTCGGGCAGCGCGAGCGCGATCATGCCGGAGCGCCCGTTGCGCAGGCCGCGGGCGCTCATGTTCGGCACGTAGTCGAGCTCGGCCAGCGCACTCTCCACCCGCGCCCGGGTCTCGGGGCGCACGAAGACGACGCCGTTGATCACGTTCGACACCGTCTTCGGCGACACCCCGGCCAGCTTGGCGACATCTTTGACGGTGGGACGCATGTCGCCCATTGTCACATCTGGCGCACGTTGTCACTCATCAGCGACTGATCAGTGCTCCGCCGTTGACGTGCAGGACCTGGGCGGTGATGTGCCGGGCGGCGGGTGAGGCCAGGAAGTGGATGGTGCCGGCGATGTCCGCGACCTGGCCCTCGCGCTTGGTCAACGTTGCCTGCAGCAACGTCTCGCGACGCTCGCCGGTCAGCCGGCCCTTGAAGAACTCGGTCCCGGCGGTGAAACCCGGTGCGACGACGTTCGAGGTGACCCCCCGCGGCCCGAGCTCGGCCGCGACGTCGGCGTTCCAGATCGCCAGTGCCGCCTTCGACGCGCCGTACGAACCCGCGCCGCGCGCACCCGCGATCGAACCCAGATGGACGGCGGCGGTGGTCAGTCGCGGCCCGAGCGCGGCCGTCGTGAGCACCGCGCTGATCAGGTTCGCCTCCAGGTTGCCGAGCCAGTCGGCCTTCAGCCGGGCGAGATCGCCGTCGGCGCCGCCGAAGACGGTGTTGCCGCCGGCGTTGTTGACCAGGACGTCGACCCGCTCGGGCAACTCGTCCAGCAGCCGCTGCACCTGGGCCGGATCGGTCGCGTCGCACACCACGGCCCGCGCGCCGAGATCCGCGGCGGTCTTCTCGAGCACGTCGGCCCGCCGGCCGGTGATCACCACGTCGTCGCCGTCGGCCCGGAACCGCTCCGCGGTCGCCCGCCCGATCCCGGTCGCTCCCCCGGTCACCACGATCGTCCTCATCACACAATCCTCACGTTTAGGCCTAAATGTTTAGACCTAAACGTAGCATGGGTCTCGTGGCCGACAACTACCCTCTCGACGCGCCCAGCGCGTATCCCGCCGCCGAGATCGCACGTGCCTGGCAGCGCGAGCGTCCCGGTACGCCGACCGACTCGATCGAGATCGTCACCCCGCTGTGGCGGCTGGCCAAGCTGTTCGCCGACGACCGCCGCCGCGTGCTGTCGGACGCCGGTGTGGACCCGGCGACGCTCGATCTGCTCAGCGTGCTGCGGCGCGCCGGCACGCCGTACGAGCTGAGCACGCGTGAGCTGGCTCGCCGGACGCTCGTCACCGCCGGGGCGATCTCGCAGCGGGTCGCGCGCGCCGAGGACGCCGGCCTGGTCACCCGGCGGACCGCGGACGACGGGAGTCGTGCCGTCGTCGTCACCCTCACCGCAGCCGGCCACGACCTGATCGAGCGGACCGTCGACCAGGTCCTCACGCGGGAGTCCGAACTGGTCGCGTCCCTGTCCCCCACCGCCCGCACGCGGCTCGCGGCCCAGCTCCAGGAACTCCTCGACGAGGTCGCCCGGGTGGCCCGCGAACCTTCCCCGCGACGTTGAGACTTTCTCCAACGCTCCGGCGAGGGGCTCGACTCAAAGTTCGCACGGGCGGTTCAATGGGACCATTGAAGGATGCTGCCTGCTGACAGTCATGACGTCATCCAGGTGCGCGGCGCCCGCGAGAACAACCTCAGCGGCGTCTCGCTCGACATCCCCAAACGCCGGCTCACCGTCTTCACCGGGGTCTCCGGTTCCGGCAAGTCCTCACTCGTCTTCGACACCATCGCCGCCGAGTCCCAGCGGCTGATCAACGAGACCTACACCGCGTTCGTGCAGAACTTCATGCCGAGCCTCGGCCGGCCGGACGTGGACGCGCTGCGGAACCTGTCCGCGGCGATCATCGTCGACCAGGAACGGATCGGCGCCAACGCCCGCTCCACCGTCGGCACGGCGACTGACGCCCACACGATGCTGCGCGTGCTCTTCAGCCGCGCCGGGACGCCGTACGCCGGTCCCCCGTCGGTGTTCAGCTTCAACCGGGCCGAAGGCATGTGCCCGGTCTGTGAAGGGCTCGGCCGGACCACCGAGTTCACCCTCGACGAACTGGTCGACCGCGAGAAGAGCCTCAACCAGGGCCCGATCAAGGCGCCCGGCTTCTCGGTCGACAGTTGGCACTGGCAACTGATGGCGCAGTCGGGTCTGTTCGACCCGGACCTGCCGCTCAAGGACTACCCGCCCGAGGCGTGGCACCGGTTCCTCTACCAGGAGCCGATGAAGATCCGGGTCGGGAAGAGCAATCTGACCTTCGAGGGGCTCGTCACCAAGCTGAAACGGCAGTACCTCAGCAAGGATCCGCAGTCGATGCAGAGCCACGCGCGGGCGTTCGCCGAACGCGCGATCCGGCAGGAGGCGTGCGGCGAGTGCGGCGGCGTCCGGCTGAACGCGGCGGCCCGGAGCGTGACCGTCGACGGGCGGACGATCGGCGAGTGCTCGGCGATGCAGATCAGCGATCTCGCCGATTTCGTTGCCGGCATCAAACATTCCGGGGTCGGCCCGATGCTGGAGGGGCTGCGGGAGTTGCTCGAGTCCTTCGTGACGATCGGCCTGGGGTACCTGAGCCTGAACCGCGAGTCGTCCACGCTGTCGGGCGGCGAGGCGCAGCGGGTGAAGCTGGTCCGGCACCTCGGGTCGAGTCTGAGCGACGTCACGTACGTCTTCGACGAGCCGACGGTCGGCCTGCATCCGCACGACATCCAGCAGATGAACGACCTGCTGCTGCAGTTGCGGGGCAAGGGCAACACGGTGCTGGTCGTCGAGCACAAACCGGAGACGATCCGGATCGCCGACCACGTCGTCGATCTGGGCCCGGGCGCGGGCCTGGCAGGCGGGCGGCTCTGCTACGCGGGTGACGTGGCCGGCCTGACCGCGTCCGGCACGCTGACCGGGCAGTATCTCGACCACCGGGTGAACGTGCGCGACGACGTACGACAGCCGACCGGGAAGCTCTCGATCGCGCACGCGACACTGCACAATCTCCGCGACGTGAGTGTGGATATCCCGCTCGGCGTCCTCACCGTGGTGACCGGTGTCGCGGGATCCGGGAAGAGCTCGCTCGTCCACGGCTCGCTGGCCGGGCGGGACGGTGTGATCATCGCCGGGCAGGAGCCGATCCGCGGGTCGAAGCGGAGCAATCCGGCGACGTACACAGGGTTGCTGGATCCCATCCGCTCGGCCTTCGCCAAGGCGAACAAGGTGAAGCCCGGGCTGTTCAGCGCGAACTCCGTCGGCGCCTGCCCGACGTGCAAAGGCATCGGGCTGGTGTACACCGATCTCGCGATGATGGCCGAGGTCGCGTCGGTGTGCGAGGACTGCAACGGGGCGCGATTCACCGCCGAGGTGCTCGAGTACCGCCTGCGCGGGAAGAACATCAGCGAAGTCCTGCGGATGACGGTCGCCGAGGCGCGGGAGTTCTTCACGACCGGTACGGCGCGGACGATCCTGGACCGGCTCGCCACGGTCGGACTCGGGTACATCGGGCTCGGGCAGCCGTTGACGACACTGTCCGGAGGCGAACGCCAGCGGCTCAAGCTGGCGATCAACATGGGCAAGACTGCGTCGGTGTACATCCTCGACGAGCCGACCACCGGGCTGCATCTTGCGGACGTGGACAAGTTGCTCGGCATGCTCGACACCCTCGTGGACCAGGGCAACACGGTCATCGTCATCGAGCACCACCAGGCGGTGATGGCGCACGCCGACTGGCTGATCGACATCGGCCCGGGCGCCGGACACGACGGCGGCCGGGTGGTCTTCACCGGCACGCCCGCGGACCTGGTCGAGAGCAGCCCGACGACGACTGCGGAACACCTGCGCAGGTACGTGTCAGGTGCCTGAGAACCGGGCGATGTCCGCGAGTTCGTGCGTCAGGTCGGCCGGTTCGAAGAGGTCAGTCCGGAGGGTGGCGTGCTCCCAGGTGCCGATCGGCCGGCCGGCCTTCAGCACGGCCGGGCGGAGCATGCCGCCGCCCGGGAAGATGGACTTCGGCAGGTCGACGTGGCGGTCCTGGTAGCCGAGAAGGTACGCGTCGAACTCTCCCAGCAGCCGTACGTCCTGACAGCCGGGCAGGTCGTCGAGGCCTTTGAGCTGGGTGGTCCCGACCTCGAAAGAGGTCATGGCCACCGCTTCGACGGCTCGCCGGGCAAGCGGCACCGGCAGACCCGACCAGGTCGCGAAGTCGCGTGCCGTGGCTGGGCCGTACGCGGTCAGGTACCGGCGGGCGAGGTCCTCAAGATCACCGTCGAGGACCAGTGGTTTGCCGAGCCAGTCACGGACCGCGACCCAGGTCTCGCCCGGTCCGTAGCAGAGCCGTCCGAGCAGGCCCGTGTAGCGGATCAGGGCATACACCGCCTGCCCTTTCGGCTCCGCGATCAGCCCGGCCCGCAGCAGTACGTCGGCCAGTTCGGCGCGGTTGCCCGGTCCGTGGGCGAGCAGCCACTCCTCCAGGACGTCGGCCGCCTCCGCACGGACGCGCTCCGGCAGCCCGAGTTCGCCGTACCGGCGTTCGGTGTCCTTGATCAGTTTCGGGCCGAGCAGACCGAGCAACGGGCCGGCGTCCTCGATCGCCACGAGCTGGATGGTGCCGCGCATGAACCAGCCGCGCAGCACGGAGCGCTCGGTCTCCTGAGCGTGCACCACATCGGCGAGCGTGGTGGCCGTCGAACGGGCGCGGACGGCGTACGTCGCTCCTCGCCAGGTCTGGGCCTGCAGTCCCCCCGTCCGGCGCACGACGTCGGCCACCCCTCCGGGGCCGGCCTCGTTCACCGGACGCGCAAGGCAGTTGGCCTGCATCCTGGCCGCCAGTAGCCAGTCCACAGACCTCCGCACCACCCCAGCATGACACCACGAACCGGCCGTGTCCGCATCTCGAAAGGCAATTTGCCTGGCTCACCCGCGAAATGCGGGGTTCTGCACCCTGATCCAGGGTGAAGAACCCCGCATTTGCCTGGTCAGCCAGGGAAACGTCGGAGTTGGTCAGAGGGCGGGCTGGACGAGGTCGGCGTAGGCCGCCTGGCCGGTGACGTTCGGGTGGTAGGACTCGCTGACCGGGTTCGACAGGCCGTTGATCCACTCCGGACTGCCGCACACCGAGTGGCCGATGAACTTCGAGGTCGGGTTCACGAACGTGAAACCGGCCGCGCCGGCCGCCGACGAGATCCGCGAGTTCAGCAGATCGGCGGTCGCGTTCAGCTTGGTCATCTCGTCGGGGCTGAACCAGGTCCCGGCGTTGCAGTCGGTGCCGTTGAACAGCCGCGGGTACCCGACCACGACGACCTTGGCCGCTGACGCCCGGCTCCGGATCGACGAGTAGAGCGTGTTCAGCCGGCCGGGCAGGGTGTTGTTGATGATCGACTGCGCGTTCGCCACGGCGCTGTTGCAGTCACCGAGCCAGGAGGGTTTCGCGCATTCGGTGATCACCGACGAGAACCCGGCATCGTTGCCACCGACCTGGACGGAGACGATGTCGGTCGAGCTGGTGACCGACGGCAACTGGCTCGAGGTGACGTTGGCGACCTTGGCGCCGGAGCAGGCGACGAACGTCAGGTTCGCGCCGAGCCGGCCGGCGTCGATGTAGGCGTACGCCTTCGTCGAGCGCTGGCAAGAGCCGCTGCTCTCGATATAGGTGCGGGTCCCGACACCGGAGGCGTACGAGTCGCCGAGCGCGACGTAGTTCGGCGCCGCGGCGTGCGCGACACCCGGGCTGAGGAGCATCGCCGCGCCGAGGGCCGCGGCGGACAGCAGACTGACGACTGACTTCATGGGGGCGGACCGCCTTTGCATGAGCGGGAAGTGGCGACAGTAGTACTCAACGTCACTGTTACTGACCCGCGAGTAACACACAAGGGCTTGGTAACAAATTCACCGTGGATTCCCGGTGACCGTCACCAGCTCGACAGGCCCGCTCCGGCCGGCAGTGGGTAGCACCCGTCGACCAGCTGCACCTCTGGAGGCAGCAGCCCGCTCTCCACATAGATCGTGTTCGGCAGCGCCGCCAGGACATGGATGTGCGCTCCGCCGCCGTGCGACGCGTACGGCACTCCGAAGCCGGCCGCCAGCAACCCGATCTCGAGACAGTCCGTCAGCCCGCCGGCTCGCCGCAGATCGGGCTGGACGACGCCGACGCCGCCGCGCGCGATCAGGTCCCTGAACGCGGCTTGCCCGTACCGGTTCTCGCCCGTCGCGATCGGGATGTCGAGCTTCTCGGCCAGCCGGACATGACCGTCGGTGTCCCCGGCCGGCAGCGGTTCCTCGAACCACCGGCAGTCCAGCTCCTCGTAGACCCGGCCGCGCCGCAGCGCCTCGGCGTACCCGAAGGCCTGGTTCGCGTCGACCATCAGCGGCGCGTCCGGGCCGATCACGTTCCGGACCGCGCTGATCCGCCGCACGTCCTCGGTCAGCGGGCCGCCGCCGACCTTCATCTTCACGCCCTGGAACCCCTGCTCCATCGCCTGTGCGGACACCCGCTCGAGACCGGCGACGTCGAGCTCGAGCCAGCCGACCATCGCGTACGCCGGGATCGCGGTCCGCTGCGCGCCGAGCAACTTCCACACCGGGACGTCGAGCGACTTGCCGAGCAGGTCCCACAACGCCTGGTCGATCGCCGAGATCCCGTACGACGACAGGCCCGCTGTGCCCTGGTACTCGGTCAGCGTCTGCAGCGTCTGCCGGATGCCCCGGATCACGGTCGGGTCCGCTCCGATGATCGCCGGCGCCAGCTGCTCGGTGACGATCTTTGCGAGCACGGCCGGTGAGCTCTCGACGCGACCGAAGTACGTCGTACTCACGCCGCTGACCCCCTCGTCGGTGTCGATCCGGACCCGGGTGAGACCGTCGCGGTCGAGCAGCTGGATCGCGTCGCGGACCGGATGCGCCTTCGGCTCGGACGTGACCTCGACGGTGACCGCGGTGATCTTCATGAACGCTCCGGACCGGGGACGGAGAGGGGGTTGAAACCGTACGGCAGCTCGAGCCGGTGCGCGGCCATCAGGCCGGCGTCGCCGAGCAGGTCGCGGGTCTTGCCGTCCGCGACGATCCGGCCGCCGTCCATCAGCAGGCTTCGCTCGCACAGCTGGAGCGCGTACGGGAGGTCGTGCGTGATCATCAGCAAGGTGACGTCGAGCCCGGCGAGGATGTCGGCGAGCTCGCGCCGGGCCGCCGGATCGAGGTTGCTCGACGGCTCGTCCAGCACCAGTACTTCGGGACGCATCGCGAGCACCGTCGCAACCGCGACCCGGCGACGCTGACCGAACGACAGGTGGTGCGGAGCAAGATCGGCGTGGTCCTGCATGCCGACCTGGACCAGAGCTTCCTGGACGCGATCGTCGAGCTCGGAACCGCGCAGGCCCAGATTCGCAGGGCCGAAGGCGACGTCGTCGCGGACCGTCGGCATGAACAACTGGTCGTCCGGGTCCTGGAAGACCAGACCGACCTTGCGCCGGATCGCGGTCAGGTGCTCGCGATGGATGCCGGTGCCGCCGATCCGGATGCGGCCGCTGCCGGTGCCGCCGGCGACCGACCCGAGGATGCCGTTGAGATGCAGCACGAGCGTGGTCTTGCCGGCGCCGTTCGGGCCGAGCAGCGCGACCCGCTCGCCAGGCTCCACGGTGAAGTCGACGCCGAACAGCGCCTGCCGCCCGTCGGGATAGGCGAAGACCAGCTGCTCGACCTGGATCGCTGGACCGCTCACAAGGCCACCACCCTAGCCGCGACCGCGATCGCCACCGCGGCCAGGGAGATCGTCAGACCCTCGAGCCACTGGCTCCTGGTCGCGCCCTCGACGCTCAGCAGCGGCATCCGTCCGGTGTAGCCGCGCGACCGCATCGCCAGATGGACGCGCTCGCCGCGCTCGAAGCTCCGGACGAACAGGGCGCCCACTCCCCCGGCGACCGCCTTCAGGTGCCCGGCGCGGCCGCCCGTGTAACCGCGGGATTCCCGGGCGACCCGCATCCGGTGCAGGTCGTCGGACACGACGCTCAGGTAGCGGACCATGAACGACAGGATCGCCACCAGCGTCGCCGGCAGTCGCAGGCGCTCGAGCCCGGCGAGCAGGTCGCGCGGCGCTGTCGTCGCGGACAGCAGGATCGCCGCGATCACGCCGAGCGTGCCCTTCGCCAGCACGTTCCAAGCGCCGAGCACACCCGACTGCGACAGGTGCAGCCCGAGGATGTCGATCCGCGGGCCGGTGGCGACGAACGGCAGCAGCAACGCGAACATGATGAACGGCGTCTCCACCGCGAGCCGCCGCGACACGACCGGGGCCGGCAGCTTCGCCACCACCACGGCCGCCACGAGCATCGCGGCGTACAGGCCGAACGCCCAGAAGATCGCCGCCGGGGTGGAGACGACCGCGAGCACGAAGACGAACAGCGCGACCAGCTTCACCTGCGCGGGGATACGGTGGATCGGGCTGTCCACCGCGACGAGCAGGCCGTCTCCGCTCATGACGCCTTGTTCGCTCGCAGCGACGCCAGTTTCGCGATCGCCAGGCCGACGACGATCGTCACCAGCACGCCGATGATGCCGGCCAGCGCCCCGGAGACCTGGGCGTTGCCGATCCCGTGGACGCCGTAATCGGCCAGCGGGCTGCTCGCGGCTGCCGAGTTCTTGGCCGCGCTGTCGAACCCGAGCTTCGCCCCGACGAACTCCAGGCCGTCCGGGTGCGCGCTCGCGAACAGACTCAGACCGCCGGCGACCATCAGGGTCACCGCGATGCCGACGCCGAGCGACCGGCCCGCGGGCCTCGCCGCGATCGGACGGTCCGGGGAGACGGTCGACGTGTTGCCGTCGGCATCGACGAGCACGAGGTCCTGCTGCAGGTGCCGGGCGGCGTACACCAGGTCCGGCCGGGTCGCGACGACAGCGCTGAGCACGGCGGCGGTGATCACCGCCTCGCCGATCCCGACCAGGATGTGCCACCCGACCATCGCGGTCGCGAGCTTGCCGAGCGGGATGTCGACCGCACCGCCGATCGCGTACAGCCCGGTGAACGCCAGCGCCGCGACGGGCACCGACACCAACGCGCCGACGGTCGCCGCGGGGACGACGCTGCCGGCCCGGCGCGGCATCACCTTCAGCAGCGCCTTCGTCAGGAAGTACCCGACCAGGACCGTGATCAGCCCCATCAACGTGATGTTCGTACCCAACGCGGTCAGCCCGCCGTCCGCGAACAACAGCCCCTGGACGAGCAGGACCGTGGACATCACCAGTACGGCGGTCCACGGCCCGACCAGCGCGGCGGCCAGCGCTCCCCCGAGCAAGTGACCGCTGGTGCCGGCGCCGACCGGGAAGTTCACCATCTGCACCGCGAACACGAACGCCGCAGTCAGCCCGGCCAGCGCCGGACCGGTCTCCCGGAGCTCGCGGTTCGCGCGCTGAAGGCTGAAACCGACCGCCCCGGCAGCGATCAGGCCGGTGGCGACGGACGTTGGCGCGTCGAAGAACCCGTCAGGTACATGCACTCCGACATTCTTGATCCAGTTGCGACCGATTCGCAACTAGAACTTGAGAGCTTCCCCGATCGCACGGTGGAACGTCGGGTACGCAAGGATCATCTGACGCAGCGTGCTCACCGGTACGGCGGCGTGCACCGCGACCGCGAGCGCGCTCAGCACCTCGCCGCCCGTCGGGCCCGCGCTCGTCGCGCCGACCAGCACGCCCCGGTCCGCGTCCATGACGACCTTGATGAAGCCCTCGTTGCCGGCCTTGTGGATCCAGCCGCGGGTCGAGGCCGGGATCGGCGTCGACCCGGTGCGCACGTTCAGCCCAGCGTCGCGGGCCTGCTTCTCGGTCATCCCGACCGCGCCGATCTCCGGGTCGGTGAAGGTCACCCGCGGCATCGCGTGGTAGCTCGCGGTCGGCGCGTTCTCCTCCTGCAGGATGTCGCGGACCGCGATGTCGGCCTGGTACATCGCGTTGTGGGTGAAGACGCCGACACCGGTGACGTCGCCGATCGCCCAGACCTTGTCGCCCGCGCGGACGTGCTCGTCGACCTCGATCCGGCGGGCCGCCGGGTCCAGACCGAGCTTGTCCAGCCCGAGCCCAGCGGTCGCCACCCGCCGGCCGGTTGCCACCAGCAACTTCTCGCCCGACGCCGTCCTGCCGTCCGCTAGCGTCACGGTGAACGTGCCGTCGGCGTACGCGACCTGCTGGGCCTGCGCGCCGAGCAGGAACGTCACGCCGTCGCGCTCCAGCGCCTCGCGGGCCAGCACACCCGACTCCGGCTCCTCCATCGACAGCACCTCGGGCGCGCCCTCCACGACCGTCATCCGGACGCCGAACCGGGCGAACACCTGGGTGAGCTCCATGCCGATCGCGCCGCCGCCCAGGACGACCATCGACTCCGGCAGCGTCTCGACCTCGATCGCCTCGCGGTTCGTCCAGTACGGCGTGCCGGCGAGCCCCTCGATCGGCGGGACGGACGGCACCGTCCCGGTCGCGATCACGATGCCGCGGGACGCCTCGTACTCGGTGCCGCCGGCGCTGACCGTGGTCGGGCCGGTGATCGTGGCGACGTCCTTGATCACGGTCGCGCCCTTGTTCACCAGGCGGTCGACCGCGACCTGGTCGTTCCAGGTGTCGGTCGCCTCCTCGCGGATCCGCTTGGCCACCGGCGTCCAGTCCGGCGTCACGCTCGACGTACCGGCCATGCCGTCGACGCGCCGGGTCTCGGCGATCAGGTTCGCGGCCCGGATCATCATCTTGCTCGGGATGCAGCCGTAGTACGGGCACTCACCGCCGACCAGCCGGGACTCGATGCCCACCACCCGCAGCCCCGCCTGCGCCAGCCGCCCGGCCGTCTCCTCGCCGCCGACCCCGAGCCCCACCACCACGACATCAACCTGTTCAGCCATGCGCCCCAATCTCCCAGACCGGCCTTGACCGGCCAAGTCGCCACCCGGCACGTCATCGCAGCGTAAGGACCCGTTCACCACCGGCCACCGGCGTCCCGACCGCGGCAGAACCGCGCGCCGGGGTTCTGCCGCTACTGTGCTGCCATGTTTGTGATCGCGCACCTCAGTGACCCGCATCTCGACGGCTCCGAGGAGCCTCGGTCGAGACTGCGCCGGGTGACGTCATACGTCCGGTCCTCGTCGGTGGACGTCGTGCTGGTGACCGGGGATCTGGCCGATCACGGGCTGGAGGCCGAGTACGCCGAACTCGCCGGCGAGCTGGACTTCGACGTGCCGGTGCTGGTGCTGCCCGGCAACCACGACGTCAGTGCGCCGCTGCGGGCCGGACTCGCCGCGTTCGTGTCGTCGGCGGGCGAAGGGCATCCGGTTCATCAGGTGCGCGACATCGGTGGTGCCCGTTTCGTCCTCGTCGACAGCAGCGTCCCGGGCGCGGACCACGGTCTGCTCTCCGCGGACTCACTCGCGTGGCTGGACGGCGTACTGCGGGAACCGTTCGACGGGCCGCTCTTCGTCGCGATGCATCACCCGCCGCTCGAGCTGCATCATCCGGTCATGGACCAGTGGAAGCTCATGGAGTCCGACGCCCTCGCCGAGGTTCTCAGCGGCAAGCCCGTCACCGCGATCCTCACCGGCCACGTCCACAACGCCATCGTCACCACCTTCGCCGGCCACCCCGTCCTCGGCGCTCCCGGCATCCGCTCCAGCGTTCCCCTGCCGTTCGAACCCCACACCGACTCGGTCGTGGACCCTGCCGCCCACCCCGGCCTCGCCTTCCACGTCCACACCCCCGGCGAACCTCTTCAGACCGTCTACAGGTACCCGAGGTGACCGGCGAGATGCTGCTCCGTCCGATCGCACGGGTGGAGTCGAGCTTGCGGGCTCGGGAGGATGCGCCGCGGCAGGGTGACGAGGGGGCGCCTGATGCGTGGGTGGTCTTCGACGCGTCGGTTCAGGATGCGCTGGCCGATGTGGGGGTCGGCGACGAGCTCATCCTGATCACCTGGTTCGACCGCGCCGACCGCGACGTACAGAAGGTGCACCCGCGCGGCGACACCTCCCGTCCGTCGACCGGGGTCTTCAGCACGCGCTCGCCCGACCGGCCCAACCCGCTCGGCCTGCACCGCGTCACTGTGCTGGCCCGCGAGGAGCTCCGCCTGCAGGTGCGCAACCTCGAAGCCCTCGACGGCACCCCGATCGTCGACGTCAAACCCGTGCTCGGCGACATCGCCGAACGGTAGCCGCGATCAGAGCAGGTCGACCGGCTGTACGGCGGACGTTCGGCACTGGTGGCCGGGCAGGTCTCGCCAGACGCTCAGGGTGTGAGGAAGGTACGCGGCACGGCGAGCAGCCGCGTGACCGGCAGCCACGACGCGGAGGTCACGCGCTGGGCGGGCGCGCGCCTGCGGTATGTCGACAACCTCAAGGTGATCCTGATCGCCGCGATCATCGTCGGCCACGCCGTCAGCGGATACGGCGAGCTGGACTGGTGGGCGTACGCGGACCAGCGCGAGACGACGCTGTCCCCCATCACCCAGGCGATCGTCCTCGCGGTCGGCGGGCCGTTCGCGATGCTGCTGATCCCGGTGCTGTTCCTGGTCGCAGGGCTGATGACGCCCCGATCGCTGGCCCGCAAGCACCCCGGCCCGTACGTCCGCGACCGCCTGCTCCGCCTCGGCGTCGTCTTCGCCGTCTACGTGCTGGTGCTGCTGCCGCTCACGATGTACGTGCTCGAGTACGGGATCGGCACCGACACCGGCTCGTACTGGTCGTCGTACTTCGGCGCCGAGCAGACCCTCGACACCGGCACGCTCTGGTTCGTCGGCGACCTGCTCCTCTTCACGCTCGCCTACACCGCCTGGACCGTCGTACGACGTCACTTCGCCATCCGCTCCACCGTCCACGAGATCACCGCGCGGCAGCTCGCCCTGGTGTCCGTGATCGTTGCCGTGACCACCTTCCTGGTCCGCCTGGTGTTCCCGTTCAACAGCGAGAACAGGTATCTCGACCTGAACTTCTACCAGTGGCCGGCGTGCATCGCGATCTTCGCCGTCGGGATCGTGGCTTCGCGCGCCGACTGGCTCACCGCGGTCCCCGACCGGCTGCGGCGGATCAGCGGCGTCGTGACGCTTGCCGCCCTGGCGGCTTTCGGCGGCTTCGTGCTCGTCGGGGTCAGCGAGAGCGGGATCGGCGGGGAGGCGTGGACCGGCGGCTGGGACTGGCCGGCAGTGGTGTTCCCGGTGATCGAGAGTCCGCTGGTCGTCTTCGGCCCGATCTGGCTGCTCGGTCTGGCACAGCGACGCCTCGCACGACCGGTCCCGTGGATCCGCCCAGCGGTCATCCGGGCCTGCTTCGGAGCGTTCGTCCTGCAGCAGTTCGTGCTGGTCATGCTTGCCATCGCTCTGCGCCCCGTACCGCTGCCGGCTGAACTCAAGGCCCTGGCTGTCGCGACGGGAGGCGTCATTCTGTGCTTCGGGCTCGCCTGGCTACTCATCACCCGGATCCCCGGCCTGTCCCGGGTTCTCTGACGGCTGTCCGCTGTAGAGGTTGGCCATGGTGGTCGCCCGGCGGTGCAGGGCGGTGCGCACGGACTGTGGGGCGAGGGCTTCGGCGGCGGGGCCGAGCTGCCAGAAGGCCCATTCGGCGTGCCAGGAGTCCTGAAAGGTGACCTCGAGGCGCAGCCAGCCGTCCGGGTCGGCCTCCTCGGCTCGGACCGCAACCGCGGCGTTCAGCAGGTCCTCACGACGCGACGGGTGGACTCTGGCGCCAACAGTGATGTGTCCGTCGACCAGGAACTGCGCGCGGCGGTCGCGCCAGACGCGGTCCAGATCGACCTTGCTCGGGCGCGCTGCCGGTTCGGGGAGTTCCTCGGCGGCGAGCAGCCGGGACAGGCGGTACGTGCGGTCCTCCCCGGACCGCCGAGCCAGCAGGTAGCCCTTGTCCCGCACAGTGACCAGGCCGATCGGGTCGACCGTCCGCCACTGCGGATCCTGACCGGTCGCCGCGTAGTGGATCCGGAGCCGGTGACCGGCCAGCACCGCGCGCCGTACCGCGAGCATCGTCGCGTCCGGCACCTCCTTGATGACCAGTGGGCGCGACAGCAGGTCGGCCTCCGGGTCGACGAGGATCCGCTGGGCCGCCTCGCTCGCGGTGGAGCGATGGTTTTCGGGCAGCGCGTCGACGACCTTGCGGGTGGCCGAGGCGAGCGCCTGGCTCAGACCGAAAACCTGCCCGGAACCGGCAGCCGTCAGCAGGGCGAGCGCCTCGTCGTGATTCAGCCCCGTGAGCTCGGTACGGAACCCGGGCAGCAACGCGAATCCGCCGTGACGGCCGCGTTCGGCGTACACCGGGACACCCGCCGCGGACAGCGCCTCGATGTCGCGCAGCACAGTCCGCGTCGACACCTCCAGCTCGCGGGCGAGCACGTCCGCCGTCAGCCGGCCCCGCTGACGCAACAGCAGGACCAGCGAGACCAACCGGTCCGCACCACCTCGTCCGCCTGAACGTCTACACCACGGACGTCGACCAGACTGTTCCCGCACTACGGCGTCCTGGCGTCCCGCCTGGCTGCCGCCGGCGTCGCGCCCGTCACCACCATGCTCGGCGTCACCCGCCTCGCGATCCCCGGCCAACTGGTCGAACTCGAGGCAACCGCCGTCGCCTGACACAAGAAAACGGCTGCTCGCGCCGACCAGGCACGAGCAGCCGTTGACCAGCTCAGAAGTTGATCATGTGCCCTTCGAGGCCGTGGAAGGCCTCCTGGAGGGCCTCGCTCAGCGTCGGGTGGGCGTGCACGTTGCGGGCCAGTTCCTTGGTGGTCAGGTCCCACTTCTGCGCCAGGGTCAGCTCCGGCAGCAGCTCGGTGACCTCGGGGCCGATCAGGTGCGCGCCGAGCAGTTCGCCGTACTTGCTGTCGCTGATCACCTTCACGAAGCCGCTGGCGTCACCGAGGCCGTGGGCCTTGCCGTTCGCGGTGAACGGGAACTTGGCGACCTTGACCTCGTGGCCGAGCTTCCGGGCCTCTTCCTCGGTGTACCCGAAGCTGGCGATCTGCGGCTGGCAGAACGTCGCCCGCGGGATCATCGCGTAGTCGAGCTCCATGGTCTCGTGACCCGCGATCGTCTCGGCCGCGATCACGCCCATCGCCTCGGCGGCGTGCGCGAGCATCAGCTTCGCGGTGACGTCGCCGATCGCGAAGATGTTCGGCACGTTGGTCCGGCAGAAGCCGTCGATGCCGATCGCGCCGCGCTCGGTGAGCTGGACGCCGATCTTGTCCAGGCCGTAGCCGTCGACGCGCGGCTGGAAGCCGATCGCCTGCAGGACCTTGTCGGCCTCGATGGTCTGCTGGTTGCCGTCCTTGCCGGTGACCGTGACCTTGACCTTCTCGCCGGAGTCGTCGATCGAGTCGACCCGGGTCGAGGTGAGCAGGTCGATGCCGAGCTTCTTGTACGCCCGGGCGAGCTCCTTGGAGACCTCCGGGTCCTCCAGCGGCACGATCCGGTCCAGGAACTCGACGATCGTCACCTTGACGCCGTAGTTCGCCAGCACGTACGCGAACTCGACGCCGATCGCGCCCGCGCCGGCGATCACGATCGAGCCCGGCAGCTCCTCGGTGAGGATCTGCTCCTCGTAGGTCACCACGCGGTCGCTCAGCTGGGTACCCGGCAGCAGCTTGGTGGTCGCGCCGCTCGCCACGATGCAGGAGCCGAACGTGACGGTCTCCGAGGAGCCGTCGTTCAGCGTCACGTCCAGGGTGTTGGCGTCGGTGAACGAGCCCCAGCCGTCGAACTCGGTGATGTTGTTCTTCTTCATCAGGAAGTGCACGCCCTTGACCCGGCCGTCCGCGACCTTGCGGCTGCGCTGCACCGCGGTCGGGAAGTCGAAGGTCACCTCGCCGCTGATGCCGAAGGTCTTCGCCTCCGTCCGGAAGATGTGCGACAGCTCGGCGTTCCGCAGCAGCGCCTTGGAGGGGATACAGCCCACGTTCAGGCAGACACCGCCCCAGTACTTCTTCTCGATGATGGCGGTCTTGAGCCCGAGCTGGGCGGCGCGGATCGCCGCGACGTACCCGCCGGGACCGGCGCCGAGGACAACAACGTCAAAGTGCGAGGCCATGCAGTGAACTTTAGTGGGTCGGACCAGGCGATCCGACGCCGAGTCGGCAACTGTGGCCCGCCTCATGTCGTCCGAACGGTCACTTTGTGTGCACCAGGGTTCCGTAAGGACCGTACGACGCCTACGCTGGGCACGCGCGTGAGGCGATCTCGCATGGGGGACGGATGGATCTGGGGAAGCGCCGGGGGCTGCGGCTCGCGGCACTCGGCACACTGCTGGCGGCGGTCGCCGTGCCGGCGGCCCATGCCGATCCGTCGCCGTCCGCGACCGAGCCGCCGCCGGCCTCCGTCACCGACGTCAACCGCTCCCTCGAGCAGCTCCAGGCCGAGGCCGCGGCTTTGCAGGCCGACTTCGCCAAGGCCACCATCGCCTACACGAAGGCGCTGAAGGAGGCGCAGGCCGCCGAGTCCGCCGCCAAGAAGGCGGAGTCCACCGCGACCGTGTCCAAGGGCAAGTCCGACGAGGAGCGCCGGCGCCTCGGGGTGATCACCGCGCAGGCTTACCAGCTCGGCATCCCAACCGTCATGGGCACCGAGTCGATGCTGTGGTCGCTCGCCCCGGTCGCCGAGAACCTCCAGGAGATCGCCGACCGGCAGACCGCGATCACGCAGCTGGGCAACACCCAGGTCTCGCAGTACCAGCGGGCGAGGGCCGCCGAGGTCGAGTCGGACCGGCTGAGGGGCGAGGCGACGACGAAGCGCACCGCCGCCGACCAGGCCGCCGCGAAGGCCCAGGAGCTCAGCAACCAGGTGCAGCAGAAAGCGGCCGACGCTGCGGCCGCGATGGCTGACCAGACCGCCGACCTCGACGTCGCTTCCGCGCTCTCGCAGCAGCTCCAGCAGACCCGCAACCAGCAGGCCCTCGCGCGCTGGCGCGCCTATCTCACCGAGCTCGCCGCCACGAAGGTCGCTCCCCCGGCGGCCGCCGTCCTCAAGAATCCGGCCAAGCTGCCGGCCGGCTTGGGCCCGCTGACCCGCCGTGGTGCCGCCATCCCCGGTGTCGCCTCGGTGGCGGTCGGCGGCCGGGCCGTGCGAGTGATGTCGGCCGAGACGATCCGCGCGGTCAACCAGGCCTTCAGCCTGGTCGGCAAGCCGTACGGCGTCGCTGCCACCGGCCCCGACAAGTACGGCTGCCTCGGCGCGGCCCGGGTCGCCTGGCAGCCGTACACGACGCTGCCGAACCTCGTCGGCAAGGTCTATCCGGACTACCAAGCTGTCCCGAACGCGCAGATCCAGCCCGGCGACATCCTCGTCATGGGCAGCAGGTCGCTCGGCCTGGTGCACATCGGCATCGCGCTCGACAGCGGCGAGATGATCGCCGCCGACGAGGCCAGGGGCGCGGTGGTCGTCACGACCATCCCCGACAACCTGTACGCCGCCCTGCGCCCGACACTCGGCGCCCCGGCCAAGCCGCAGGTCGCGCCGGTGGCGACCTCCGAGGCCTACGCGTTCCGCTGCGGCAACACCGCGACGTCGTACGACGTCGGCTCAGGCTCCTGGACGTGGCCGCTGCCGGACGGCACCTACGAGATCGGCACGCCGTTCGGCCAGTCGGGAGCGATGTGGTCGACCGGGTTGCACACCGGCCAGGACTTCCCGGCCGCGATCGGTACGACGGTGCGCGCGGTGACGTCGGGCGTCGTCCGCGTCGAGCACCCGGCCTGGGCCGGCAACCTGGTGCGCATCGACCACGGCAACGGCCTCGAGACGCTGTACGCCCATCTGAGTCGCGTCGACGTGACGGACGGTCAGCAGGTCACCGCCGGGCAGCAGATCGGTGCCGTCGGCACCGAGGGCAACTCGACCGGGCCGCACCTGCACTTCGAGGTCCGGCTCGGCGGCGACCCGGTGAACCCGATGCCGTTCCTGGCGACCGGATCCGCCAGCACCGGCTGGGGCGGCTACAGCAACGGCATGATCCCCGCCGGCAAGCTGTGTGCCCTCGGGTCCGGCGGTCACATGCTCCGCTGCGACGCCGCGGCGGCGTACGCGCGACTCGCCGCCGCCTACCGCGCCCAGTTCGGCAAGTCGCTCTGCATCACCGACTCCTACCGCTCGTACGCGTCGCAGGTCAGCCTGTACCAGCGCAAGCCGTCGCTGGCCGCGCTCCCGGGCACCTCCAACCACGGGTGGGGCGTGGCCGTCGACCTGTGCGGCGGGATCGACAAGTACAACACCACCCAGTACCAATGGATGAAGTCGCACGCCCCGGCGTACGGCTGGCTGCACCCGGCCTGGGCCGATCAGGGCGGCAACCGCGAGGAGCCGTGGCACTGGGAGTTCGGCAACCCCGCCACCACGTAGGCTGGGTGCGTGGCCGAGAAGGAAAGTCCCGACCGCACCGATCACAACATCACGCTCGATGCTGCGGACGACCGGTGGGAGTGGCGGAGGCGGATTCGTGAGAATCCGAGGAAGTTGCTGTTCTACCGCATCGGCGTGGGGGTGCTCGGCGGGCTGCTGATCATCGCGGCGCCGCTGACGGGGTGGTTGCCGGGACCGGGTGGGATCCCGTTGTTCATCGCGGGTCTTGCCGTGCTCGCGAGCGAGTTCGAGTGGGCGCAGCGGCTGCTGTACCGGGTCAAGGACTGGGTCAAGGCGCTCACTGCCTGGACCGGCAAGCAGCCCGCCTGGCTCAAGGCACTCGGGACACTCGCGCTGTTCCTCTGCGTGCTCGTCGCGATCTGGCTGTACATGGCCGTTCTCGGCGTGCCGGGGTGGCTGCCCGACTCCTGGGAGTCACTCCTCTACCAGCTGCCCCTGCTGCCCTGAGGCCGTGTCGATCGAGTAGGCAGGCAGCTCGATCAGTTCGCTCATGTTCTGGGCCATCTTGAGCATCTGGTTGAGGAAGAACGGGATGTCCAGGATCCGGTTCCGCGCGGCGATGCCAAAGCGGGTCGCCGGCGCCAGGAACGACCCCGCGCGGCTGCCGTCCTGCGTCGTCGACACGGCCTTGCGCAGCGTCGCCTCGTACCGGGCGAAGGCGGTCCGGAAGTCGCCGCGGGCCTGGGCCAACTCCCCCGCCAGCACGTAGGCGCCCACCACCGCCGTACCGGTGCCGAGCGCTCCGAACGTCGCTCCGTACCCCGCATCGCCGAGCAGCACGATCCGCTCCGTCGACCAGCGCTCGACACGCACCCGGCTGATCGAGTCGAAGTACAGCTCCGTTGCCGCCGGCAACGCCTCGAGCAGCTCCGGGACGTGCCAGCCGAGCCCGCCGAAGTGCTCCTGCAGGATCGCCTTCTGCTCGTCCAGGTCGCGGCGGTTGTACTGCAATTGCGGCGACTTGAACACGAACAGCGTCTGCGCCAGCGCCGGATCGCGACGGTCTGCGCCGACGCTCGCCAGCTTGCCCGGCACGTTGTACATCAGCGTGTCCCCCGAGATGCCCAGCGTGTTCGGCACCTCCCAGCCGGCCACGTAGTACCCCAGGTACCGCTCGAGGACCTGGTCCGCCGGCCACGCCAGCCGCCGTACGACGGAATGCATCCCGTCGGCGCCGATCACCAGGTCGTACGTCTCCTCGACCCCGCTCTCGAACCGCACGTCCACGCCGCCGGGCTGCTCGCGCAACCAGGCGATCGAGTCGCCGAAGCGGTACGCCGCCTGCGCCCGGCTGTGCTCGTACAACACCTGCGACAGATCCGCCCGCAGCACCTCCAGCTCGCCGCCGGCGAACTCGGCCGGCAACCGCATCAGCTTGCGGCCCGACTCGTCGACGAACCGCATCGCGTTCCCGCCGGTCTGCAGCGCCCGCAGGTCGTCGAGCACGCCCATCCGGTCGAGGACCGTCGTGAACACCTCGCCGCGGAAGTCCACCGCATACCCGCCCTGCCGCAGCGCGGGCGCGATCTCGACCACGGTCACCTCGTGGCCCGCGCGCCCCAGCCAGAGCGCCACCGACGGGCCCGCCACGCTCGCACCCGATACCAGAATCTTCATTCCATCTCCTTACTGTGTCCGGTAGACACATTAAAGTGTATGGTAGACACAGTTCAAGCCGAGACGGAAGGACGCCGATGACCGAACTGCTCTGGGGCGGGCCGCCGGCTCGCAGCCGCGGCCCGAAGCCCGCGATCACGCTGGCCGAGATCGCCGCGGCCGGGATCGCGATCGCGGACGCCGAGGGCTTGGACGCGGTCTCCATGCAGCGCATCGCGGGTGAGCTGCCGGTGACGAAGATGGCGCTCTACCGGCACGTCCCCGGGAAGACGGAACTCGTCGCGGTGATGAGCGACATCGCGATGGGTCCCCCGCCCGACCGCGCGGACCTACCGTGGCGCGAGGCCCTGCACACCTGGGCGCTCGATCTGTACGACGGCTTCACCCGGCACCCGTGGCTGCTCCAGTCGACGATCGGCCGCCGGCTGCTCGGGCCCAACGAGCTCCTCTGGATGGAACGCGGCCTGGCCGCGCTCGCCGGCACCGGCCTCACCGGCGGCGAGCAGTTCGACTCGATCCTGGTCGTCACCAGCCACGTCCGGAACATCGCCCAGCAGTCGTCGACCTTCCCGGGGCAAACCACCGGGCTGACCGAGGAAGAGCTGCAGCTGTCGCTCGCCGAGATCCTGACGGCCGAGGCCGGCCGCTTCCCGCATCTGACCGCCGCGATGCGGACGTCGGCGGGCAGCGAGAACCAGGGCCTCGAGTTCGGTCTGCAGCGGATCCTGGACGGGCTAGACCTTCTCGTCCGCGGCCGGATAGCTGTGCCTGATGGCGTTGAAACGTTCCCGATAGAGGGTCGCTGATAGCCCGTAGTGGGATTTGAATCGGCGGGCGAAGTAGTTCTGGTCGGGCCAGCCGACCGACTCCCCGATCCGGTTGATCGGCAAATCGGTGTGCAGCAACCGGTCGGCCGCGAGCTCGACGCGGTGCCGTGACAGGTACGCCATCGGCGGGACTCCGGTCACCGACTTGAACAGCCGGACCAGATAGCCGGGGGCCAGATGCAACTCGCCGGAGAGCTCGGCGAGCGTCCAGTGCCGCGCCGGGTCAGCCTCCATCAGCCGCATCGCGTCGAGCACCGCGGGATGCGTGTGCTCACCGCGTTCGTCGGATTCGGCCACCGTCCGGGCGACACAACTCAGGTACAGCGACAGCCAGCCGATCACCTCGCCGCGGTGCCGGCTGAGCGGCTGGTTGCGGAGCCGGCGCAGTCCGTCGAGGTGCCCGACGGCCTCGGCGAAGGTACCCGGATCGAGATGGGTGGCGAGCATCCCGCGACGCTGCGCGGAGAACGGTCCGGTCCACAACAGGTAACCCAGCAAGGGATCTTCGCGCGCCCACGCGAGCTCGCGGCGCACCAGGTCGGCCGAGAAACAGCAGTTGTAGACCTCGAGGTCGTCGCACTCGACGTACTCGTGCCAGACCCCCGGCCGCAGCAGGATCGCGTCGCCGGCCCGGAGCCGCTGGCGCCCCGCGAGGCTGTGGTGGACGCCTTCACCGCCGGTGACGAGCAGCAGTTCGAAGAAACTGTGCGTGTGCAGCGGGTGGGACTTCTCGTGGAGGTGTGTGCCCGCGTGCACGACCGTCCCTTCGACGAAGTGCAGCACGGTTCCGCGGGTCCGCACCGGCTCATCGGCCACGCCTGCCACGAGGTCACGATACGAGCCGAAGTGCAGATCGTGCTAGATCGGGTGCACATCGGGCTAGTGACCGGCGACTGCCGGTCGCAGGATCGGGGAACAAGCGAAACGTCCTCGCCGATCCATCAGCCAACATCGAGCGTTTTGTCAGAGCACCCAATGAATCGTTTCACTCGGTTGGAGTCTCATGTCGCAACTCGCCGCACCCACCGCCCTCCGCTTCGAGCATCGGTCCGCACCCGTCCTGGGCATCGGCACCGCGAGCCCGAGGATCTCCTGGCAGGTCCCGGCCGCGGACGCCGGCTACGCGCAGACGGCGTACGAGGTCGAGATCACCACCGGCAGCACGCAGGTCTTCACCGTCCAGTCCCCCGACCAGATCCTGGTGCCCTGGCCGGGCGAGGCGCTGGAGTCCCGCCAGGCCGCGCAGGTGCGGGTCCGCGTCCGCGGTACCGGGGACTGGAGCGACTGGAGCGAGCCCGCGACCGTCGAGGCCGGGCTGCTCACGCCGGGCGACTGGACCGCCCGGTTCGTCAGCCCGCGGGACAACCCGCACGGCTCCCCAGCGCCGCTGATCGCCGGCTCCGCCGAGCTCCCCGACGGTGTCGTGAAAGCCCGCCTGTACGCCACGTCGTACGGCATCTACATCCCCGAGCTGAACGGGCAGCGGGTCGGCACCGAGGAGCTCGCGCCCGGCTGGACGGCGTACCAGTACCGGCTCCGCTACCAGACGTACGACGTGACCGAGCTTGTCCGACCTGGTGAGAACACGCTCGAATTCCTGCTCGGCAACGCGTGGTACCGCGGCCGGATCGGCTTCCAGGACCAGAAGCAGTTGTACGGCGACCGCCTCGCGGTCCTCGCACAGCTCGAGGTGACCACCGAGGACGGCCAGGTCCACACGGTCGCGAGCGACGGCACCTGGACCTCCCGGGAGAGCAACGTGCTGGCCGACGACCTGTACGACGGCCAGTCCACCGACCTGCGCAAGCAGCCCGGCCAGGCGGCACCCGTCGACGTCCTCGACGCCGACCTCGCGCTGCTCGTCGCACCCGACGGCCCGCCGGTCCGGATCACCGACGTGCTCCCGGCGCTCGAGATCACCACGTCGCCGTCCGGCAAGACGCTCGTCGACTTCGGCCAGAACCTCGTCGGCCGCGTCCGCCTCAAGGTCCGCGGTCGGTCCGCGGGCGACGAGATCGTCCTGCGGCACGCCGAGGTGCTGGAGAACGGCGAGCTCGGCGTCCGCCCGCTGCGCACCGCGAAGGCGACCGACACCTACATCCTGGCCGGACCGGACGAGGTCGTCCTCGACTCGCCGCTCACCTTCCACGGCTTCCGGTACGCCGAGGTCACCGGCGTGACCGACCTCCGCAAGGAGGACCTGGAAGCCGTCGTCATCGGCACCGACCTGCGGCGGACCGGCTGGTTCGAGTCGTCGAACGAGCTGCTCGACAAGTTCCACCAGAACGTGGTCTGGGGCATGCGCGGCAACTTCGTCGACGTGCCGACCGACTGCCCGCAGCGCGACGAGCGACTCGGCTGGACCGGCGACATCCAGGTCTTCTCCCCCAGCGCCGGCTTCCTGTTCGACACCGCGGGCTTCCTGACCAACTGGCTCGCCGATCTCGCCGCCGAGCAGCAGAAGGACGGCTCGGTGCCTTTCGTCATCCCGGACGTGCTCCGCAACGAGTCACCGGCGACTGCGGCTTGGGGTGACGCGGCAACGATCGTTCCGTGGGTGGTCTACGAGCGCACCGGCGACGCCGGGCTGCTCGCCCGGCAACTGCCGAGCATGCGGGCCTGGGTGGACAAGATGGCCGACCTGGCCGGCCCGGACCTGGTCTGGTCGGGCGGCTTCCAGTTCGGCGACTGGCTCGACCCGACCGCGCCGCCGGAGAACGCGTTCCTGGCCAAGGCCGACCCGGATGTCGTCGCCACCGCGCACCTGGCCCGGTCCGCCGAAGTGTTCGGCAAGGCTGCCGCAGTGGTCGGTCAGACCGACCTTGCCCGCGAGTACACCGACCTTGCCGCGCGCGTCCGGCAGGCCTTCGCGACCGAGTACGCGACCGACGGCGGCCGGGTATTGAGCGACGCGGCAACGACCTACGCACTGGCCTTGCAGTGGGCGCTGCTGCCGACCGAGAACCAGCGGCAGCGCGCCGGCGAACGGCTCGCCGACCTCGTGCGGACGGCGGGCTTCCGGATCAGTACCGGATTCGTCGGGACGCCGCTGATGGCCGACGCGCTGGCCGATTCCGGACATCCTGACCTGGCGTACCGCCTTCTGCTACAGACAGGCTGCCCCTCTTGGCTGTACGCAGTGACCATGGGAGCCACGACGGTCTGGGAACGCTGGGACAGCATGCTGCCCGACGGCAGCATCAACCCCGGCCAGATGACGTCGTTCAACCACTACGCCCTCGGCGCCGTCGCCGACTGGATGCACCGGCGGGTGGCCGGCCTCGCGGCCGCGGAGCCCGGCTACCAGACGATCGATGTCCGCCCACTGTTCACCGACCACCTCACGAACGCATCCGCCAGGCACCTCACGCCGTACGGCGAGGCGTCGGTCGCGTGGACCCGTGCCGACGGGCAGGTGACGCTGAAGGTCACCGTTCCGGTCGGCTCCCGCGCCAAGGTCGACGTACCGGGCCTCGATCCTGTCGAGACCGGGCACGGTACGCACGAGTGGACCCTCGCCGATCCGTACGCCGAGGCGCCGCAACTGGCCACCGACGCGACGATCCGCGACGTCCTGGACCACGAGCCGACCTGGTCCGCGCTCGCGGCCGCCGCCGTCGAGCACGGGATCGCCGCCGACGACGCCGAGCTCGCCGGCCGTCTCGAGCGGTACCTGGACCAGCCGGCCGCCGGTCTGGTCGACGCGATCAGCCCGCGCGGCTTCTCCGCGAGCGCCGAGGCCCTGAAGGCCGAGCTCGACGCCCTGCTCAACCACTAGCACCACTCACTCTGCCCACTCACCGACCGCCCCGCTGCCGCGAAGTACATCCCTTGGAGGTCATGATGAGGTTCCGCCCAGGAGCCAGCGGACTCGCACTGCTGGCTGTCTGTTCCCTAACCCTCTCCGCGTGCAGCGCGGGCAGTCTCGGATCCAGCGACGACGCCGGTGGCAGCGGCTCGGTCGAGATCACTTACCTGACCACGAACCAGGATCAGGACATCAAGGAGGCCGAGCAGCTCGCCAAGGACTTCCACGGGAAGTTTCCGAACATCACCGTCAAGGTCGACAGCCGGCCCGGCGGCACCGAAGGCGACAACATCGTCAAGACCCGGCTGTCGACCGGCGACATGCCCGAGGTGTTCAACTACAACACCGGGTCGCTGTTCCAGGCGATCGCGCCGCAGAAGAACCTGCTCTCCATCAACGACGAGCCCTACGTCGGAGACCTGGACGAGAACTTCAAGAAGACCGTGACCGCCGACGGCCAGGTGTACGGCGCGCCTGTCGGCGGGTTCATGGGCGGCGCGGTGCTGTACAGCATCCCGGTCTACCAGAAGCTCGGCCTCAAGGTGCCGACGACCTGGGCCGAGTTCATGGCCAACAACGCCAAGATCAAGGCCGGCGACCCCGGCGTCGCACCGGTGATCCAGACGTACGGCGAGACCTGGACGTCGCAGCTGTTCGTGCTCGGCGACTTCCACAACGTCTCCGCGGCCGAGCCGGACTTCGCCGACAAGTACACCAAGAACCAGGCGAAGTACGCGACGTCGCCGGCCGCGATCAAGGGCTTCGAGCACACCCAGGCCGTCCACGACGCCGGCTACGAGAACAAGGACTTCGCCTCCGCGAAGCTGCCGGACGGCCTGAAGATGCTTGCCACCGGCAAGGGCGCGCACTACCCGATCCTGTCCGGCGTGGTCGCGAACATGATCGCCACCTACCCGGACGCCGCGAAGTCGGTCGGCCTGTTCGCGTTGCCTGGTGACGACGCGGGCAAGAACGGCCTGACGCTGTGGACGCCGGGCGGCCTCTACATCCCGAAGACCACGACCGGCGACAAGCTCGACGCGGCCAAGAAGTTCCTCGCCTTCGTCGCCAGCCCGGACGGGTGCAAGTCGCAGTCCGAGGCGGGCGCGCCGACCGGCCCGTACGCCGTGAAGGGCTGCACGCTCGGCGACAACGTGCCGCAGGCGATCAAGGACATGCAGCCGTACCTCGACAAGCCGGGCGGTTCGAGCCTCGCGCTCGAGTTCCTCTCGCCGGTCAAGGGCCCGTCGCTGGAGCAGATCACGGTCGAGGTCGGCTCCGGTATCCGCAAGGCCAAGGACGGCGCGGCCCGGTACGACGAGGACGTCAAGAAGCAGGCGCAGCAGTTGGGCCTGGAGGGCTGGTGAGGTCGGTGGCTGTGTCGATCTCCCAGGAGCACAGCAAGACCGCGACGGTCGCGAAGACCGGTAGCAAGGTGTACCGCCCCTACTCGTTCTGGTTCTACCTGCCCACCGCGGTGATCTACGCCGTGCTGTTCCTGATCCCGACGTTCGCCTCGTTCTACTACAGCCTGACGCGCTGGAGCCTGTTCGAGTCGAAGTTCATCGGGCTGGACAACTTCAAGCTGTTCTTCCAGGAGCCGGCGCTGGTCAAGGGTTTCACCAACACGCTGGTCTTCGCCGTCGTGACGTCGGGATCCAAGGTCGTGCTCGGTCTGCTGCTGGCCGTGCTGCTGACGTCGCAGATCATCGGCCGCGGCTACCTGCGCTCGGTGGTCTTCTTCCCGGTGCTCGTCAGTACCGTCGGCGTCGGCCTGCTGTTCCAGGTGATGATGAATCCCGAACGGGGGATCATCAACGGGGCTCTCGGCGTCATCGGTATCGACGGGCCCGGGTGGCTCACCGACCCGAAGTGGGCGTTGCTGTCCATCGCCCTGGTCGACGTCTGGAAGGGCGTCGGCCTGGCGACCCTGATCTACATCGCCGGGATCGTGTCGATCCCGCGCGAGTACATGGAGGCCGCCCGGGTCGACGGGGCCGGAGCGTGGGAGTCGTTCCGCCGGATCGTGCTCCCGCTGTGCAAGCCGGCCACGGTCACCGTGATCATCCTGTCCCTGATCGGCGGCCTGCGGTCGTTCGAGCTGATCTGGGCGATGACGCGAGGCGGCCCCGGCTTCACCTCCGACGTCATCTCGTCGGTGATCTACAAGCAGTACCAGGCCGGCTTCTACGGGCTGTCGACGGCCGGCAACGTGATCCTGTTCGTGGTGGTGACCGCGATCGTGCTGCCGCTCAACTGGTTCCTGAACCGCAAGGAGGTGGACATGTGAGCACCGCCGAACTCGTCAACCACCGGCCCGGACGCAAATGGGCGCTCAGCGTGGTCGCGATCCTGGCCTCGATCGTGGTGTTCATCATCCCGTTCGTGTTCATGCTGCTGACCGCGGTCAAGGACCGCCAGCAGGCCGCGGATCTCGACTTCTCCTGGCCGCACCAGTTCCAGTTCGTGCAGAACTTCGTCGACGTGGTCAAGGCCCGCGACTACATGCTGGTGATCGCGTTCATCAACAGCACCATCCTGACCGTCGTGAGCGTGGCCGGGATGGTGGTGCTGGCCGCGATGGCCGGGTTCGTGCTGCAGCGCCGGGCCAGCAAGTGGAACGGATTCATCAACTTCTTGGTACTGTCCGGACTCATCATCCCGCCCGCCGTCGTGCCGACGATCTGGGTGCTGCAGAAGCTCGGGCTGTTCCGGACGATGCCGGGCCTGATCATGATCGAGATCGCGTTCGGGCTGTCGTTCTGCATCCTGTTGTTCCGGGCGTTCGTCTCGACGATCCCGCGGGAGCTGGACGAGGCGGCGATCATCGACGGGGCGGGGCCGCTGCGGCTGTTCTTCGGCGTCATCTTCCCGCTGCTCAGATCGGTCATCATCACCGTGGTCGTGGTGCAGTCGGTCAACGTGTTCAACGACTTCGTGAATCCGCTGTACTTCCTGCCCGGTGACAAGAACGCCACCGTCCAGCTCACGCTCTACAACTTCTCCGGTCAGTTCTCCACGCAGTACAACCTGCTGTTCATGGACATCCTGCTGATCACGATCCCGCCGCTGATCATGTTCCTGTTCTTCAACCGGCAGATCGTCGCCGGCATGACCTCGGGAGCGATCAAGGGGTAGCGGGTTTGCGGACGAGGAGGGCGGCCTGGGCGGCGTCCTTCTCGGCCGGCAGGGCCGCGCGGGTCAGGCGGGCGACCTCGACGAACCCGGCGGCGGCGAGCAACTCGGCGACATCGGCGACGTCGTACATGTACACGTCGAGGTCGACGTCGTGCCCGTAGCCCTGCTTGAGCTCCCGATGGCCGTCGCCGACCTTGAACCCGTGCACCAGGACGCCGCCCGGCCGCAGCACCCGGAACAGCTCCGCGAAAGCCTTCGGGAGCTCCTCGCGCGGCGTGTGAACCAGCGAGTACCAGGCAAGGGCCCCGGCCAGCTCACCGTCCTTCAGGTCCAGGCCGAACAACGACCCGACCTCGAAGCGCAGCTCCGGATACTCCTTCCGGGCCACGTCGATCATCCCCGGCGTCAGGTCGACACCGAACACGTCCAGCCCCTGACCGGCCAGGTACGTCGTGATGCGCCCGGTGCCGCATCCGAGGTCCCCCACCGGCCCGTCCTCGACCAGCCGGGTGAAGTACTCCAGCGCGCCGATCTCGAACGGATCGTCGCGGTGGTAGTCCTTCAGGATCGCGTGGTAGTCGGCGGCGGCAGCGTTGTAGGACCCTTGGATGTCGTTCACGCGAGGACTCTAGGCAGACCCTCCGACAGTTTCTCGTAGTCCGCGAGCGAGTTGTAGGCATGCGCCGACAGCCGGACGAACTTGCGCTCCTCGAACCCGGTGAAGGTGATCTCGGCCTTCAGCTCGCGCGACACGCGCATCTTCAGCGCGTCGCCGCCGCTCAGGTCGACCGCGGCCGGCAGCTCGACCAGCCGCATCGTCGCCGACGGGTGCACCACGTCGGCGACGCCGGTCCCGAGCGCCTTCGCGAGGATCTTCGCGCCCTCCTCGACCAGGGCGGTCAACTGCGGACGACGAGCCGGCCAGTCCAGGTCGGCCAGGACCCGCAGCGACTCCGGCGCCGCGATCCACGGCACGTAGTCGTACGTCCCCTGCATGTCGAACCGCTCCGGCATGCGCTCGTCGTACTCGGACCAGGACACGATCAGCGGCATCGCGGCCGTCCGCCACCGCTCGGCGACGACCAGCCCGGCCGTGGCGCGCGGAGCTGCCGGCCACTTGTGGAAGTTGCCCGTCCAGAAGTCGGCGCCCGCGGCGGCCGGGGCATCGATCAGCGCCGGGGCGTGCGCTCCGTCGACCACGATCGGTACGCCGTGCGCGTGGGCGGTCCTCACCAGCGCGTCGATCGGGAACACCTTCGCCGTACCGGAGGTGATCTGGTCCACGATCAGCGCCGAGGCATTGTCCAGCTGGGCCGCGACCAGCGCGACCACGGTCTCGTCGTCCGCCTCGAGCGGGATCCCGACCGTCATCACCTCGGCGCCGCGCTCCTTCGCGAACCGCTCGGCGGCATAGCGCACCGCGCCGTACGCGTGGTCGGTGAGCACGATCCGGCTGCCCGCGGGGATCGGCAGCGTCTGGAGCGCCACGGTGACGCCGGCACTCGCGTTCGGCACCAGGGCGAACCCGGCCGGATCGGTCTCCAGGTACGAGGCGAGCGCGAGCCGGCTGGCCGTCAACCGGTCGGCAACCGTGCGGAACCAGACCATCGGGTTGGCGTCCATCTCGGTCCGCAGGGCACTCATCACCTCCTGCGTCCGGCGCGGCACGGCGCCGTACGAACCATGGTTGAGGTGCAGGACGCCGGGATCGAGGGTCCACAGGTCGGGGCGGGGGCTGAGTACCGTCACCAGCCAAACGGTACATACTTCTGGACGTGTACCCCTACCTCGACCACGACGGCCCGATCGCGATGGCTCATCGAGGCGGCGCGAAACACCCGGACAACATCGGCTACGAGAACTCGCTGCACGCGTTCCAGCACGCCGTCGACCTCGGGTACAAGTACCTGGAGACCGACCTGCACGCGACCAGCGACGGGGTCGTGGTCGCGTTCCACGACAAGGTCCTGGACCGGGTCACCGACCGCACCGGGGTGATCGCCGAGCTGCCCTGGTCGGAGGTCAGCAAGGCGAGGATCAACGGGCACGAGCCGATCCCCCGCCTGGACGAGCTGCTCGAGCACTTCCCGGGCATCCGGTTCAACCTGGACATCAAGGCCGACGGCGGCCTGGAGCCGGCCGCGAAGGTGCTGCAGGCCGCGCACGCGCTCGACCGGATCTGCGTGTCGTCGTTCTCCCAGTCGCGGGTCCGGCGGATCCGCAAACTGCTCGGCCCCCGGCTGTGCACCGGGTACGGCGAGTGGGAGGCGGCGCTGATCCGGTTCCTGCCGTTCGCGCTGCCGTCGCGCGGCGCCTGCCTGCAGATCCCCGAGCGGTACCGCGCCTTCCACGTTCTGACGCCCGGCCTGATCCGGCGCGCGCACTCCCGCGGCAAGCAGGTCCACGTGTGGACGATCGACGACCCGGATACGATGCGCCGGCTGCTCGACGCCGGGGTCGACGGCATCATCACCGACCGCACCGACCTGCTCCGCGACGTACTGCGGGAGCGCGGTCAGTGGAGCTGAAGTGTTATCCGCGGGTACGCCGGATCGTCCCCGGGACCTGACACACTTCCGCGCATGGGAATCCTCTCCGCTCCGGCCGGCGTGGACAAGCGTGAGTACTGGGGCTTCAGCCTGTACGACTGGGCGAACTCCGGCTATGTCACCACGGTCGGCACGGTCCTGTTCGCGCCGTACCTGACCTCGGTCGCCGAGACCGCCGCCTGCGGGTACGTCGGGACCACGGACAAGCCGTGCCACACCAACCTCGACGTGCTCGGCCTCGGGATCTCCCCCGGCTCGCTCGCGTTCTACGTCGTGACGGTGGCCACGCTGGTGTCGGCGCTGTTCCTGCCGGTGGTCGGCGCGATCGCGGACCGGATGACCCGTAAGAAGCTCCTGATGTGCGGCTTCGCCTGGACCGGCGCGCTGGCGGCGGCCAGCATGGTGTTCGTCGGCGGCGGCCGGTGGGCGCTCGGGGCGCTGCTGCTGTTCATCGGCAACCTGTGTCTCGGCTCGTCGCTGGTGGTCTACGACTCGATCCTGATCGACATCGCGCCGCCCGATCAGCGCGACGCGGTCTCCTCCCGGGCCTGGGCCTTCGGGTACGCCGGTGGCTTCCTCCTGCTGCTGGTCAACCTCGCCGTGGTGACGGCACACGACGCACTCGGGCTGTCCCAGGGAACGGCTGTGCGGCTCAGCCTTCTCAGTGCCGGGCTGTGGTGGGGTCTGTTCACCTTCTTCCCGTTCGTCCGACTCCGCGACCGCCCGCCCGTGAGCGTCGTCCCGGTCCGCAGTGCCGGCCTTGTCCGCCAGAGCTTCGGGCAGCTCGCGGCGACGCTGAAGCACCTGCGCTCCTACAAGATGACGATGCTGTTCCTGATCGCGTACCTGTTCTTCAACGACGGGATCCAGACGGTCATCTCGGTGTCGTCGACGTACGGCGAGAAGCAGCTCGGGTTCGAGACCCAGGTGCTGATCGCGACCATTCTGCTCGTCCAGTTCGTCGCGTTCTTCGGCGCGCTCGCCTTCGGCCGGTTCGCCCAGCGGTACGGCGCGCACCGCACGATCGCCGGCGGCCTGGTGGTCTGGATCCTGATCGTGATCGCCGGGTTCCTGCTGCCCGCCCACCAGATCGCGCCGTTCCTGACCATGGGCGTCGCGATCGGGATCGTGCTCGGCGGCACGCAGGCGCTGTCCCGGTCGGCGTTCAGCCAGCTGATCCCGAAGGGCCGCGAGGCGGAGTACTTCTCGCTCTACCAGGCCGGCGAGCGGGGTACGTCGTGGCTGGGCACGCTGGTGTTCGGGCTGGTCCACCAGCTCACCGGCTCGTACCGTCCTGCGATCGTCGCGCTCGGGCTGTTCTTCGTCGTCGGCCTCGCGCTGCTGACCCGCGTCGACATGCGCCGCGGCATCGACGAGGCCGGCAACACCCAGCCCGCCGTCGTCTAGGCACTCGTCCAGGCAGCTGTCTGGGCGGAGGCGCCCGTCCTGGTGAACGGGCGCCTCCGCGTCCTGGGGTTAGGCCGCGTTCGGCCCGACGTCGGCCGCGTTCAGCGGACGACGCACTGGTGTGGCAGTCGAGTACTCGTCGGCGCCCACGTCGTACGGCGCTGTGCGGGTCTGCCCGTCGACGTCGTCGGTGACCTGACTCGAGTGGTCGACGCTGGCGGCATTCACGGCGGCACTGCCCGCACCGAGCCGGTACACGCCGTCGGAGCCCGCGGTCAGCTTCGGATCGGCGCGGGTGAACCCGGACGACGGGATGTTCCCGTTGGCCGCCTGGCCCCAGAGGATGTTCCCCAACCAGGTCAGGCCGCTGAGGTACGGCATGTCGACCAGGTCGCCGCTGTCGCCGACCATCAGGTTGTCGGAGACCGCGCACCCCAGCGGCGGGACGGTGCGCTGGCTCTCGCCGACGAGCGCCTGCCCGTTGTTCCGCAGTGTGTTCAGCGTGATCGTGACCCGGTCCGGCGCATCGTTGCCGCGCCGGGAGTCGGACGGCTCGCCCTCGTAGTGGTCCCGCTCCGTGCCGCTGCCGAGCACCACACCGGCGCCCGAGATGCCGCTGACGTAGTTGTTCACGATCAGGTGGTCGTTGCCGTAGATCCGGATGCCGTTCGACCCGGACAGCAGGTAGTTGCTCTCGACCCGGTTGTCGTTGCCGTGCCGCAGCACCAGCCCGCCGGCCGACGAGCGGATCGTGTTGTACCGGATCGTGTTGCCGGACGACTTCACCGAGATCGCCTCGGGGTCGCCGTTGCAGCGCTCGAACAGGTTGTACTCGACCGTGGCGTCGGCGGTGCTGAGCGCGCGGCCGCTCACCCCGAGCCGGATCGGCTCCCCGCCGTTGGACCCGCTGAACGTGTGGTCGCGGAAGTAGTTGCGCAGGATGTAGGTGCGCTGCGCCATCGCCTCGGAGCCCGGTCCGTCGATCACCAGGTAGACGCCGAGCGTGGATTTGTCGTGGAAGACGTTGCGGTCGATCTTCGCGTCGTCGCCGCGGACCACGACCCAGTGCTCCGCGGCGGCGGCGAGGCCGAAGTCGTTGCGGGTCAGCCGGATCCGCGGGCAGTCCGCCGGGATCTCCAGCGTGGTGCTCTGCCGGAACGCGAACCCGCTGATCGTGATGTCCGACGATCCCGAGAACACGAAGCTCTGCGCGCCGGTCAGCGTCACGCCGCCGCGGCTCTGCGCCACGATCGTGATCGGCGAACCGCTGCTGCCGTGCCGGTTGGTGATCGTGATCGGCGATCCCGACGGTACGGCGTACGAGCCGTTGGCCAGCGTGATCGTGGTGCCGGCGGTGGCGGTGTTGATTGCCTGCTGCAACTCGGCGAGCGACGTCACTGTCGCCTGCTCCCGGGCCAGCGCCGGTTGGGCGCTGACCAGGGAGAGGGCGACGACGCCACTGCCCGCCAAGAAGGTACGACGGTCCATGACGAGTCTCCTAGCTGTTGGGGCGGTACAACTTTCGGTACTCGCTCGGGGTCACCGAACTCACCTGTCGGAAGACCTTCGAGAAATAGGACTGATCCATGCCGACGGCGGCCGCGATCTCCTCCATCGGGCGTGCGGTCGCCACCAGCTCGCGCTGGGCCCACTCGATCCGGGCCCGCTTGATGTACTGCTTCGGCGACAGGCCGAACTCGGTCCGGAAGTGCCGCATGAACGCCGGCAGGTCGTAACCGAAGTGGGCCGCGAGCTCCTCGACGCTCGGCAGCGTGGCGAGGTTCTCCTGGATGTACTGCACGATCCCGGACTCGCTCGTCTGCCGCTCCGACAGCCTGACCGAGCCGGGCGGCGCACTGTCGAGGTAGTGCGCGAACAGCGCTGTCAGCGCCGAGCGCAGCCGCAGCGGCGTCGCGAGTCCCGGCGGGTCCCGGTCGGCCGCGCCGACCTGTTCGAACAGCGCCGCGGCCTCGTCGGGTGCCTTGCTCGGCACGATGTACGGCAGCGTCAGCATCTCGCCGATGTCGCGGTCGCCGATCAGCGCGTTGAAGTGCAGCCAGTGTTTGCGGAAAACGTTGTCGCTGATCGTCTCGTACGACACCGGCACCTCGGCCGGCATGTACACCAGCTCGCCCGGCCGCGGGTACAGCTCCTCGTCACCGACGACGAGGCGCCCTTCACCTTCCAGGATCAGGTACAGCCGCGAGAACGGATCGGGCTGCAGCGGCCGGGACCACTCGCGGTGCACCTTGGTGATTCGGGCGGCGACGACCAGGTCCAGCCGCAACCGGTCGAGATACGTCCGGATGATCTCCTGCTCTCCTACCGCTGTCTTGGTGGTCATCGGGCGTGCGGTCCCACGTCGGTCGAGGTCAGCGGGCGGTACTTCGCATACCGCGGCGAGTACTCGTCCGCGCCGACGTCCGCCGCCCGTCCTGTCCGGTGGTCCCCGTCCAGATCGGTGGCCACCTCCGGGTACGACCGGGACGCCGCGTCGATCGCGGGGCTGCCGGCCGTGAGCCGCCGTACGCCGTCGGGCCCGGCCGCGAGTAGCGGGTCGGCGCGGGTGAAACCGGCCGCGGGGGCGTTGCCGTCCGCGCCCTGTCCCCAGTGGATGTTGCCTGACCAGGTGATGCCGTCCTGGAACGGCATGTTCACCAACTGCCCGTTGTCTGCCACCAACAGATTGTCCGTCACCGCGCACTCCAGGGGCGGGAGGGTCCGGTGACTCTCACCGGTCACCGCGGAGCCGCAGTCGAGCACCGTGTTCAGCGCGATCCGCACCCGGTCCGGTGCGTCGTTGCCGGTGCGGGACTTCGGCGGCTCGCCCGGGTAGTGGTCCCGGACGTTGCCGCTGCCCAAGACGACGCCGGAGCCGCTGATCCGCTCGAGGTAGTTGTTCACGACCAGGTGGTCGTTGCCGTAGATCCGGATCCCGTTCTGTCCCGACAACAGATAGTTGCCCTCGACCCGGGTGCCGTTGCCGTGCCGCAGCACGATCCCGCCCAGGCTGTCGCGGATCGTGTTGTGCCGGATCGTGTTGCCCGACGACTTCACCGAGATCGCCTCGGGATCGCCGTTCGCGCGCTCGAACAGGTTGCGCTCGACCACCGCGCCGGCCGTGGACAGTGCCCGCGGACTGACCCCGAGCCGGATCGGCTCGCCGCCGTTGTCCCCCGGGAACGAGTGGTCGCGGAAGTAGTTGTGGTGGATGCGAACCCCGGCCGCCATCTGGTCGGTGCCGGCGCCCTCGACGCCCAGGTAGATGCCGAGCGTGGACTTGCCGTGGATCTCGTTGTGGTCGAACTCGGTCTGGTCGCCCCGGATCATCACCCAGTGCAGACCCTCGACGTCGGCGAGCTGGAAGTCGTTGCGGGTCAGCCGGATCCGCTTGCAGTCGGGCGGTACGTCGAAGGTCGAGGTCTGCCCGCGGAACGCGAACCCGCTGATCGTGACGTCCGACGACGCGCTCAGCACGAAGCTCTGCGCACCCGTCACGACGACCCCGCCGACGGACTCCGCCCGGACGACGATCGGCTCGTCGCAGGTACCGCGCTTTCCGGTGATCGCGATCGGCGCGGTCAGATCATAGGTGCCGTCGGCAACCGTGATGACGCTGCCCGGCACGGCGTGCCCGATCGCCGTCTGCAATTCGTCCGGCGAGCGAACGAGCCGGCTCCGCGCATCGGCTGCCGCCGGAAGCGTCCCGGCGGCTGCCACCAGGCCGGACACCCCCGCGACCCCGGTGGTTGCCAGGAAGGTACGACGATCCATGTCTCACCCCTTGAGTGCGCCGGAGGTCAGTCCTCGGGCGAACGAACGTTGGAAGAAGAGGAACACCAGCACGGACGGGAGCAGGGCCAGCAAGGACGCGGCGAGGACGACGCCGGGTGTCACGGCCGGATCGATCCGCAGGGTCCGCAGCGCCAGCGGCAGTGTGTACGCCGACGAGTTCTGCGCGACCAGGAGCGGCAGCAGGTACTGGTCCCAGATCATCGTGAAGCCGAACACCCCGATCACGCCGAGCGCCGGCTTGCACAGCGGCAGGATGATCTGCCCGAAGATCCGCAGCTCCCCCGCACCGTCGATCCGGGCCGCCTCCTCGAGCTCGCGCGGCACGTCCTTCATGAACTCGGTCATCACCAGGATCGAGAACGCCCAGGCGCCGAGCGGGACGATCATGCCGGCCAGCGTGCCCATCAGGTTCAGATGCACCAGCGGCAGGTCGGCGAGCACCAGGGTCAGTGGCAGCGCGAGGATCTCCTCGGGCAGCATCATCGTGGCCAGGATCGCGACCATCACCAGCGTCATCAGCGGGAACTTCTTCCGCGCCAGCGCGTAGCCGGCCAGCACCGACACGGCCACCTGGAGCAGCAGCCCGAACCCGACCACGAAGAACGAGTTCAGCAGGTACCGCAGGACGCCGTGGTCGAAGGCGATCCGGAAGTTGTCGAGCGTCGGCGTCCTCGGTACGACGCTCAGCTGGGTCGGATCCGAGACGTGGTTGAACGAGCCCACCAGCAACGCGAGCAACGGGCCCGCGAAGACCGTGAACAGCGCGGCGTAGATCACGAACTTCGCGAGCCGGGCGCCGATCCCCTTGCTTTCGGTGAGCCCCAGCGCGGTCTCGGTGGCGGCGCTCATGCGGCCCTCCTTCGTCGCAGCAGCTGAACGCACACGGTCAGCACGAGCGTGGCCGCGAACAGCAGCACCGCGCCGGCCGACCCGACACCGAGCCGGCTCTGCTCCAGGCCCAGCTTGTAGATCAGCGTCATCACGACCTCGGTCGAGCCGTTCGGCCCGCCGTTGGTCAGCAGGAACACCTCGGTGAACGTCCGGAACCCGCGGACGGCGGCCAGCACGAACAGAATCGCGAACACCGGCCGCAGCCCGGGCAGCGTCACGTGCAGGATCCGCTGCCGCGTCGACGCGCCGTCGACCGTCGCCGCCTCGTACAGCCCGCGGTCGATCCCCGCCAGTCCGGCGAGGAAGATCATCATGTCGTACGGCGCCCCGCGCCAGACGCCGGTCACCGCGATCGAGGCGAGCGACGTGTGCGGATCGTTGATGAACCCGGACGGGCCGAGCCCGACCAGACCGATCACCTGGTTGATCAGGCCGTCGCCCGTCGGGTGGTACATGATCCGCCACAGCTCGGCGACCACAGCGAGCGGTACGACGACCGGCAGGAACGCCGCCGACCGGATGAAGGTCAGCTTGCGGGTCTGCCCTTCCACGAGCAGCGCCAGGCAGAAGCCGAGCAGCATCGATCCGAACGTCTGCCCGACCGCGAGCACGATCGTGTTCCACGCGGCGGACCGGAAGCCGTCCGAGCCCAGGACCTCGGCGTAGTTGGCGCCGCCGACCCAGGTGTTGCCCAGGTACGGCCGGACTTCCTGCACCGACATCCCGATCGCCTGCGCCATCGGGATGAACTTGAAGTACACGAACAGCACCAGCGCCGGGGCGAGGAACAGCCACGGCACCCACCACTGCCCGTCCCGGAGCCTCCGGCGGGGCCGGTTGACGGCCGCCGGCGCGACCTGCGCCGGGGCCGTCAACCGGGTTGCCTCACGCACACTCATGACGCGTTGACGCCCTGCTGGCTGAGCGTGTCGGTCAGCTTCTGGTCGAGCTTCTTCAGCTCGGCGTCGACGTCCAGGCCGCAGTCCGCGATCAGGGCGTTCACCGTGTCGGCGGAGCTTTGGCGAACCGGCGTCCAGTTCGGGATGGACGGGGCGTAGCGGCCGTGCTCGCGGTACACGTCGGCGTACAGCTTCCACCGCGGGTCGGGGCGGACCGTGGTGATGTCGACGCTCTTGTTGACCGGCAACTGCACGATGAAGGCCTTCTCGCCTTCCATGCCGATCTTCTGGCCCTCGGCGGAGATCGCGTAGCCCGCGAAGGCGTTCTGCGCGGCCTCGTTCTTCGAGCCGGCCATCAGGTAGACGCTGCCGCCCTCGGCGAGCACCGTCGAGTCCTTCGGGCCCTTGGGCATCGGCACGACCTCGTACTTGTCCTTGCCGAGCGAGGAATCGAAGCGCGGCATCAAGTACGGGCCGACGACGTACATCCCGGTCTTGCCGGCCTCGAAGGTCTCGTTGGTCGGCGGCGTGTCCATCGTCGCCGCACCCGGCTGGACGACCTTCGACGTGCAAGCGAGGTCGCGGAACCACTTGGTCGCGGCCACCGACTCCGGGGTCGACATGGCGGGCTTGTACTTGCCGTCGCTCTGCTTGGCGATGAAGTCACCGCCTGCGGCCCAGAGGAAGTTCGAGAAGTACCACGACGCGTAGCCGCGCTTGGTCGAGCCCGGCACCGCCAGGCCGTACGTGTCGGCCTTGCCGTTGCCGTCCGGGTCCTGGGTGGTGAAGGCCTTCGCCAGGGCGACCATCTGGTCCCAGTTCGCCGGTGCGGACAGGTTGACCTTCTTCAGCCAGTCCTTGCGGACCAGCAGCGCGGAGGCCTGCGCGGAGTACGGAACGCCGTACGTCTTGCCGTCGGTGGCGCGTGCCGCGGCCAGCGCCGGCTCGAGCAGCTGGTCACTGCCCTTGATCGCGGACAGATCGACCTCGCGGACGATCCCCTGGCTGACCATCGTGCCCAGCTGGGACGAATCGTTCATCACGATGTCCGGCAGGTCCTTCTGCGCCGCCCGCTGGGACAGCTTGGTCTCGAAGTCGTCGAAGATCGCCGTGACCTCGACCTTCTGCCCCGTCGCCGCCTCGAAGGCCGCCGCCAGCTTCTTCATCCCCTTCTCGCCGTCGCCGCCCGGCGTGGTGCGCGCCCACAGCTCCAGCGGCGCCGACGGATCCTGCTCGGCCTTCCCGGCCCCACCCCCACCGCAGGCGGTAACCGTCAGGGCAAGCCCCACCCCCGCAGCCATGAATCTGAACGACCTGATCACCGACACAGTCCTGCCCAACTTCCGACTCGAGAGGCTCAGTTTGTACTTTTTGAGCCTCATTTCGTCGCAAGATAGCGCTTTCCAAAGCACGGCGTCAATGACTCATCCGATCTCTGCCGGCCGCGGGGGTCTGGCCACGTGCGCCCGGCCGGGGTGTTGGCCGGGGGCACGTGATCGGGTCAGCGCGACGACGGAGACGCGCTCGGGATGTTGCGGAAGCCGCCGCCGAAGGAGCCTTGGCGGACGGTGTTCGCGGTGATGGTGCCGTTGGAGGTCTGGCCGCTGACGACGACCTGCTCGCCGGCCTTCAGATCCGCCGCGGTGCCTTTCGCGGTGATCTCGTACGTCGTGTCGCCGGTGAGCTTGACCGTGACATTGCCGGACTGCGTCTTCACGACCAGCTCGGAGCCGCTCGCCGACACGACCGTACCGATGGTGCCGCCGCCCTGGCCGCCACCCTGCCCACCGCCCGGGTACTGGCCCGGCGCGTTCTGGCCGCGGAACCCGCCGTACCCGCCGGCGCCGCGCCCACCGGCCTGCGGCTGGTTCGACGAGCTGTCGGAGGCGAAGGCCGCGTGCAGCCCGGCGCCGCCGCCGAGCCCGATCGCGAGGACGACGATGCCGGTCAGGATCGCCGTCGCCAGCGGCAGGTTGAGGGTCTTCTTCGGCTTCAGTGCCGCGTCGACCTCCTCGTCGGACCCGATCTGGGCGAACTCGTCGGGCGTCTGGTTACTCATCTGAAAGGCCTCTCACTCATGCCGTAGCGCATCGATGGGACGGAGGCCGGCGGCTCGGTGCGCCGGCATGCTGCCGAAGAACAGGCCGACCGCCGCGGACACGCCGAGCGCGAGTCCGATCGACGACGGCACCAGCACGGGCTGGACGCCGGCCAGCTGGAAACGGGTGACGATCAGCGCGGCGCCGACGCCGACCGCACCGCCGATCAGGCTGAGCAGTGTCGCCTCGATCAGGAACTGGCCGAGCACGGTCCGCCGGCGCGCGCCGAGCGCCTTGCGGATCCCGATCTCCCGGGTCCGTTCGGTGACCGTGACCAGCATGATGTTGGTGACCCCGATCCCGCCGACGACCAGGCTGATCGCGGCCACCGTGGCGAGCAGCGCGGTGAACGTCGCCGCGGTGTCCTGGCTGGTTTGCAGGATCTGCGCCGAGTTCGTGATCCGGAACGGCGAGGTCTCGGTCGCGGGCACCTGATGCCGCGCGGTCAGCAACTGCGTGACCTCGGCCTGCGCGGCGTCGACCCGGTCCTGGCCCGCCGCCTGGACGACGATCTGGCTGAGGGCGCCGTACCCGGCCTGGGTCGCCCGGAGCGTGTTGATCGGGACGATCGCGGTCGCGTTCGGGTCGTTGAACCCGGTGCTGTCCTTGCTGGCCAGTACGCCGAGCACGGTGAAGTCGACCGCGCCGAGCTTGATCGTCTGGCCGACCGCGTTCGCGGGCCGGGTGAACAGCTCGGTCGCCGCGGTCTGCCCGAGCAGGATGACGCGGCGCGAGCCGTCCACGTCCGCCTGCGTGAACGAGCTGCCGATCTGGACCGGCGTGTTGGTGGCCGGCAGGTACGCCGGGGTCGTGCCGATCACCTGGTTGACGGTGTAGCTCGTGTCGCCGTTGGTCGCCGTACCGGAGCTCGTCATCACCGGCGCCACCGAGGACACGTCCGGGGCCAGGTTCTTGTCGGTGAGTGCCGCGGCGTCGTCGAGCGTGAGGCTGTACTGCTGGTTGGCCGGGCCGGCCTGCCCGCGAACGAAGCCGCCGCCACCGCCGGTGGTGGAGACCGTCAGCAGGTTCGTGCCCATCGCCTCGAGGCGGTCCTGCACCGCCTTGCCGGAGCCGTTGCCGACCGCGACCAGCACGATCACGGCACCGACGCCGATCGACACCCCGAGGACAGTCAGCAGCGATCGCAGCTTGTTGGCGGTGAGGCCGCGGAGCGCGGCGCCCATCAGGTCGCGTGGTGACATCAGCGGGTCACCTCGTCGGAGACGATCCGGCCGTCCGAGACGTGGACGAGTCGCCGCGCCCGGGCGGCGACCTCGTGCTCGTGGGTGATCACGATGATCGTGCGGCCGCCCGCGTGCAGGTCGTCGAACATGCCCAGCACCTCGTCGGTCGAGTGTGCGTCGAGGTTGCCGGTCGGTTCGTCGGCGAGCAGGATCCGCGGGCCGGTCGCGAGCGCCCGGGCGATCGCGACCCGTTGCTGCTGGCCGCCGGACAGTTGGTTGGGCCGGTGGCCGGTGCGGTCGGCCAGGCCGACCATCTCGAGGGCGCGGTTGGCCCGCCGGCGGCGTTCGGCCCGGCGCAGATGGGCGTAGGTGAGCGGCAGTTCGACGTTCGCGAGCGCGGTGGTCCGCGGGATCAGGTTGAACGACTGGAAGATGAACCCGATCTTCCGGCCGCGGACCAGGGCCTGCTGGTCCTCGCTCAGCCGGGCCACGTCGCTGCCGTCCAGCCAGTACTCCCCACGGGACGGTACGTCGAGGCAGCCGAGGATGTTCATCAACGTCGACTTGCCGGATCCGGACGAGCCCATCACCGCGACGTACTCGCCCGCCTCGACCCGCAGCGACACGCCCCGGAGAGCATGGACCGCGGTCTCGCCCTGGCCGTACGTCTTGGTGACGTCGCGGATCTCGATCAGGGACTCAGCGGCCACGGAAGCCTCCGGCGCCGTTCCCCTGGCCGAGGCCGCCGGCCGGGAACTGGCCGCCGCCCGGCTGCTGGCCCTGCCGGTTCTGGCCGTTCTGGGTCCCGGTGCCGCCGATCGCGCCCTGCAGCAGCTCGATCTGATCGCCTTCTTTCAGGCCCGACGTGATCTGGGTGTAGCTGTCGCCGCGGACGCCGACCTGCACTTCACGCGTCCCGCTGCCGTCGGCCATCGTGACCGTGTACGTCGTACCGCTGGTGGCGATCGCGGTGCTCGGCACATAGAGGGCGTCGGCGGCCTTCGCGGTCTGGACCGTGACGTTCGCGGTCTGGCCGATCCGGGCGTTGGCCGGGAGCTTGGCGAGGCTGAAGGTGGCCGAGTACGACACCACGCCGTTCGTGGTGGTCGGGGTCGGCGAGACCGTCGCCAGGGAGGCCGTCAGCGTCGTACCGGGCTCGGCGTTCAGGGTGACCGTCGCGGTCTGGCCGGCCCTGATCTTGATCGCGTCCGCCTCGGCGAACGCGGCCACCACCTGGAGCGACTTCAGGTCGGCGATGTCGACGAACCCGGTGCCCGAGGTGGTGGTGGAGGTTGAGGTTGAACCTTGACCTGAGGTCGAGCCCTGCCCGCCGCTCCCCGAGCTGGAACCGGAGCTGGAGCTCGAACCGCCGGCCACCGAGCCGACCGCTCCGTTCACCGCCGTGATGGTGCCGGCGATCGGCGCCTTCAGCGTGGTCGCGTCGACCGCGGCCTCGGCGGCCTCGACGTTCTGGTCGGCCTGCTCCTTGTCCGCCTTCGCCTTCGCCAGGCTCGCCTCGGCGTTGCTGACGGCAACTTCCGGACTCTGACTCTGTCCTTGACCTTGAGACTGCTGGGTCTGCTGCTGGCCGGCGGTCGGCGTGGGGGTCGGCGAGGCCGATGCCTCCTCGGCCTCCTCCAGCGCGTCCTGTGCGTCGCTCAGCGTCTCGCCGGCCGCGGTGACCGAGTTCGCGGACGCGATCTGGTTCTGCTGGGCGATCCGCAACTGCCGCTCGGCGGCGGACGGGTCGACTTTCGCGATCGCGGCGCCCTTCGCCACCACCTGACCGACTTTCACCAGCACCTGGGTGACCGTGCCGGAGGTCTCGAACTGCGGCGACGCGGTCTGCGAGCTCTGCAGGGTGCCGCTCGAGCTGACGCTCGCCGTCACCTCACCGCGCTGCACGGCCGCCGTCGGCCGGGTCGCGCTCGCGGCCGGTGGATCCTTCTTGAAGAACAGGAAGTAGGCGGTGACGGCGATGACGAGCACGATGGCCACCAGGGCCACGTTCACGAAACTGAGGCCACGGAGCTTGTGGCGGGGTAGCACCATGGACGCAGAGGCTAGGGACGATTACTGAGGAGGAGATCCTCGATTCCTGGCAACAGGCTGTGAACCAGGTGGCGATTCGGTGCGTCGTACGTCGGGCGGTTCGCGACGGACGGCACAGCGCGGGATCTGTACGGGATCTGTGAACAGTCGATGACAGCAGGTCACGACGGTGCTGTCAGGTGCGAACATATGGCTCGGACATGCCAAAATGGGAATGATCCGGGCCGGCCGACCGTTGGCACGGATGACGATCTCGGAGGTTTGACATGTCTAATCGCGTACTGCGTGGTTCGGGGCTGGGTGGGGTCAGCTTCGAGGATGACCGTGGTGTCGAGTTCGCGCCGCGCCAGATGATCACGTATGACTGCCCCCGCGGCCACGTGGTCGAGGTGACGATGGCGCACGACGCCGAGGTGCCCGCGGTCTGGGAGTGCCCGCACTGCGGCAGCGAGGCCGCCCGGTCCACCGGCGAGAAGCCGGAGCCGAAGCAGGAGAAGCCGGCCCGTACGCACTGGGACATGCTGCGCGAGCGCCGGAGCATCTCGGAGCTGGAGGAGCTGCTGGCCGAGCGGGTCGAGCTGCTCCGCAAGGGCGAGATCGGCCCGGCGCACCTGCACCGGACCAAGCGCACCGCCTGAACCACCCGGGAACCCTCATCGCAACGGCGCGGTGGGGGTTTCTTCTTGATCTCATTTGCCTAAATGCTTTAGGCAATTACATAATGAGACATGGCAAGAGCGGGGTTGAGCGGCGAGCGGCTGGCACGGGCCGGGGCGGAACTGGCCGACGAGGTCGGGTTCGAGCAGGTCACGGTGTCGGCGCTGGCGCGGCGGTTCGGTGTCCAGGTGGCGAGCCTGTACTCGCACGTCCGCAACTCCGACGACCTGAAGACCCGCATCGCCACCGTCGCTCTCACCGAATTGGCCGACCAAGCCGCCGCGGCGGTCGCAGGCCGGGCCGGACAGGACGCACTCACCGCCCTGGCAGACGTCTACCGCACCTACGCCCAATCCCACCCCGGCCGCTACGCGGCCTCCCGCTACACCCCACCCGACGCTCAGGCGACGACCACTGACTTCGTGGCCGCTGGGAAGCGGCATTCGGAGCTGATGCGGGCAGTTCTGCGCGGCTACGACCTGGACGAGCCCGCGCAGACAGACGCCGTACGACTGCTGGGGAGCTTCTTCCACGGCTACGTCACGCTCGAGCTCTCCGGCTCCTTCAGCTACAGCGGCCCGCCGAGCGCCGACAGCTGGCCCCGCATCCTGCACGCCATCGACACCCTTCTCCGCACCTGGCCCGAGAGGCAATCCTCGTGATCACCACCCCCATCACCCTCGACCTGCTCCGCGGCGCCCTGGACCTCGAGCAGACCGCCCGCGGCGTCCTCCCGCACCGCCTCCCGGCCTGGGCGCGAGCGCAATACGACGACAGCCAGATGGCGATGGTCGACTCGCAGCCCTCCGGCGTACGCCTCGTCTTCCGCACCAGCGCGACCGCGATCGAGCTCGACACGCTCCCGACGAAGCGCGACTACACCGGCGCTCCCCCGCGCCCGGACGGCGTGTACGACATCCTGGTCGACGGCCGGCTCCACACCCAGCTGACGGCAGCGAGCGGCGACGTCATCACGATCGACCTGGCGACCGGCGCCACCGAGACCCGCGAAGGCCGGCCGCAGACGCTGCGAGTCACCGGGCTGAGCGCCGCACCGAAGACCGTCGAGATCTGGCTCCCGCACGACGAGACCACCGAGCTCGTTGCCCTGCGCGCCGACGCAGCGGTCGAGCCGGTCCCGGCGAGTCGCCGGACCTGGCTCCACCACGGCAGCTCGATCAGCCACGGCTCCAACGCGGCGCACCCGACCGGCACCTGGCCCGCGCTCGTCGCCGCACAGTCCGGCGTGGAGTTGGTCAACCTCGGCTTCGGCGGCAGCGCGTACCTGCAGCCGTTCATCGCGCGCACGATCCGCGACACGCCCGCCGACCTGATCAGCCTGAAGCTCGGCATCAACATCGTGAACTCCGACAGCCTCCGGCTCCGCTCGTTCACCCCGGGCGTCCACGGCTTCCTGGACACCATCCGCGACGGTCACCCGGACACGCCACTCCTGGTCGTCTCCCCCATCCTCTGCCCGATCCACGAGGACACCCCCGGTCCGACCGGCTGGGACCTCGCCGCACTCGCCGCCGGCGAGCTCCGCTTCACCGCGACCGGCAACCCGGACGAGGTCCCCGCGGGCAAGCTCACGCTGTCGGTGATCCGCGCCGAGCTCGCCCGCATCGTCACCCAGCGAGCCCTCACCGACCCGAACCTCCACTACCTCGACGGCCGCGAGCTGTACGGCGAGGCGGACAACCTCGCCCACCCACTCCTCGACGACCTCCACCCCGACGCCGCCACCCACGAACTACTGGCCACCCGCTTCACCCACCACGCCTTCGGCCCCAAGGGTCCCTTCACCCAGTGACAAGCGTCCCGCCCGACAGGAAATGTCGCCCAGCAGGCCGGGCAGGCCGGTCAGTAGCGGGCGAAGTCCTCCAGGCGGTGGAGGTCGGGGCGGGCGTGGGTGGTGGTGACGGCGTCGGCGGTGATGGTGTCGACGTCTTCCCAAGGTAGGTACCAGACCGCGCCCAATCGCCAGTGCACGAGCCGGCGAAGCAGTTCGGGACCGACGTGGCGCTCGTAGCCGAACAGTCGCGTGGCGCGGTTCTCGACGACGATCAGGCCGTCGACCCGCAGCGCGCGCTGCATCGACACCAGCATCGGTCCGTCCTGGACCAGGCGGACATCCGCGACGCCGCCGATCACGTCCCCATGGGTGTCCAGGACGCGGCGCCCGAGCAGGTCATTCAGTCGCATCGCCGGCTCCTGGGATCTTGGCGATCACGTGGTTCTCGACCCAATCGTCGTAGTAGTCGAGATCGAGGTCCTCGACGACGACCGTCACCGCGGTGTCGATGGCGGCGATCCGCCGTGCCGTGATCCGCTCGCGGCCGGTGATCAGCGCGGCCACCACCGGTGGGTCGGCGTCCAGGTCGAGCTCGACGTCGTCGATCTTTCCGGCCAGGTGACCGTCGGCCTGGTCGATCAGCTGCCGGTCGAGCAGGTGCAGCTGTGCGTGCAGCACCCGTCCCGATGTGTCAGGCGTCCGAGTCATGGTCACTGCCCGCCCTTCGTGATGATCATCAGCGGTATGGCCGCCAGCGACGCAACAACCAGCAGGGCCAGGTAGACCAGGCCGAACGCGTTACGCATCGGACCGTTGGTCTCCTTGCCGACGTAGTCGGGATCATTGGCGACAATCAGGATCGGGAGGTACGTGAGCGGCAGCGCCATCGCCGCGAACACCACGGAGTACTCCGTCACCAGCACCGGATCGACCGAGGTGAGCAGCGTCAGCATCGCCAACACGATGCACACGATCATCACCACATGGAACCGCGACGCCTCGCGCGGCCGCACCAGCTTGCCCCACTGCCAGCCGCGGTACTGCGCGATCGTGTAACCGCACGACAGCGCCGTCTCCAGCGCCGCGCCGAAGGTCGCCGCGAACACGCCGATCAGCACGATCGCCAGGCCGATCTTGCCGAGGGCAACCGCCACCGGCAGCGTCACCTGCCCCAAGGTCCCGACCTGGATACCCGCCGGCAGGAACAGCACCGCGGTGCAGCCCATGATCGCCAGCGACAGGATCCCGCCGAGCGGGAACCCGACGAACACGTTGGACCGCGCGGTCACCAGGTCCCGCCGGGTCCACTTCTCCTCGACCCCTCCGGACGAGAAGAAGAACACCTCGTACGGCGTCATCGCCGCACCGAACAGCGCGATCGCGAAGTACGCGTACGTCGACCAGTCCTCGTGGCCGATCGGATGCGGCCGGGTTGCCTGGTGCAACAACTCGCCCCAGTCCGGCCCGAGCTTGAACAAGGCGACCGCGAACACCACCAGCAGCAGCCCCATCAGCCCGAAGACCTGCTCCAGCCGGGAGAACTTGACCCGCCAGATCACCAGCCACACCGCGAACGCGGCCAGCGGCATCCAGAGCAGGTAGTTCACGCCGCTCGCCAGTTCGAACGCGAGCGCCACCCCGCCGATCTCGGCGATCAGCGTCAGCAGCGTGACCAGGAACGACGCCACCAGCGTCAGCAGTCCGGTGCGCGGTCCGAGCCGCTCACGGATCAGGTCGAACACGGGCCGCCCGGACATCGCCACGACCCGCCCGCACATCTCGGCGTACAGGCAGATCCCGATGACGCCGACGATCACCACCCACGCCAGGTGCAGGCCGAACCGGGCGCCGACGAGCGCGTTCGTGACCAGGTCGCCGATGTCCACGAAGCCGCCGATGGCGGTCAGGATCCCGAGGGTGACACCGAGCACCTTCTTCACTGCGCGAGCTCCCCGATCCGGCCCAGGTCCGTCGCCGACTGCCGGAGCGCGGGCAGTTGCCGTTCGGCCGCGGCCAGGTCGTCGTTGCCGAGCGCGATCCGGACCGCGGTCACCGCGGTCTGCGCGTCGTCGAGGGTCTTGGTGACCTGCTCGTAGAGCCGCGTCGAGGTCGGCGTCGACGGTTGTTGCGCGGAGAACGAGCTGGCCGCCGTCTCGACGCCCTTCTCGGCGTCCTTGACGATCTGTCCGGCGGACCGCGTCCACAGGTGCTGCGCCCGCAACTGCTCGACGGCCAGCCGCGTGGTGCTCACCTCGGAGGCGGCGGAACGCGCCGACTGGGCGGCGGCCGATCGGAGCTTCTGGTCCGGGTTACCGCAACCGCTCAGAATCAGGATCGTCAGCAGCATGATCGCCACTGCTCGCCGCATGCTCACCGTCCCCGGTCCGATGGTCGTACGACGGCCCGGTACCCAGAAGCATGCCGTGATCAGTCGTTCGCTTCGCCGCCGACGCGAGCGCCGGCTGCAAGCGCCGGATCGCTTCGAGATGGCTGTGTGTCCAGAGGATCCTGATCGCGGTGGGTGTCGCCTGGCCGTCGCGGTCGTACAGGTCGCGCCGTACGGCGTCGATCAGGCGGGCCTTGGTCTCGTGATCGTGCTCCAGCGGCTCCGGCACAGGGCCTTGGCCGTCGACGCTGCGGGCGAGTGTCGCGTACCACCGCAGCAGCCGATCCGCCGACGCGAGTAGCGCGGACTGGGCCGCGGCGCGATCGTCCGACGGCGGGCGGCCGTCGGCGTACCGTTCCCAGAGCTCGAGTACGGCGTCCGCGGCCAGGCGGATCCCGACCACACCGGTGACGAGCGCCGTCATCTCGCTCAACGGCACCGGCTTCGCTCCGCGCTCGGTGAGATACGTGCGGAACGTGTCGTCCAGCCGGCGCGCCGCGGCCGCTGCCCGGCGACCGTCCTGCGGTGCCGACGGTCCGGGCCCGCAGCAGGACACGGCGTACCCGACGACGCTGACGAGGTACTGCGCGCTGTCGACGTACGCCTCCGCGAGCGCCTTCCCGACCGCGGTCGACGCTCCGCGCGGCCAGAACAGCAGGCCGACGAGCAAGCTCACCGCGCAGCCGAGCGCGATGTCCTCGATCCGGAACAGGATCAGCGACCAGCCCTCCGGCTGCGCGATGTTGAAGAGGATCACCAGCGTGACCGTGAACGCGGCCTGACCGGTCGCGAACGAGATCGCCGCCGGCACGATGCCCGCGATCAGGACCGCGACGGGGAGCAGGATCCACAGCACCACGCTGTTGTCGCCGATGACGAACAGGAGGCCGGCGCCGATGAGCGAGCCGACGACGGTGCCGCCGACCGCGCGGTACGCGTTCTGGCCGGTGTTGAGCGCGTTGGATCGAAGCACCGACAGCGTGCCCAGGATGACCCAGAAGCCGTGCTGGACGCCGGTGAGGTTCGCCAGCGCCACCGCGGCCGCGAGCCCGGCCGCGCCGCGGATGCTGTTGTGCAGCCACACCGAATGCCGTTCCAGATGCGCGGCAGCACGCTCGGCGGCGCTGGTGACCGGTCCCGTCAGCGAGCGCGGCTCTCGCCCGAGCAGGCGATCGGTCCAGCTCCGCTGGTCGGCGATGCGGGCGGACTCCACGTTCTGCGCGATCAGCATGACCGCGAAGCCGATCTCCTGCGCGCGGAACGACACGTTCAGGCTGCCCATCAACGCGGCCGGTGAGCCGTACGCCGACGGCAGCCGGGCGACCGCGCCCTCCTCCAGCCCCGTCACGGCATCACGCAGTACACGCGTCGCCTCGGCCAGCCCGTCGACGGCGAGCCGTGGATCTTCGAGCAGCTCCGCACTGCGTTCCAGGACGTCAGCGGCCGCGAGGTGAACCGCGGCCGACTCCGTGTCGCTGCCGGGAAGCACCGCGGGACGCGAGTCGCCGAGGATCGCGCTCAGCCAGGTCAGTTCGTCGACGAGCCGCACCAGCGCCCTGGATCCGGTCGACAGGCCGGTCGGCCGGTACGGCGTCGCGGTGAACGTCCGCCGCAGCTGGTCGATGAGAGCCGCGGTCCGCTCGGTCCGTACGGCGCACACCTCGAGCGTGTCCCGCGCCTCGGAGCGCAACTGCGCCGCCGCCGCTCGGCAGACCCGGGCGGCCGGCGCCGCGAGCGGATCGACCCACGGCCTCGGCCACAGGAACCTGACCGCAAGGATCGCGCCTGCCGCGGCGATCGCGACACCGGCGAGCCGGTCCGGCAACATCGCGAGCGGACCGGGTGTGGCCACCGAGAGGATGAAGGCGAGCAGCAACGACGTACCGGCGCCGGCCAGGACCGAGCTGACCACCCCGGAGAACAGGACCACGAAGCCCACGACAGCGGTGGTCACGACCGCGGTCCAGACAGACCGGCCCGCCAACGTCCCCACCGAGACCAGCACGAGCCACGCGATCGCGAGCTGCACCTGTGCGCGGAGCCGTTGCACCTTGGAGCCCGGGAAGTCGACCAGCAACAGCATCGCGAACGCCCCGAACGCGGCGAACGTCGCCACCGTCGGCGCGTGCAGAACCTTGGCACAGAACGCGAACAGCGCCGGCATCACGATCGCCGTGCGCGCCGCCCGCCGCGTCGCACCCAGCCCCGGATCCCGCGCCCGCAGCCAGGCGACGAGGCGCCGACCGAGCATCACCACCCGCATCCCGCCTCTCGCCGAGCCCGATGGCGTCAGTCTCCTCCACCCGGCCCCGTTCGGTCACGCGGGTGCTCCGAGCAGAGGCAGCCCACGCCGCGGTCGATCCACTCCGGGAGCCGCCAGTCGGGGTGGCGCCGAATCATCAGCGCCCGGATCTCGGCGGCCGTCGTCTCCTCGGACACCCCCGAATCCCGTCGGCGCCAGGTCTCGTCGCGCAGCTCGGTGAGGTAGTCGCGCACCTGGGCAAGCAGCCCCGCGTCGCCGACGTCCCCGTGGCCCGGGACAACGATCCGGTGGCGCTCCGCGGCCAGGCGGTCCATGACATCGATCCAGCGCACGCCGGACACGTCCACGTCGTACGGCGGGAACCACGGGAAGATCGCGAACTGGTCCGCCTCGGCCAGGTCGCCGGTGAAGATGATCCCTTCGTCGGGGACGGTGACGACCTGGTCGCCCTTGCTGTGTGCGCGTCCGGTCGCGCTGAGGTGGACAGTGCGACCGCCGAGGTCGAGCTCGTAGGTGTCGTCGTACGTGACGTCCGGGGTGGGGATGCGGACGTTCTCGAGTTCGCGGGCGACCGGTTCGCCGAGCTGGCGGAACATGTGCAGGTAGCCGTCGCCCTTGGTCGTCAGGTCGTCGGCCTGAGCCGTGTTGACGAGGTACGTCGCATCGCCGGCGAAGACCTGCGCACCGAACGCGTGCTCAGGATGGAAGTGCGTCGTGGTCAGGTAGAGCCGGCGGCCGTTCGCGTACGACGTGGCGAAGCGCAGCACCTGCTCCGCGTTGCGCGGGCCGAGGCCGGTGTCGACGACGAGGACCGAGTGGCTGCCGCCGACCACGCCGATGTTGGGGACGAGGTCGACGCTCCGGTTCGGGATCACGACGACGTCGCGGCCGAGCTCCTGGACGTGGGTCAGGTCGACGAGCGGGTCGGCGTACGGGTATTCGGTCATGTCTCCAGCTCAGCACCGGGCGGCGCCGCGCGTCCAAGACCGGTCCCGCATCGGCGATACCCAGCGGGTATCGTCGCAGGTGATGGAACTGCGGACCTTGCGGTACTTCGTGGCGGTCGCCGAAGAGCTCCACTTCGGGCGGGCCGCGGCCCGTCTGCACATGAGCCAGCCGCCGCTGAGTCGCGCGATCCGGCAACTCGAGGCCGACCTCGGCACTCCCCTGTTCCACCGGTCACCGAGCGGCGTCAGCCTCACCCCGGCCGGGTCCGCGCTGCTCTCCGAAGCCCGCAAGCTGCTGCAGCAGGCCGAGCAGCTCCGCGCACGAGTCGCCGCCGCGGCCGGCGCCGCCACACTGACCGTCGGCATCCTCGGCGACAGCACCGACCCGGACGTCTCCCGGCTGGCCGCGGCGTACCGACGGCGGCACCCGAACGTCGACGTACGGATCCGCGAAGCCGACCTCACCGACCCGACCTGCGGTCTCCGCGCCGGCCTCGTCGACGTCGCCCTCACTCGCGGTCCGTTCGACGAAACCGGCCTCCGCGTCCAGGTGCTGCGCTCCGACCCGGTCGGCGCCGTACTGCGCGCCGACGACCCGCTGGCCGGTCACGACTACCTGAAACTCGCCGATCTCGCCGACCGCCGCTGGTTCCAGTTCCCCGCCGGCACCGATCCCCACTGGCAGTCCTACTGGAACGGCGGCGAGCCCCGCCAGGGCCCCATCGTCCGAGCCGTCCAGGAATGCCTCCAGTCGGTGCTCTGGAACGGCACCGTGGGCCTCGCTCCCCTCACCCACCACAACCCCGGCAAAGAGCTCGTCACGATCCCCATCGAGGACCTCCCACCCAGTCCTCTGGTCATCGCGTGGACCGAGACCACGCCGCTGATCCAGTCCTTCGCTCAGACCGTCAGATCCACCTACCGCCCCTGACGGCCTACTTCTTGTCGGGGTCGATGACCTCGCCCTGGATGACGTCGCCGGAGGGTGGGCGGGGCTGGGTCGGGTTGCCGGGCATGAAGGGGGTGAAGGCCGGTGGAGCGAGGGTGGTCGCGCGGCGGCTGACGAAGCGGGTGACGAGGCGGCGCGCCAGCGGGCGAGTGAAGGGGAGGACGAAGAAGAAGCCGAAGATGTCGGTGACGAAGCCGGGGGTGAGCAGCAGCGTGCCGCCGATCAGGACCAGGGCGCCGTCGGTCAGCTCGCGGCCGGGGAGCTTGCCGGTCTGGAGGGAGGTCTGCAGGGCGTTCCAGGCGCGGCGCCCTTCACGCTTGACCAGCCACGCGCCGAGTGCGCTCTCGGCGATCAGCAGGGCGACCGTCGGCCAGCCGCCGATCACTTGACCGACCTGGATGATCACGAAGATCTCCACGATCGGCACGACCAGCAATGCCAGCCCGATCAACCAAGCCATGTCCCTGCCCCTTCCGGCGATTCCCTCCAGTGTTACAGGTCCGCCGGAAGGCTCAGGCCGGAACCTTCTCCCGCGGCTTGGCGGACCCCGAGGCCGGCGGCGGTGTCTTGTCCGCGCGCCCGCGCCGCCGCTCGATCAGCGCCAGGACGAGCCCCAGCAGACCGAGCCCGGTGAGGATCCACTGCGGCCACCCGCCGAGAATCGTGGCCAGGGTGTGCCCGTCACGCACCGGGACCGTCGCGACGTACACGTCCGGCACGAACTGCGCGGACTTGTGCTCGACCGTCCCGTCCGGCCGGATGACACCGGAGATGCCGCTCGTCGACGCGATCAGCACTGTGCGCCCGGTCTCGATCGCGCGCATCCGGGTGATCGCGAACTGCTGCTCCGGCTGACCCGTTCCGCCGTACGTCGCGTTGTTGGTCTGCACGATCAGCACCTGGGCGCCGCCCTTGACCACGTCCTGGATGACGTTGTCGTACGCGAGCTCGAAGCAGATCACATCGCCGTACGTGACGCCGCGGATCGGCATCACGCCCGGACCCACGCCCGGCACGGTCTGGGCGCCGATCATCTCGAGCCGCTTGATGTACGGCAGCAACTGGTCGCGGAACGGGATGTACTCACCGAACGGCACCGGATGCCGCTTCGCGTATCGCTGCCCCGGGCCACTGGCCGGGTCCCAGACGATGCCGGTGGTCTGCCGCTCGTTCTCCCCCGGCCCTTCGGTGACGGCGCCGACCAGGATCGGTACGCCGACCGCCTTCACCGCCTCCTCGATGTCGGCGCGGGTCTCGGCGTCCTTGTACGGGTCGATGTCGGTCGAGTTCTCCGGCCAGATCACCACGTCCGGCTTCATCTCGGTCCCGGCATCGACCCGCTTCTGGAGGTCGAGCGTGGCCTGCAGGTGGTTGCGCGTCACGGTGCGCGCCCGGCCCAGGAACTCCAGCCCCTTGCCCGGCACGTTGCCCTGCACCATCGCGGCCCGCACGGTCTTCCCGTCGCCCTCGATCGACAACGGGATCAGCGCGCTGCCGAACACGATCGCCAGCCCGGCGATGAGCCCGACGGCCCGCCACCGCAGCGCGGTCCCTCGGCGCAGTACGGCGTACACCAGGACACCGACGAGCGCGACGACGAAGCTCAGGCCCGGGATACCGACGAAGGCGGCCAGTTTGCCCAGCGACTCGTCGGAGAACGCCCACGCGAGCCGGCCCCACGGGAACCCGCCGAACGGCACCGACGCGGTCGCGAACTCGGTCGCCACCCACAGACAAGGGATCCACAGCGGCCACAGCCGCAGCTTCAGGACCTGCGTCGCGAACATCCCGAACACGGCGTAGAACAGGCCTTCGAGGATCGCCAGGGCGATCGCGGCATCGCCGCCGATGATGCTCAGCCACGGCACCAGCACGGCGTAGTACGCGATCCCGAACCCGGCGCCGACCAGGAAGCCGGCCTTCATCGAGATCCCGTTCAGCGCGGCCAGGAACAGCGCAACGGCGACGATCGTCAGCCACGGGAGGTCGTGCGGTTCGAACGCGAAGCCGAGCAGCACCCCGGCGGCCACGGCCACCGCCACTCGCGGCAGCAGCCGTCCCAGCGCCTTCAACCGGTCCACGCGGTCAACCCCTTGTCCTCACGTCACCGGCGCACGCCGGTCGCCCGACCGTACAACGTCCGGGACACGCCAATGTATCCGCCCGGCGGCCATCAGGTGTCACTCGATCGAGCCGGCGCATACCGCAGCTACCTGCGCGCGCAGACGCCGCTGAAGGTACCGGCGCTGGGGAGGATCACCCGGGTCAACCAGTCACACCGCTGCAATTCACCCCGGAAGAGAGGAAAGAGGCTCGGCGTGCCTTCGGACCAACCGGCGATGCACTGGCTGCGCACCGCGCGGCTGTTGTCTACTGGCCGCCGAGCCTCTTCCACCTCTGCCCCGCGGGGGGCTAACCGCCGGCGATCTCAGCCCCCGTCGACTCAAGCCTGGCTTTGGCCTGGTCAGCGTCGCGGGATCATCCGGCGGCCGAACTTCATGTGACCGTTGAACAAACGGATATTGACGACCCCCAAAACGATGCTCGCTGAGGGCGACGGTGTCAACCTCTCCCCGGCTCTTTGAGCCCGTTGTAACACGATCGCCCGCCCTGCAAAGGAAAACGAGGATCCCTCACCGTAGTCACGTTACAGAGCCGTGTCAGCACTCCACGTGATCGTTACCGAGGGCAACCAATCGTCACGCAACCGGTACGACAACGGTTCCCTTGGCCCGGGTGATCTCCAGCGGCTCGGCCAGCACGTCGGCCGCCGACTCGGACCGGTCCGGACGCCCGCGGCAGACGACGTACGCGCTGAAATCGAGGTCGCGGCTGCGGTTGCCGACCCGGCTGATCGTCGCCTTCACCTCGACGACGTCACCGGCCCGGAGCGGCTGCAGGAACTGCACGTCGGAGTACGACGCGAACAGGCCCTCGTCGCCGTCCGACTGGATACACACCTCGGTCGCGACGTCCCCGAACAGCGCCAGCACGTACGCCCCGTCGACCAGGTTGCCGGCGTAGTGCGCGTGGCTGTACGGAACGTACCGACGATGCGTCACCGTCAGCCCGACAGTTGCCTTCGACACCTATGCACTCCTCCGGTAGGCGTGGCGCTTGGTCACCAACGCGTCGACGAGATAACTGGCCACTTCACCCGGCGTCGTGCCGCGGCCGAACACCCGGTCGACACCGAGCTCGCCGGCCATCTGCTCGGTGAAACGGGGGCCGCCGGCAACGAGTACCGGCCGCGCGTCCTCGGCGTACGCCTCCCGGAAGGCCGCCGACATCTCCTTGGTGTTCAGCACATGCGCCTCGCGCTGCGTCACCACCTGCGAGACCAGGATCGCGTCGGCCTTGTCCGCCTTGGCCCGCCGGACCAGCTCCGGTACGGCGACCTGGGCGCCGAGGTTCACCACCTTCACCTCGCGGTAGTACTCCAGGCCCTTCTCGCCCGCGAAGCCCTTGATGTTCAGGATCGCGTCGATGCCGACCGTGTGCGCGTCGGTGCCGATGCAGGCGCCGACCACGGTGAGGCGGCGGCGCAGGCCCTTGCGGATCGCGAGGTTGACCTCCTTCGGCGACAGCAGCGGGTAGTCGCGCTCCATCACCTCGACCTTCGACGTGTCGACGAGGTGGTTCACCGGGCCGTAGACCACGAAGAACGTGAAGTCCGGGCCGATCGCCTTCGAGTGCACGACCAGCGCGGGGTCCATGCCCATCTTGTTGGCCAGCTGGACCGCCGCGCCCTCGGCCCGCTTGTCGTGCGGGACCGGCAGCGTGAACGACAGCTGCACCATCCCGTCGCCCGTTGTGTCGCCGTACGGCCGGATGATGCTCACTTGCCCTCCTCCAACAGCTCGATCGCCGGGTTGTAGTACTCCGCGGACCTCCGCGCGACGCCGTCGAGGCCGCGGCCGGCGTCCTGCGGCCGCTTCATCAGCCCGAACGTGCCGTCGCCGATCGCGTTCAGCAGGCCGTCGTCGACGATCTCCTCCAGCAGCTCGACCGACTCGGCCAGCACCTGCCGGGCCCGGGTCGCGATGAACCCGTTCGGCTCCGGCCGGAAGTCCTCGTGAAGGTTGCCCGCGGCACCCAACACGTACCGGACGTTCTGCAGCGCCAGGTCCCGGTCCGAGATCCACGGGGTCACGACCGCCTCGGTCATCATGCCGACCAGCAGGATGCCCTGCCCGGTCATCGCGCCGGCCAGGTTGAAGAACCCGTCCAGCAGGTAGCCGCGGAACACGTCGCCGGTCATGTGCCGGGTCGGCGGCATCCACTTCAGCGGCGCCTTCGGGAACAGCTGCCGGGCGAGCATCGCGTGCGCGAGCTCGAGCCGGAACGAGTCCGGCAGGTCCGGGTTGATCTCGAACGCGTGCCCGAGCCCGAGCTGCCAGTCCTCGAGCCCGGCCTCCTTGGCGAAGTACTCGTTCAGCAGCTGCGAGACCGTCACGGTGTGCGCGGCCTCGACCGCGTCGGCCGTGGTCAGGTAGTTGTCCTCGCCGGTGTTGATGATGATCCCGGCGCGCGCGTGGATCTGCCGGCTGAAGCGCTGGTCGACGAACGTCCGGATCGGGTTGATGTCGCGGAAGAGGATCCCGTACATCGAGTCGTTCAGCATCATGTCGAGCCGCTCGAGCCCGGCCAGCGTCGCGATCTCCGGCATGCACAGACCGGAGGCGTAGTTGGTCAGCCGGACGTAGCGCCCGAGCTCCTTCGACGACTCGTCCAGGGCGGCCCGCATCAGCCGGAAGTTCTCCTGCGTCGCGTACGTCCCGGCGAAGCCCTCGCGGGTCGCGCCCTCGGGCACGTAGTCGAGCAGCGACTGCCCGGTCGACCGGATCACCGCGATGATGTCGGCGCCCTCACGAGCGGCCGCCTGCGCCTGCGGGATGTCCTCGTAGATATCGCCGGTGGCGACGATCAGGTAGATCCACGGCCGCTGCTCCGGGTCGCCGTGCCGCTTGACGAGCCGGTCGCGCTCCCGCCGCCGGCCGTCGATCCGCCTCAGCCCGGCGGCCGCGACCCTCCGTGCCGCGGACCGGGCCCGGACGGCGTCGCGGCCCTCCGGCATCCGGAACCTGACGGAGCCGGACGCAGCCTTCTGCGCCAGCACGCTCAGGTCCTCGGCCTCGCCGCGGAGCAGTGCATCCCAGACCGGCAGGGCGAGCCCGTGTTCGAGGCCGACGTCGGCCCGCACGGTGTCGGCGAGCCGGTTCACCCACGGGATGCCTTCGGTGTCGGCGCCGGTCAGCCCGGCGAGCCGCAGCACCGCCCGCTCGACCGACACCGTGGTGTGCTGACGGGCGAGGTCGACGATCGGCTTGCCGGCCTTGCGCGCGAGGCTGCGCGCCTTCCGGACGGTGACCGGATCGAGGTCGAGCTTCTTCGGCATCACAATCCCTCGGCTTGATGGACGACACGGCCACCCACGACCGTGCGCACGCAGGTGGGTGTTCCCTGACTCAGGTCCGGCAGCACCGGCACGCCGGCCCGCGGATCGGTCGACCAGGCGGCGACGCGCTCGTCCGGCGTCTGCACGACGAGGTCCGCGTCGCTCTCCCAGATCGCGTACGTCGCGGCGGCGCCGGGCGCGAGCACACCGGCGTCGTCGATCCCCACGGCTCGCCAGCCGCCGCGGGTGTGCGCCTGGAACGCCGCCCGGACGGTGATCCGCTCGGACTGCTCGTGGTGGAACGCGGCCGCGCGGACGGCTTCCCAGCCGCCGAGCTCGGTCACCGGGGAGTCCGACCCGAAGGCGAGGACGACACCGGCACGGGCCAGCGAACCGAACGGGTTCATCCCCCGCCAGCGGTCGCCGACGCGGGCGGCGTACATGCCGTCCGGACCGCCCCACAGGCCGTCGAACATCGGCTGCACGCTCGCGACCACGCCGCAGCGGGCGAGGACGGCGATCGTTGCCTCGTCGACCATTTCGACGTGTTCGAGCCGGTGCCGGGCCGCGACGAGTGCCTGCAGGCCGACCTTCTCGGCGGCGAGCTCGAACCCGCGAGCGATGTTGTCGAGCGCCTCGTCGCCGATGCAGTGGAACCCGGCCTGCACGTTGCGCTCGGTGCAGGCGATCACGTGCTCGGCGATCTGCTCCGGCGTCAGGTACGCGTGCCCGCGGTGCCCGGCGCGATCGGCGTACGGCTCGCGCAGCGCCGCCGTCCGCGAACCCAGTGCGCCGTCGGCGTTCAGATCGCCGGCCAGGCCCGCGAGGCCGTAGGTGCCGATGTGCTCGAACGCGCCCGGCTCGCCCCAGTACAGCGTCGCCGACAGGCCGAGCTCCTCGGCCACCTCGCGGACGATCGGCAACTCCCACAACGGCCCGATGTGCGGCGCCGCCATCTCGTGGAACGCCCCGATCCCCTTCGCGGCCATCGCCTGCAGCGCGGCGGTGATGTGCATCCGCCGCTGCTCCGGACCGATCAGCTCGCTCAGCGCGTCCCGGACGGCATGGTGCGCGTCCCGCTCCAAGCGGCCAGTGCCGTCCAGGCCAGCTCCGTGGGCGGTCGGGATCAGGGCGGAGGAGATCACGCCGGAATGCCCGTCCACCCGGGACAGGTACACGCGCCGCCCGCCACCGGCCGCATCCAGCTCCTGCGCCGTCGGCACCCGGCCCTCCGGCCACGTCGTCTCATCCCACCCGGCGCCCTCGATCACCGCGTCCTCGGGCAGCTTGGCCGCGAAGGCCGCCAGGCGGTCCAGGGCGTCGGTGAGTGACGTCGTACCGGCGAGGTCGAGACCGGTCAGCAGCGCACCGGCCTGGGCGGTGTGGACGTGGGCGTCGACGAAGGCCGGCGTGACCAGCTTGCCGTCCAGGTCGACGACCTCGTCGGCGCCGTCGGCGTACGAACCCGCCCCGGTGTCGTCACCGAGCCAGGTCACCACCCCGTCATCGAAGGCGATCGCGGTGGCGTGGGGGTCTGCGGGCGAGTAGACGGAGCCGTTCGTCAGAAGTGTGCGCACGGCCTAATCCTCCGCCAGCCTGCTCTCGAACAGACCACGGACACCCGGCTCGGTCCGCAACAGCTCCATCGCATAGTCCGCGTGACCCGGGACGTACCCGTTCCCGACCAGCATCGTGACGTCCGCCGCCAGCCCTTCGGCGCCGAGCGCGGCCGCGGAGAACGAGGTCGCCATCGAGAAGAAGATCACGGTGCCGCCGGCCGCGGTCGACAGGACCGCACCGTGCTCGCACCCCGGTACGTCGACGCACACGACAGTGATGTCCGCAGGTCCCCCGGCTGCTTCGACGGCTTGCGCCAGGGCCACCGGATCGCGGGCGTCGGCCAGCGCGACGACATCGGCCAGACCCGCCTCGGTCAGCCGGTCGTGCTCGGCCTGGAACGGCACGACCCCGATCGTGCGCGCGGCACCCGCCGCGCGCGCCGCGGCCAATGACAGCGACCCGGACTTACCTGCACCGCCAATTACTGACACGACAGGCTTTATGCCTTTGTCGACATACGAGCCGACCACACGCGCGGTCAGCGCCGGTGCGCCGCACACGTCCATGACTGCCAGCGAGAGCTCCGGCTTCAGGTCGTCCGGCAGCTTGGCGACGATCGACCGGGCGAACAGGATCGCATGTCCCTGCGCCGGCACCTGCTCGCTCTTGCCGTCCCAGTCCCGCAGGCCGTCGGTGATCTGCAGCGGCGTCAACGTCAGCGACACCAGGGTCGCGACCCGGTCGCCCTTGCGGAGCCCGAGCGGCGAGTCCGGACCGGCCTCGTCGACCACGCCGACGAGCATCCCGCCGGAGCCGGTGACCGGGTTCTGCATCTTGCCGCGGGTCTCGACGATGTCCAGGACCGCCCGGCGGATCGCCGTACCGTCACCGCCGTGCGCCTCGGCCAGCTGGCGGTACGACGCGGCGTCCAGGTTCAGGCGCTCGACCGCGATGCGGACCTCGTCGGGCCAGATACCGGGACGGGCGTCGAGTTTCTCCGCCGCCTGCGGCAACACGCCGGACGGCGCGAGTACGCGGTGCAGTCCTACCGGGCTCGATGACACTGATCCTCCTCTGTGCGGTCGGGCAAAATACTACTCACAGCGCGCCGTGACGGGAATTCTTACGGCGTACTGTTGGATCTGAGGGAAGTTCTATCGCTATCCTCACATCAGACCGCATCACCCCACGTCCCTGCGGAGGACCTGTGACCGACCTGATCACCCCGGAGCTGGCGTCTTCGGAGCCTGGCGACGGCCAGCCGTACCTCTACCGGCGCACTGAGCTGGTCGAACCGGACTGGACCCGGCTGCCCGGCTGGAAGGACGTCACCGCCGACGAGTGGCGGTCGGTGCAGTGGCAGCGGTCGCACTGCGTGAAGAACGTGAAGCAGTTGCGTGAGGTGATGGGCGACCTGCTCGAGGAGCGGTTCTACGAGGACCTCACCCGCGACCAGGCCGAGCGCGCGACGATGTCGATGCTGCTGCCGCCGCAGATGCTGAACACGATCGTCCCGGCCGGCGCCGCCGACTACACCGAGGCGTTCTACGCGGACCCGGTCCGCCGCTACATGCTGCCCGTGTTCAGCGACCGGCGGACCGACTGGCCGTCGCACCCGCACGCGACCCGGGACTCGCTGCACGAGCACGAGATGTGGGCCACGGAGGGGTTGACCCACCGCTACCCGACCAAGGTCCTCGCGGAGATCCTGCCGACGTGCCCGCAGTACTGCGGTCACTGCACGCGGATGGACCTGGTCGGGAACTCGACGCCGGTGATCGACAAGCTGAAGTTCGTCGCCAAGCCGCAGACCCGGCTCGACGACATGCTCGACTACCTGCGCCGTACGCCGGGGGTCCGGGACGTCGTCGTGTCCGGCGGCGACGTCGCGAACATGCCCTGGCCGCGGCTCGAGGCGTTCCTGACCAGCCTGCTGGACATCGAGAACATCCGCGACATCCGGCTGGCCACGAAGGCGCTGATGGGGATGCCGCAGCACTGGCTGTCGTCCGACGTGCTGTCGGGTGTGGAGCGCGTCGCGTCGGTGGCGCGCAGCCGCGGCGTGATGCTCGCGATGCACACGCACGTGAACGCGGCGCAGTCCGTGACGCCGCTGGTCGCCGAGGCGTCGAAGGCGATGCTCGAGGCCGGTCTGCGCGACGTGCGGAACCAGGGCGTCCTGATGCGCGGCGTGAACGACTCGATCCCGCAACTGCTCGACCTGTGCTTCGCGTTGCTCGACGGCGCGAACATCACGCCGTACTACTTCTACATGTGCGACATGATCCCGTTCTCGGAGCACTGGCGGGTCTCGGTGCGCGAGGCGCAGCACCTGCAGCACGGCATCCTCGGATACCTGCCCGGCTTCGCGACGCCGCGGATCGTCTGCGACGTGCCGTACGTCGGCAAGCGCTGGGTGCACCAGCTGTCCGAGTACGACGAAGTGCGCGGCATCTCGTACTGGAAGAAGAACTACCGCACCGGCATCGAGCAGCAGGACCCCGAGGCGCTCAACCGCACCTACGAGTACTACGACCCGATCGACACCCTTCCCCGCGAAGGCCAGGACTGGTGGACCCAGCACGCCGGCAACCACCTCGCCGAAGCCGAACAACGAGCCGCCGCGTCCCGCGCGGCCGCCGAATCCCAGAAGCTGCTGGACATCAACTAACCCTGAACCGTCTTCGGTGCCACCGCAGGGGGCGGCACCGAAGACTTTGCACGTCTTTCCCGGCCGGCCGGGGACGTCTCCTAGCGCGTCTTGTACAGGGCCACGGACGCCGTCGCTAGACTGACCGCGACGAGGAGGTGTCGCGGTGGCCGCTGTGGCTCGGCCGAAGATCGAGAGCACGAAGCCCAGCGAGCTGGTGGCATGGGCGCGCGCCGGGAAGCTTCGCATTCCGCCGTTCCAACGGTCGTACCGCTGGGAGAGGCAGGACGTCACGCAACTGTTCGACAGCATCATGCGCGGTTATCCGATTGGCAACCTTCTGGTATGGCAGCGCCCCGCAGCGGCCGGCAGGATCTCGATCGGCCACCTGGAGATCGTCGCCGGCAGCCAATCTGACGCCTACTGGGTCGTGGACGGCCAGCAACGAATCACGAGTCTAGTTGGCGCCCTCACCGCGGACCCGACCACCGTAGATCCCCGCTTTCGCATCTATTGCGACCTGCGGACCGGCGAGTTCGTCTCACAATCCCGCCATCAGGCATCTGCGCCATACCGGATGCCGGTGGGTCTCGCGCTGGACACCGCCGGCGCGAACGCCTGGATCCGCGACAGACCGGAGTTGACGTCCACGCAGATCGCACTCGCCGATCAGATGATCGCTGCCATCCGGGACTACATCATCCCGATGTACGTCGTCCTGGGCGACGACGAAGGCGCACTACGCGACATCTTCGACCGGATGAACACCTTCGGTAAGGCTCTCAAGGGCACCGAGGTCTTCAACGCCTTGCATTCCATCTCGACCGGCCAGCAGCCGAACGACCTCCGCGCACTGGCCGACCGGGTGAACGCGTTCGGCTTCGGAGATTTCTCCGAACAGGTCCTTCTGCAGAGCATGCTGGCGATCCGCGACCCCAAGGTCGATCGAGACTTCCGCAAAGAGTTCAGCAGTGACGACGAGCGCAGCGCTGCGATGCGAACCACGGAGACGGCGCTGGGGCATGTCGTGGACTATCTCCGGGATCTAGCCGAGATCCCGCATGTTCGGCTCTTGCCCTATGCGTTGTACATCCCAGTGCTGGCACGGTTCGCCGCGCTGTTCGGTGCACCGCAAGGTCGTCCGGCTGAACTGCTTCGCCGCTGGATCTGGCGGGGCGCGGTCCTCGGCGTCGCGCCGCAGGGCAACACCGTCGGCGTGCGGCAGGGAGCCCGTGCGGTCGATCGCGACCCGCTCCTCAGCGCGCAGCGTCTCTTGAAGCTTTTGCCGCCGCCACGCAACTGGCAGCCCGATCTCGACCAGATCCGGCTCAACACTGCCCAGGGAAAATTGAACATGCTCGGCCTCTTCTCCCTGAGGCCGAGCATGTTGGCCGGGGAGCAGGCCGGGCGAGCGCTCACACCACAAGACCTGTTCGATTCGCCCGACTTCCTGCAGCCGATTTTCTCGCCGCCGACGTCGGCTGGTCCGCACGGCTTGGCGAACCGCATCATGCATCCCAAGATCTTCCCAGGCGGTCTGCAAAAAGCAGTCCTCGCCGGCAAGGTGGCAGGATCACTTCTGACAAGCCACGGCATCGACGCAAAAGGGGTCGTTCTGTTGCTGGAAGGCGACGAGGCAACTTTCCTGGAGCGCCGGTCCGCGCTCCTACGTCGGGTGATCGGCGAACACGTCCAGAATCGAGCCCTGTTCGGGTTCCGGGACGGCCCCGAACTCGCCGCGCTGTTCGACGAGGATGCCGATGCCTCCGCGTAGTGTCACGGCCGGTGTGTTCCTGGTTGATCGGCGAGTCGGCACACTTGGTTACAGCGACGGAAACACCTGGTTCGACTACGAGGATCTTGCCCTCGACCATCCGGTCCTCGGCCAGGCATTCGAGGGCGATCCGACTCGGCGCAGGACCGCGAGCGGTTCAGTTCCGGAATGGTTCGCCAACCTCCTGCCCGAGCAAGGCAGCGGGCTGCGCAGCCTCATCGGACAGGAACTCGGCAGGGCCAACCCGCACGACTTCCATCTGCTCAGCTTCCTGGGACAGGACCTCCCTGGCGCGGTTCGCGTTGTGCCCGAGTCCGATCTCAGCGACATCCCGGAACTCACGGACAAGGTTGCGGGCGACCTCGGCCAGCCGGTTCGATTCTCGCTCGCAGGGGTCCAGGCCAAGTTCTCGATGCGGTGGGAGGGCAAGGGACTGGTCCTGCCGATGAGCGGCCAGGGCGGCGACTGGATCGTCAAGTTGCCGGATCGCCGCTTTCCCGCAGTCCCCATCAACGAGTACGCGATGCTGACCTGGGCGAAGCTCTCCGGGATCGACGTTCCTGACGTCGCACTGCTGAGCGGTTCCGAGTTGCATGGCCTCCCTGAAGGTTTGATCGGACCTGACGAACTCGCGTTCGCGGTCCGGCGGTTCGACCGGACTCCAACGGGCCGGATACACCAGGAGGATTTCGCTCAGATCAGAGAGACGGCACCTGGCCTCAAGTACGAGCGCGCCAGCTACAGCGGCATCGCCCGGGTCCTTACCCAGCTCTGCCCTGAAGACCTGGACGAGTATGTACGACGCCTCGCCGCCATGATTGTGATGGGCAACCTCGATGCCCATCTCAAGAACTGGACCCTTCGGTATCCGGATGGTCGCCAACCGCGCCTCTCCCCCGCCTACGACCTGGTATCGGTGGCTGCGTATCCCGAGCCTGAATTCCGCAAGGATGAATTGGCGTTCCGGCTCAACGGTGGACGGATCGCGCGGAACATCACTTCGAAGAGCTTCCGCGAACTCGCCGAACGCGCCGAAGTAGACGCCGGAAGCGTCCTCGAGACTGTTGCCGACACTGTCGCCACCCTGGTCCGTCACTGGCCCGACATCAAACAGGCCCATGATTTACCGAAATTCCTCGTCGAGAACATGGACGAGCGCTTGCTGACCCTCGCGTTGGTCAAGGAGTTCGGCTAAGCGCGCACCGACATCCGACCGGCCCTCCCCCAGGCGCGCACGGGCTGAGACTGCAACTTGGTGCAACTTCGTGCAACTCTCCGAGCGTGACCCGTTGGATGCACTCGGCAACCGCTAGCATCGCCGCTCGTCCGGTTGTCCAACTCGGGAGTGCGCGTGCGGGTGATCCGCAGGGTTGTCGGTGTCTTGGTGGCGTTGGCCGGGCTGGTCGTCGCGGTCGTCGGTGGTGTGGCTGCTTTCTGGCTGATCGGGCCGGATGACACGGTGCATTCGGGCGAGCAGTCGTTGAGCAGCAAGGGACTGGCGATCGCGAGTACGCCGGAACTGCTGAACCGGAACGGGCCGGTCCTGCACGTCGACGTACGGTCGGCCAAGGACCAGCCCGTGTTCGTGGGAGTCGCCCGTGACTTCGACGTCGCCAGCTATCTGAAGGGCACCGCCCACACGAAGCTCGTCCAGGTCCAGTTCCCGATCGCGCTGTCCACCGAAGACTCGAAGGGTGCGGCAGGTCCGCTCGCCGCACCCGCCACGCTCGACTGGTGGGTCACCAACGCGAGCGGCACCGGCCGCCAGTCGATCGCCTGGCCCATCGAGGACGGCCCGTACGACGTCGTCATCATGAACGCCGACGGCAAAACCGCCCCCGACGTACAACTCGACCTCGGCATCGAGATCCCGAAGGCGTTCCTGACCGCCCTCGCCGTCTTCGCCCTGGGCATCGTCCTCCTTGCCCTGGGCATCCTCCTCATCCTGCTCCGCCGCCGCCCCACGAAGCCCCTGGCGCAGCAGGTCGCCTCATTGCCGCAGGCACCGACCAGCCCGCCTGTGCAGGGTGGGGTGCGACGGGTTCTGGGAGTGGTTCTCGTGGTTGGCCTGGTGACTGGATGCTCCGCGATTCCGCAGCCGGACACCGTGACAACGCTGACTCGCCCGGCCATCAGCGACGAGGCTGCAGCGGCGGCCATCAAGCGGTACGACGACGTCAGCAACGCCGCCGCGAAGCGTCGTGACGAGAAGCTGATCGCGAGCGTCGAGACCGGGGACGAGCTTCGCCTGACACAGGCCGGTTACCGCATCAGCAGGGCGCTGGACAAGACGGGCAAGGAGATTGCCGACCCGACCACCCACGTGAAGCCGAGCCTCGGCGTACCGACGTTCGGCGGCTATCCCATGCACTTCGTCGCTTCGGCCGGCATGTCGGCGTACAAGGACTATCAGGTGCTCGACCTGTGGGAGCGAAAGTCCGCGGGTGATCCCTGGCTCGTGACCCATCAGGTCACCCCGGAGAAGAAGGTCAAGCTCCCGCCGCTCAAGGGCTTGCGTCCGCTCACAGCCGCGGACGGCGCGAAGCTCGCAGCCTCACCGGAAGCTGCAGGTCAGGCACTCGCCGGATACTTGAACGCCGGCACCAAGTCGTCGCACGCCGCGCTCTTCGCCCCTTCAACGGACATCACCACCGTGCTCAACGAGCTCGCCTCCGCCAGGGCGAACCTGGCCAAGGATCCGAAGTCGTACCGCGCTGTCATCGACACTTTCACCCTGACCGGGACTCCGGCTGCGTTCCTGACGACCTCGGGCGAGGCGCTGGTCTTTCTGTCGCTGACCGAGGAGTTCCAGGTCCAGGTCGGTCCGGACATCGCGATCTCCTGGGGTCCGGGGAGTCGCGCATCCGCGTTCAGCCCGCCCACCAGGGAGTACGACAGTGCGCTGACCAGCACGGTTCTCCATCAGTTCGCCCTGGCCGTTCCGCGCAAAGGCGGCAAGATCCGAGTGCTCGCCGCGAACGACGATGTCGTTCAGGCCGGCGGTTTCTGAACCAGGTAGCTGGTGAGCTCGGCGAAGGTGTTGATGGTTGGGCCTTGCCAGGTTGGGGCGTTGTTGGCGTGTTCGAGGGTGCGGATGGTGTGCATGCCGAGGGAGGCGGCGGCGGGGAGTTCGTTGTCGTTGCCGTCGCCTACGTAGATGCAGTCCTGGGGGTTGGCGGACAGGGCCGCGCAGGCGGTTTTGTAGATTGCCGGGTCGGGCTTGGCGGCGCCTACCTCGGCTGAGAAGGCGGTCGCGTCGAAGTAGCGGGCCAGTGGGCTGCCGGGCCATTGGAGCTGGGTTTCCGCGGTGATGTTGCTGACCAGGCCGATCCGCCAGCCTGCGGCCTTGAAGGCGGCGAGTGTTTCCAAGGTCGCCGTCGGCACCGTGCTCAGCAGTCGTTGGGCGAGGGCTCGGCGCAGGCTTGTTGCCTCCTGCACCTGTTCGTCGGTCGGGGTGCCTCCGCAGCGCTCGGCGATGACGCGCAAGGTGCTCGGCAGGTCGCCGTACGCCCCGGTGAACCGCTCGTACGACGAAGCGTCGAAGGCCGCCTGGAACGGTGCTGGGTCGACGCCCAGGACTGTGCCCATCCGGGCATTCACCAGGTCGCGCGAAACGTCGCCGCCGTGGATCAGCGTGCTGAACAGGTCGCTGAGCAGAACCTTCACAGCGCCGGCGGACGGCGCTCGTACGGCGTGCTCAGCACGATCGTCGTGGTCGTGGACACGTTCGCTCGGGCCCGGATCACGGCCAGCAGGTTCTCCAGCGCAGCCGGCGAGGCAACCCGGACCACCAGGATGTAGCTGGAGTCGCCGGCCACCGAGTAGCAGGACTCGATCTCGCGGACGTCGCGGAGCCGTTCCGGTGAGTCATCGGCCTGGGACGGGTCGATCGGCCGGATCGCGATCAGCGCGGTGAGCGGCAGGTCGAGCGCCGTGTGGTCGACGGTCGCGGCGTACCCCTGGATGATGCCGCGCTGCTCGAGCCGCTTCACCCGCTGGTGCACGGCGGACGTGGACAGGCCGGTCGCCTTGCCCAGGTCGGTGAAGCTCATCCTGCCGTCGGACGCGAGCAGGCCGACGATCTTGCGGTCCAGGTCCTCCATCCTGGAGACACTACTTGAGGAAACCCTCCGCCCGCTCGTCATCTCGCGACGGTGAGCACGACCCCGGCGTGGTCCGACGGCCACAGGCCGGTGACCGGATCCTTGGCCGAACTGTCCGCGCCGGTCACCGCGCCCGCGATCACCCGGACCTGCTCGCCGGGCGCCGGGCGCGCGAAGATCATGTCGATGCGGTGGTCGAACGACGGCGGCGCCGGCTCGTCGACGGTCTCGTTCAGCCCGGACGTCCAACCCTGGTTCGCGGGCCTCCAGGTCAGCCAGAGGTCGGTGAATCCGCCAGGCCCGGTGATGAAGTCGTACGGCGCCTTGTGCGGAACATGGTCGTGCGGCTTCACCGAGCTGTTCAGCGGATCGGAGTTGCAGTCGCAGCCGATGATCGTCGTCCGGCCTCGGTCGGCCGCGGGCCCGGCGAGCAACTCGGTCGCCTGGGCCAGCGCCAGGTCGGAGCTGAACGCTTCCAGATGCGTGTTGACGAAGCGGAACGGGCGCCCGGAGCCGTGCGCGACGTCCACCCAGTTGTACCCGCGCACGAACGTCGCCGGGAGGCCGGCGACCGACAGCACGAGCCGGGCGTTGTACTGACCGCTGCCCGAGTCCAGCACCCGCAGGTTGCTCGAGGCCCGGAGCAGAATCACGTCACGGATCGTGAGCCGCACGTCCCGCCCGTCGGTCGCCGTACCCGTGAACGGGTTCCCGACGAAGGACGGCGCCTCCACGTCGGACTCCTGCTGGACCACGACCGCCTTGTACGGAACGCCCGTCCGGCGCAGGTCTTGGAGCAGGATCGCCAGGTAGTCGTAGTCGACGGTCGTCGCGTTCAGCGCGCCCGGACTCCCCGACCCGGGCAGTTCCAGAGGCCCGTGCCTCCAGAGCGCGACCTCCTGCAGCCCGACCAGATCCGGCTTCGCCGCGGAGATCTCCTCGGCGAGCAGCTGACTGCGGCGCGGGAAGTTCGTCCTGTCCACGATCGCGCGCGTCACGTGGTTCGCGTTGCCCAGCGCGACGAACGCCGCCGCGCCGGTGAGTCCGGCGGTGGCCTCGATCGGCCGCTGGATGTCCGCGCCGAGGTACAGGTTGCGCGTCATCACTGTCACGGGTTTGTCCACGTTCGCCGACGCCGGCACCGCCTGCAGCGGCACCGCAAGCACTCCAAGAACCACCATCAGCCTGCACAACCACGACCGAAGCATCCGCATCCCCTCCCCAGGGTCGGTACTGATCTTTGGTCTACCACGCGCCGGTGGCAAGGGCTTGTGCATCGCGAGCTGTCGGCGGGCTGTGAAAGCATCCCCCTATGGCTGAGACAGGACAGCGCCTGATGCTGCTCGACACCGCGTCGTTGTACTTCCGTGCGTTCTTCGGCGTGCCCGACACGATGAAGGCCGCCGACGGTACGCCGACCAACGCGATCCGCGGGCTGCTCGACTTCATCGCGCGGCTGACCGACAACCACCGGCCCACCCACCTGGTCGCCTGCTGGGACGACAACTGGCGCCCGTCCTGGCGGGTCGCGCTGATCCCGTCGTACAAGGCGCAGCGGGTCGAGTTCGTGACGCCGAAGGGCGAGCAGGTCGAGGACGTGCCGGACCGCCTCGAGGTCCAGGTGCCGTACATCCGCGCCTGCCTGGAGGCGATCGGCATCGCCGTCGTCGGCGCACCGGACCACGAGGCCGACGACGTGATCGGCACGCTGTCGCACCAGGCGACGATGCCGGTCGACGTGGTCACCGGCGACCGCGACCTGTTCCAGCTGATCGACGACAGCCGCGGCGTCCGGGTCGTCTACACGGCCGCCCGCGGCGTCGGCCGCGCCGAGGTGTACGACGAGAAGGCGCTGCTCGCGAAGTACGAGATCCCCGCCCAGCGGTACGCCGACTTCGCCACGCTCCGCGGTGACGCGTCCGACGGCCTGCCCGGCGTGAAGGGGATCGGCGAGAAGACCGCCGCCGCGCTGGTCACGTCGTACGGCGACCTGGACGCGATCCGCGCCGCGGCCGCCGACCCGACGACGCCGATGGCGCCCGGGGTGAAGAAGAAGATCCTGGCGGACAGCGACTATCTGGACGTCGCGCCGAAGGTGGTGGCGGTCGCGAAGGACGCCCCGGTCGGGACCTACGACGCGACGATGCCGCGCGAGATCAAGGACCCGGAGCGCTGGCTGGACCTCGTCGAGCTGCTCGAGCTCGGCAGCAGCGCCCAGCGCGTGATGACCGCGCTCGACCTGGGCCCGAAGGCGTGAGGACGCGCGAGCTGGCGGAGCAGTTCCGCGAGGAGATCGTCACGCTGCGCCGGGCGCTGCACCAGGTCCCGGAGTACGACCTGGATCTGCCGAAGACGCAGCAGCTGATCCTGGACGCGCTCGCCGGGTTGCCGCTGGAGATCACGCTCGGCAAGGAGCTGTCCTCGGTGACCGCCGTACTGCGGGGCGGCGCCGGGCCCGGTCCTGTGGTGCTGCTGCGCGGCGACATGGACGCGCTGCCGGTCACCGAGCGCACCGACGTGCCGTTCGCCTCCCAGCATCCCGGGATGATGCACGCCTGCGGTCACGACCTGCACGTCGCGGGCCTCGTCGGCGCCGCGAAGGTGCTGTCGGCGCTGCGCGACGAGCTGCCGGGTGACGTGGTGTTCATGTTCCAGCCGGGCGAGGAGACGTCCGGCGGCGCGCCGATCATGATCCGCGAGGGGGTGCTCGACGCGGCGGGCCGGCGGGCCGACGCGGCGTACGGGCTGCACGTCGGGTCGTCCTCGCAGCCGCTGGGGATGTGGAGCAGCAGGCCCGGCTCGTTCATGGCGGCGGCCGATCAGCTGCACGTGCGCGTCGTCGGCGCGGGCACGCACGGCTCGACGCCGTACCGGGGCAAGGACCCGATCCCGGTGCTGTGCGAGATCGTGACCGCACTGCAGACTCTCGTCACGCGTCAGTTCGACGTGTTCGACCCGGTCGTGCTCACGGTCGGCCGCATCGCGGGCGGTACGAAGGAGAACATCATCCCGGACGACGCGTTCTTCGACGCGACCGTGCGGACGTTCTCCGAGGCGGCCCGGGCGAAGGTGCAGGAGGCATCGATCCAGCTGGTCGAGGGGCTCGCGGCCGCGCATGGCGTGCAGGTCGAGGCCGAGTACCAGGTCGGCTACCCGGTGACGGTCAACAACGAGGCGGAGTTCGAGTTCGCCCGCGAGACGATCGTGGACGTGTTCGGCGCCGACCGGTTCCGCGAGCGTCCCAACCCGCGCTGCGGCGCGGAGGACTTCTCCTATGTCCTGCAGGAGGTGCCGGGCGTCTATCTCAACCTCAGCGCCTGCGCCTCGGCCGATCCGGACGCGGCACCCGACAACCACTCCCCCTTGGCGAACTTCGACGACTCGGTCCTGCCGGACGGCGCGGCGCTGCTGGCCGAGCTCGCCGTCCGCCGTCTGAACCGGGCCGGCTAGGGAGAATTCCCGATAGGCGGGCAGTCCGCGCTGCAGCAGACTGCCCGCATGCCCTTCGTGAACGTTCCCGACGGTTACCTGTACTTCGAGCAGCACGGTGCGGGCCCGGACGTCGTCCTGCTCAACGGCGGCCTGGCTGATGTCCGCATGTGGTCGTCGACCGTGGCCTGGCTCGCGGAGACTCACCGCGTCACGACCTGGGACTACCGCGACACCGGCCTGTCGTCACCGGCCGACCGCGAGTACGACGAGATCGCCGACCTGGCCGCCGTACTCGATGCGGCAGGTATCGAGCGTGCTGTGCTGGTCGGAGTCTCCGACGGTGGGCGGCGCGGGCTCGGGTTCGCGCATCGGCATCCGGATCGGGTCACGCACCTCTGCGTCGTCGGCGGGTCGTTCGGCGAGTTCCCGGACCCGACACCGGCCGAAGAGGCCGCCCGGGTCGTGATGCGCGCTCACTTCGCGCGGCAGGCCAAGGTGCTCGAGTCCGACGGCATACCGGCTGCTGCCGAGCACGACGTCCAAGGCTGGTGCCCGGCCGTCCGCGGCGACGACCGGCGGCTGCTCGTCGGTCTGGAGATCTCGAACTCGCGTGTCATGACGATGCCTGTTCACCACGGCGTCGAGCTCGACCCACCCGTCAAACACCGCTTCACCGAACTCACCACGGCGATCTCCGTCCTGATCGGTGGCCGCGACTTCGACGGCACTCAGCTCTGGGGACGGCGGCTGGCCGCGCAGGCGCCGTACGCCGAGCTGACGGTGCTGCCGGAGGCTGATCACATGCCGATGTTCTCGGCGCCGGACGGCTTCCGGGAGTTCGTGAGCCGTGTACTGGCGTGACTCCGCAACGCCACGGCGGTGAGTAGGGCGCCGAGGACGGTGGTGCCCGCCGCGACGACGTAGATCGCGGGCAGGCCGGGGCCGGCGATGACGCGACCGCCCAGCCAGCCGGCGAAGGCCGCCGCGACCTGGTACGCCGAGGCATTGACCGCGATCGCCAGCGTCGGGGCTGTCGCGGCGGTGGTCAGGACTCTGGCCTGCATGCCGGGGATCACGGAGACGCCGACCGCGCCCAGGGCGAACACGAGCACGCCGGTCAGTGTCGTGCTCGGGCTCAGCCTCAGGACGACGAGCAGGACGACGAGGAGTGCGAGCGCGCCGAGCTGGGACGGCAGCAGGGCCCGATCCGCCAGACGGCCGCCGACCAGGTTGCCGATCGTCGCGCCGACGCCGTACACCAGCAGCATCGGCGCGACGGCCGCCGCCGGGAACGACGCGGGGCCTGTCAGCAGGGGTGCGAGGTAGGTGAACACCATCAGTACGCCGATGTTGGCGACGGCGGTGATCGCGATCGCGAGGAGCAGTTCGCGGCTGCGGAACACGGCGAACTCCCCCAACGCCCGGGTGCGGACACCGGGCTGGTCGTCGGGCACGAAGCGCGCGACAAGCACCAGGCCTGTCGCGCAGCAGGCCGTGATCGCCGCGAAGGTCGTCCGCCAGCCGAACGCTTCCCCGATCCAGGTGCCGAGCGGGGCGCCGAGGATCATCGCCAGGTTCATGCCGAAGGCAAGTTTCGCGACGGTCGACGCCTTCTTGTCCGGCGGCGCGGAGGCGGTGGCGATCACGATCGCGTTGGCGAAGAACGTCGACGTGACGAGTGCTGTCACGATCCGCGCGGCGAACAGCACGCCGTATCCGGGTGCGATCGTGGACAGCAGGTTCCCGGTGACAGCGACCGCCAGCAGCGCGAGGACCAGCGGCTTGCGCGGCCGGCCGGCAGTGAGTGCCGTCAGCAACGGGCCGCCGACGATCATCCCCAGCGCGTACGCCGTGACGAGCAGGCCCGCCGCCGGGATCGATACACCCAGATCCCCGGCCACCGCTGGGAGGATCCCGGCCACCACGAACTCCCCCGTGGTCACTCCGAACACGCAGACCAGCAACGCCGTCAGCCTCATGATCACCTCACGGATAGATTGGCTTACATCCGTGAGAACGGTAGAGCTTTCTCACGGATGGGCGCAACTTGTACCATGAGATCCATGGAGTCACCGCTGCCGCCCGCACCTGGCGCCGACACTCATCTCGCGCTGGACTTCGCCAACACGGCGATCGCGCTCCCGGGCGGGCAGTACGTCGACCTGCTCGGCAGCCCGGCCTCGGTGAACGAGTGGCTCACAGCCCACAACCTCGCGCCCGAGGACGCCGACGTACAGGAGATGTGCGCGACCCAGCTCCGCGCCCTCCGCGAGCACGTCCGCTCACTGCTCGCCGCGCGCGTCACTGGCGCGCCGGCTCTGCCCGCGGCGCTGGACGCAGTGAACGACGCCCTCACCCGCGTCCCGACCGCCGAGCTCCTGCACTGGGACGACAAGACCGGGCCGTACCGAGCGGCGCCCTGTCCCACCAACGAGATCCTCGAGCACGCGTTGGCCGCCATCTCCGCCAACGCTGCCGACCTCCTCACCAGCCCCGAAGCCGAAGCCCTCACCGCCTGCGACGCCACCCCCTGCAACCGCTATCTGATCCGCCACGGCCGCCGCCATTGGTGCTCCACCCGCTGCGGCGACCGAGTCCGAGCCGCCCGCGCCTACGCCCGCCGTACCGCCGGATAGTCAGCGGCCGAGACCGGCGTTGCGGGCCTGGATGATCGCCTCGGCCCGGTCGGCGACGTGCAGCTTGGCGAAGATGTTCGAGACGTTGTTGCGAACCGTCTTCGGTGACAGGAAGAGCTCGGCGGCGATCTGGGCGTTCGAACGCCCAGCGGCGACCAGCGCGAGGATCTCCTGCTCGCGCGCGGTCAGCTGCGGGAAAGGACTGTTCGGGGTAGCTACCGGCTCCGCCGCGAAGAACTCGGCCACCCGGCGGGCGATCGCCGGACCGAAGATCGCCTCGCCCTGCGCGACCGCGGTGATCGCCCGCAGGATCTCCGCCTGGTTGGCGCCTTTCAGCAGATAGCCGCGGGCACCGGCCCGCATCGCCGCGAACAGCGTCTGGTCCTCCTCGGCCATCGTCAGCACGACGACACCGATGTGCGGACTGTCCGAGGTGATCGCCCGGGTCGCCTCGATCCCGTCCAGCCGCGGCATCTGCACATCCATCACGACCACGTCCGGCTGCAGTTCGCGCGCCCGGTCCACGGCCTCCACACCGTCGGACGCCGTACCGACGACCTCGACGCCGTCCAGAGACCCGAGCAGGGCGGCCAACCCGTCCCGGTAGACCGGGTGATCGTCGGCCAGCATCACGCGCACGGTCTCAGCCATTCACAACCTCCGGTACAGCGTCCAAGGGCAGCCTGACCTGGACCACAGTGCCACCCACCGGCGGACAGCTGACGCTGCAGACGCCCCCGAGCTCAGCGGCTCGCTCACGCACCGACAGCATGCCAACCCCCGCATTCACCTCGGCACCTATCCCGACACCGTCGTCGGTCACCGACAACTCCAGCGTCGCGTCCTCCAGCCGCAGCTGGATCTCGCACCGCGACGCCTGCGCATGACGTGCGACGTTGGTCAGCGCCTCCGACGCGATCCGGTACGCCGCGACCTCGACACCGGCCGGAAGCGGTCCGAGGACGCCGACGTCGACGGACACCCGCAGTCCGCCGAGCCGGAACCGCTCTGCTTGCTGCTCGATCGCCCGCACCAGCCCCAGCTCGTCGAGCGCCGGCGGCCGCAGGTCGTGTACCAGCCGTCGTACGTCGGCCAGCGCGGCCGCCGCCTCGCTCCTCGCGAGGTCGAGCATCCGGTCGGCCTCCGCGGGGGCCGATCCGGCCAGGTTGCGCGCGGTCTCGATGCGCAGCGCCACAGCGCCGAGACTCGGGCCGAGGCCGTCGTGCAGGTCCCGCCGGATCCGGCGCCGCTCCTCCTCGCGTGCGGCGACCAATTGGCTGCGACTCTTCTGCAGCTCGGCACTGAGCTCGCTCGCCCGCGCCGCTGCGGCCGCCTGGCGCACGAGGTCTCCGAGCAGGCGCTGGTCCCGCTCGGACAACGCCGTACCGCCGCCCGCACAGAACACCAGCCGCCCGATCGGCTCACCGCGATACCCGACGGGCAGGGCGTGCGCCCGGCCGACTTCGCGGCCGTGCTCGACGGTCACCCGCTCCCCGCCGGGCCGGTCGATCTCGACCCGGACGTACGGCAACCGGAACGCCTCCGCGACCGTCCGGGCCACCGCACCCAACTGCCGCTCCGGATCCGCGGCCGACTCGAGCCGCTCGGCGAGCGTGGACATCGTGGCGTACGGATCCTCGCGCGAGCCGCGGACCAGGCGCCGTACCCAGCGCCACAGCCGGTCGCGCAGCGGAGCGTAGACCACCGCGACCACCGCGATCGCGACCAGCGCGGCGTCGCGCTCGCCGAGCACCCCGCCCGCGATCGCGAACACCGCCAGGTCGACGCCGACCACGAGCGCCGCCAGAACGCCGTACAGGAAAGTGGCCGGGAGCAGCCGATCGACGGCGTACAGCTGGTGCTTGGTGACTGCGACGACGACCGCCGCGGACGTCAGCGCGATCGCGAGACCGAACAGGACGGCCGGTACGGCGGGCGGGTTGTGGAAGGGCACGATCAGCACGAGCATGGCGACCAGCGCGGCCCACATCAGCCAACGGATCTGGGCCTTGCGGTCGCGGTCATTGCTCTGGCCGGCTCGGCGGTAGCGGTGCACGGTGACCAGGAACGGTACGACGAGGCTCACGATCACGGCGCTGTACGCGATCCGCAAGAGCGCGGCCCAGACGTCGTACGGCAGCTCGATGCTGAGCGGATCGAGCGATAGCCGGGCGATCTCCGGTGGCAGGGCCGCCGAGTGGTAGCGCTCCATCACGGAGCTCGGCGCAACGAGCAGGAGCAGCGGCAGCAGCGTCGTGAGGCCGATGCCGGCGATCGACAGACCACGCCAGACGCGGCCGGCGACGAGTCGCCCGTCCGGGAAGATCAGGATCAGCAGCGGCAGCCCGAGCAGCAGGAAGGCGCCGATCCGGGCGTAGAACCAGTACGCGGCCGACGCGCCAGGCAGACCGGGATGCGTGTACACGGCGTACGCCGCCCAGCTCGAGGCGAAGCCGTCGATCACCCAGAGCAGGCCGGAGCCCGTCAGGACCCACGCGACCAGGTGCCTTGGCAGGCGGTGCAGGAGCAGCAGGCCGGGGACGACCAGGGCCAGACCCGAGAGGGCGGACGTCCAGCCCGCGTCCAGCTCGGCGGCGGACGGGATGTTGGTGCCGTTGCGAAGGTCGAGGACCACGGTGGCCGCACACAGCAGGAGGACGGCCGCCCCGAGTGCGGCCGGCCCCCATCCCCTCCGTGTCTCCTCCCCCACCGCTGCATTGTGACTCAGAGTGTGTCCCGGCGTCGCGGGTCAGTTGTCCCGAATGCATTCGGGACACTCACGAGGACCCGAGGCCCTGCCGGCCGGGTCGGCGCGCCCCGAAGACTCGTGATCGACAACGAACCTCAGGGGGAGGACACCATGACCACAACACCAGCCAGAGCACGTACCGACGCAGTGCCACCGCGGCACGGGGCTTCCGGGGCTTCGACGGCTTCGCGGGCTTCCGCGGCTCCGGCGGCTTCCGGGATGTCGGAGCGGGCGGTTCAGCGGCTCGGTCTCGGGCTGACGATGGGGGCGCTGGCGTGGGCCGCGAGCATCTTCGTGTTCACGACGGACCCGCACGGCATCCCGGGCCGGATCGGCGACCTGACCGGGCTGCTGTTCCAGCTCGGCATCTTCTGCTTGCTGGCGGTGCAGTACCGCACCGGCGCGATCGGTACCGGGCGGGCCGCCCGAAGGTTCCTGAAGGCCGAGGCCGTGATCCTCGGCATCGCGAGCCTCTGGTCCCTGCTGCACGGCGTTTTGCCGACGGACCTGCAAGCCGCCGCGTGGCTGGCGCCGATGGACATCTGCTGGCCATTGTCGATGCTCGGCATGGCCGTCATCGCCGTCAAGCTCGCCGTCACCGGCCGCTGGCAAGGCGTCCTCCGCTGGTGGCCACTGGTCGCGGAGAGCTGGGCAGTCGTCACAGTCCCGTCGTACATCCTCCTCGGCACCGAGGCCTCCCGCTGGGTCGGCGGAACCCACCTCCTCATCGGCTACGCAACCCTCGGCATCCTGCTGACCCGAAACCCCCGCCTCGTCCTACCCAGGACGTGATCCCGAGAAGGGCCGCCGCTCACACGGCGGCCCTTCCCTACTGCAAAGCGTCCTCCAGCCAGGTCATGAAGGCCGCATAGTCCGCCGAGATCGACATCGCGATCTCCTCGCCGTCCGCCGTCAGACTCATCCGCCCGATGCCGTCCAGCGCGACGTGCTCACGCACGAACCGCACACCCGGCCAGAGCATCGCGGCCGCGAGTGTCAGCGCATCGTGCTGCATGGACCCCGGATACTTCACCATCCAGCGGTCGAAGTGCTCGCGCAGCACCCGCTCCCACGGTTGCGCGTCCGGGCGGCCCCAGCGTTGGTAGAGCGCGGACTCGCGGGTGATCTCCATCGCCGGGTTGAAGGTCACGTCCGACAGCACGAACCTCGGATTCCACCGTCCCAGCTCCGGCACCATCCGGATCGCCGCCTCCGCGTCCACCCGGAAGTTGTGCTCGGCCCGCGACGGATCCCGGTACTTGATCGCCCCACCCATCTGCGTGACCGCCATCCGCGGGATCAGCACCGGCACCTCGCGTTGCAGCCGCGCAAGGTTCGACAGCGGTCCCGTGCCGACCCAGCGAATCCGTCCCTCGATCCCTGAGCAGACCTCGTCGATCACACCGACCACATCGGTGTCCTGCCGAGGGACCTCAGCTGGACAGACCCCGTCCATCACCCACATCCGGCTGTTCCCCAGATCGGAACCAGCCACGACGCGCACATCCGGCCGTCCGACCAGATCCAGCAGGTACCGCGCGAGCCGCGCCCGCTCCCCGCCGTACTCGTCGCTCGTCACCACCAACCGCAACTCCGGCACCCGCCGAGCCGCCACCACCAACGCCACCGTGTCGTCCGGATCCCCACCCAGATCGGTGTCGATGATCATCGGCGCCGTGGCGATCGCCGGCGGGCCGGGTGACGGTGGCGGCCCGCCGACGATCAAGCCGAGATCGTCGGACTCGTCAAAGATCGCGGCCCATCCCGCAAGCGCCATCCATTCCGCCACGGGATCCTCTTCGCGATCCTCGCCCATCGCCATTTCCACCCTTCCGCATCGCGCTGAACACATTCTCGACGAACACTTGCTTGTCGCCGTCACTCCCGCACCGCTCGTACGCGGCCCAGATCGCCTGCCGGTCATGTTCCGGCACCTGCGCGCGGTCCAAGGTCCGCTGTAGCGCCTGCACCTGCCGGTTGTCGGCCCGATACACGAACGAGTCGAGGAACTCCGCAGGCCGCGGATCAGTCGCCCGGCCCTCGATCCACGCCCGGAGCTCGCCGCGGTACCGGCCGGCCCCGTCCTCCAGCCCCCGACGGTAGTTGCCTCCCGCATCACGCAGTACGGCGGCATCCCGGGCCAGGTCGGCGACCGCCTTGAGATTCATCACCTTCACGCCCTCCCGCACCCGAGGGTCACGGAGACGCGGCGCCAACCGCGCTCTGCTGAGGCCCTTCAGCGGGTCCGGATCGTGACGCTGACCGGACTGCACGGGTCCGGTGGCGTCGTGTACCTCATAGCCCTTCTTGCTTCCGGGATGTGGGTCGTCCGGCGACTCGCCGTGGAACGCATACCGTCCGACGAACTCGGTCTCCGGGTAGACCGCGGCCAACAACTCCTGGGCACTGCCCTTGAAGCTCGTGTCAACCAGTGCCACCCGGCTCCCCGGCTGTCCGACCGTCACCCGCTCGCCGCGCAGGTAGTCCGTCAGCATCTGATACCCGCCGACCGCGTTCGGGGGATCCGCCCGGGGTGCCGTGCCCCGGAACCCTCGCACCTGCGGGAAAGTCAGGCCTTGGTGGCGCTCGGAAACTCGTAGGTCACGAGGTAGGCGTCCAGCAGGGTCCTGACGTCCGCGGGGTCGTCGACGCTCAGTCGCGTCGCGACCCGGTGGGCGGTCCGGGTGCCGCGTTCATGGACGAAGTTCGTGGGCATGCGTCAAGTACCGCACAGAAGGCGATACCGGCGCGGAAGTTATCCACAGGCTGCAGTGGGCGGGGACCCCTGCGTGGCGTCCCCGCCCACCGAGTCAGCGGGCCATCGGGCGGGCGGCTGGCGTGGCTGGGGCGGTCAGGGCTGCGGCTTCCTCGTCGATGTCTACTACCGCGCCGCTGAACTGGGCGTTGTAGAGGCGGGCGTAGGCGCCGTCCAGGGTGAGGAGTTCGTTGTGGTTGCCCTGTTCGACGATCGCGCCGTTCTCCATGACGAGGATCAGGTCCGCGTCGCGGATGGTGGACAGGCGGTGGGCGATGACGAAGCTGGTGCGGTCGGAGCGCAGGGCGGCCATGGCGCGCTGGACCAGGACCTCCGTGCGGGTGTCGACTGAACTGGTCGCCTCGTCGAGGATCAGCAACTGCGGGTCGGCGAGGAACGCGCGGGCGATGGTGAGCAACTGCTTCTCACCGGCGCTGACGTTGCTGCCTTCCTCGTCGATGACCGTGTCGTAGCCGTCGGGCAGGCTGTGGACGAAGCGGTCGACGTACGTCGCCTTCGCGGCCGCCAGCATGTCCTCCTCGGTGGCGTTCAGGTTGCCGTAGAGGAGGTTGTCCCGGATCGTGCCGCCGAACAGCCAGGTGTCCTGCAGCACCATGCCGATCCGCGAGCGCAGGTCGTGCCGGGTGAGCTCGGTGATGTCCACGCCGTCGAGCGTGATCCGGCCGCCGTTCAGCTCGTAGAACCGCATGATCAGGTTGACCAGCGTGGTCTTGCCGGCGCCGGTCGGGCCGACGATCGCGACGGTCTGCCCTGGCTCGGCGACCAGGCTCAGGTCGGTGATCAGCCGCTTGTCCGGGTCGTACGAGAACGACACGTGCTCGAACTCGACCCGGCCCCGCGCGTCGGTCACCTTCTCCGGTGTCGCGTCGTCCGGCACCTGCTCCTCGGCGTCGAGGACCTCGAACACGCGCTCGGCCGACGCCACGCCGGACTGCAGCAGGTTCGCCATCGAGGCCACCTGGGTGAGCGGCTGGGTGAACTGGCGCGAGTACTGGATGAACGCCTGTACGTCGCCCAGCGACATCGTGCCGGAGGCGACCCGCAGACCGCCGACGACCGCGATCACCACGTAGTTCACGTTCCCGATGAACATCATCAGCGGCATGATCAGGCCCGAGATGAATTGCGCGCCGAACGCGGCCTTGTAGAGCTCCTCGTTCTTCTCCGCGAAGCTCGCCTCGATCTCCTTCTGCCGGCCGAAGACCTTCACCAGCTCGTGCCCGGTGAACGCTTCCTCGATCTGGCCGTTCAGCGCGCCGGTGTGCCGCCACTGAGCCACGAACCGGACCTGCGACCGCTTCGCGATCGCCGCGGTCAGCACCATCGAGATCGGGATCGTGACGAGCGCGATCAGCGCCAGCAGCGGCGAGATCACGAACATCATCGTGACCACGCCGACCACCGTCAGCAGCGACGTGAGCAGCTGGCTCAGGGTCTGCTGCAGGCTGGTCGAGATGTTGTCGATGTCGTTCGTCACCCGGCTGAGCAACTCACCGCGCGGCGCGCCGTCGAAGTAGCTCAGCGGCAGCTTGTTCAGCTTCTCCTCGACCTCGGACCGCAGGTCGAGAATGGTCCGCTGGACGACGCCGTTCAGGATGTAGCCCTGCGCCCAGGACAGGAAGAACGCGCCGGCGTACAGCGCCAGGACCAGCAGCAGGACGTTGCGCAAGGCATCGAAGTCGATGCCGACGCCCGGGATCAGGTCGATCCCCTGCAGCAGGTCCGCGAGCCGCCCGTTGCCGGACGCGCGGGTCTGCTCGATGACCTGCTCCTTGGTCATACCGCTCGGCAGCCGCTTGCCGATCGCGCCGGCGAAGATGATGTCGGTCGCCCGGCCGAGGATCTTCGGGCCGAGCACCGACAGCCCGACGCTGAAGACCGCCAGCAGCACGACGCCCGACACCTGCATCCGGTGCGGCCGGAGCCGCTTCAGCAGCCGCTTCGCCGAGGGCAGGAAGTCGATCGACTTGTCCCCCGGAATGCCGCCGGGAGGACCGAACGCCCGCCCGGTGGTCGGCCGCTCGGTCGCCTTGACGGTCTTCGCCGCGCCCGGCTCCGGCCCGTTCGGCGCCGGCCTCTGCCCGTTCGGCGCCGGCCTCTGCCCGTTGAGCGACGGCTTCTGCTCGCTCATGCCGCCTCCTCCGCGGAACGCTGGGACTCGACGATCTCGACGTACGTCGGACACGTGTCGAGCAACTCCTGGTGGGTGCCCTTGCCGACGATCGCGCCGTCCTCGATCACCACGATCTGGTCGGCGTCGATGATCGTCGAGACGCGCTGCGCGACGACGACCACGCAGGCCTCCCGCGTGACCGGTCGCAACGCCGCCCGCAGCCGGGCGTCCGTCGACAGGTCGAGCGCCGAGAACGAGTCGTCGAACAGGTAGATCTCGGGTTTGCGGACCAGCGCCCGCGCGATCGCGAGCCGCTGCCGCTGACCGCCGGACACGTTCGTGCCGCCCTGGGCGATCGGCGCGTCCAGCCCCTCGGGCATCGCCTCGACGAAGTCGCGGCCCTGGGCGATCTCGAGCGCGTGCCAGAGCTCCTCGTCGGTCGCGTCCGGGTTGCCGTACCGCAGGTTGCTGGCCACCGTCCCGGAGAACAGGTACGGCCGCTGCGGCACCAGGCCGATCCGCTCCCAGAGTGCCTCGGGCTCGATCTCCCGTACGTCGATGCCGTCGACGAGCACCCGCCCTTCGGTCGCGTCGAACAACCGCGGCACCAGCGACAGCAGCGTCGTCTTACCGGCGCCGGTGCTGCCGATGATCGCGGTCGTCTGACCCGGCGACGCCACGAAGCTGATGTCCCGCAGGACCGGCTCGGCGGCCCCCGGGTACTTGAACGAGGCGCGCTCGAACACGAGCTGGCCACGCCCGGTGAAGTTCGTGATCGGCGTGACCGGCGGCCGGACCGAGGAATCGGTGTCCAGCACCTCGGAGATCCGGTCCGCGCAGACCGAGGCCCGCGGCACCATGATCATCACGAACACGCCCATCATCACCGAGAACAAGATTTGGATCAGGTAGCTCAGGAACGCGGTCAGCGCACCGACCTCCATGGTCCCGTTCTCGACCCGGGACGCGCCGAACCACAGCACGGCGATGCTGGACATGTTCAGGATCAGCATCACGGTCGGGAACACCAGCGCCATCAGCCGGCCGGCCCGGATCGCGGTGTCGGTGAGGTGCTGGTTCGCCTCGCCGAACCGCTCGACCTCGTGCGGCTCGCGGACGAACGCCCGGACCACCCGGATCCCGGTGATCTGCTCGCGCAGCACCCGGTTCACGCCGTCGATGTTCTTCTGCATCTTCCGGAACTGCGGCACCATCCGGCTCGCGATGAAGCCGATCGTGACCGCGAGCAGCGGCACCGCGACGGCAACCAGCCAGGACAGCCCGACGTCCTCACGGACCGCCATGATCACGCCGCCGACCATGGTGATCGGGGCCGCGACCAGCATTGTGCAGGTCGTGACCACCAGCATCTGGATCTGCTGCACGTCGTTCGTACTGCGGGAGATCAGCGTCGGCGCGCCGAACTGGTTGACCTCCCGGGCGGAGAACTCCCCGACCCGGTGGAACACCGCGGCGCGGACGTCACGGCCGAACAGGGCGGCCGTCTTCGCGCCGAAGTACACCGCGGTGATCGTGCAGACGATCTGCAGCAGACTGACGGCGAGCATCCAGCCGCCGGTGCTCATGATGTAGGCGGTGTCGCCCTTGGCCACACCGTTGTCGATGATGTCGGCGTTCAGGCTGGGAAGGTAGAGGGAGGCGATCGTCCCGACCAGTTGCAGGACGACCACCAGGGACAGGTTTCCTGCGTACGGACGCAGGTGCGTACGCAAGACGCGAAGTAACATCAATCATCCCCAGAGTCGTGATGGCGGGCACCGTCGAGCGCGAATTCGGCGATGTCCTCGGAGGCCGGCGGCTGACCGGTGTGGTGCTTGCCGTGCTTGAGGAGACCGTCGAAGGCGAAGTCGACGATCTCCTCGGCGGTCAGCACGTGGCCGCCGGAAATCAGTGGGTGGGTCGCCGAGAAGGTCAGCAGGTTGATCCGCCGGACCACCTCCTCGGCCGGGAGCCGGAGCTGCTCCTCGTCGGGCCGGATCAGCTCGGCGAACGCCGCGTTGGCCAGGTCGGACTGCCGTTGCTGGCGCGCCTTGTCCAGGGCGGTCGCCTTCCGGAAGTCCGGCGGGCGCTGGATCCGCAGGGCGAACAGCAGCTTGAACACCTTGCCGAGCCGCCGCTGGCCGATTCCGACCGCCGCCACCACGCGCTCCCGCAACGGCAGTGAACGGTCGATCTCCGCCAGCGCCTTGACCAGGTCGGAGGTGTCGAACACGGTCGCCATCGCCGCCTCGATCAACGCGTCCTTGCTGCCGAACGCGCGGAAGATCGTCCCCTCGGCGATCCCGGCCGCCTCGGCGATCTGCTTCGTACTGACCTCGGGCCCGAACTCCTCGAGCAACGGCAGCGCGGCCGCGACGATGGCGGCGCGTCGTTCCTCGGGAGGCAGTGGGGTGGCTCGTGGACTCACGAGATCCACGGTAACTGAGTGAGTACTCACTCACAACTGCATTTACCCCCGTGGCGTAGGCCGGTTCGCAACCAGCGCAGAAACACCGTCCAGCAGCCTTTCCAGACCGTACTCGAACGCGTGTTCGGAGTCGTACGGCGCGTCGAACTCATTCCCGACGGCGGTGCCGACGCGCGCCGAGAGCGGGAATTTCTCCAGGTCGCCGATCTGGTCCAGGTGCGGGACGTGCGCCAGCCACCACTCCTTGTCGGTCATCCCGGACCGCTGGATCACCTGGCGCGCCTCCACCGCCGTACGGACGGCGCCGTGGACGTAGCCGTTGACGAGCGCGACGGTCGCGTCCATCTCGAGGTCGGTGAGTCCGATACCTTCGACCGCACCCAGCTCCCATTCGTACTTCGCCATCACGTTGGGGCCGAGCGGTGGGCGGCTGATCGCGACCTGCAGCAGCCAGGGGTGGCGCAAGTACAGCTCCCGGTTCTCGCGGGCGACCTCGTCCAGGGCAGCTCGCCAGTCCCCCGGTACGACGCGCCGCGGCAGCTCGCCGTACACCGTGTCGAGCATGACGTCGAGCAGCTCACCCTTGCCCGGGAAGTACCGGTACAGCGTCATCGCCCCGACGCCCAGCTCGTCGGCGACGCGGCGCATCGACATCGCGGCCAGCCCCTCGGCGTCCGCGACCCGCACCGCGGCCACGACGATCCCGTCCACGGTCAGCGCCGGCTTCGGCCCACGCGTCGGCACCGGCCGCCTCCGCCACAGCAGCTCGAGACTCTTCGCCGGGTCCCCACTCCCGCTGTACTCCTGGTTCATGTGCGTGATTCTCTCGTAGCGGCTATTCTTCGTACAGCGTACGCAGTTGACCTCAAGTTACGTCGAGGTTCTAGCGTCGGGTTTTGTCGGTGGTCTACGGAATCATCGACGTCCCCGATCGATCGAATCACCGGAGTCCAGCCGTGAGTATGGAAATGACCGCGTGGAACTCGCTCTACCACGCGATGCACGCCCAGGACGAGAAGCGGCCCTTCTCGCGCGCCACCCTGCGCCGGATCCTCGCCTTCGCCCGGCCCCACCGGCGGTACCTGATCGCCTTCCTCGTGCTCAGCATCGGCGCGGCGGTGCTGGCGGTCGCCACGCCGGTGCTGGCCGGGCGGGTGGTCGACGCGATCGTGGGCGGCAAGGCAGTCGGCGTCGTCCTGCAACTGTCCCTGCTGATCGCCGTCATCGCGGTCGCCGAGGCCGGGTTCAGCCTGCTGACCCGTTGGCTGTCCGCGAGTATCGGCGAGGGCCTGATCCTGGACCTGCGGACCGCCGTGTTCGACCACATCCAGCGGATGCCGATCGCCTTCTTCACCCGGACGCGCACCGGCGCGCTGGTCTCCCGGCTGAACAACGACGTCATCGGTGCGCAGCGCGCGTTCAGCGACACGCTGTCCGGTGTGGTCAGCAACCTGGTGATGCTCGTGCTGACCCTCGTGGTGATGTTGCGGGTGTCGTGGCAGATCACTCTGCTCGCATTGATTCTGCTCCCGGTCTTCGTCGTCCCGGCGCGCCGGATCGGGACCAGGCTGGCGGGTCTGCAGCGCGAGGCGGCGAACTACAACGCCACGATGAGCACACAGATGACCGAGCGGTTCTCGGCTCCGGGTGCGACGCTGGTCAAGCTGTTCGGGCGGCCGGCGCGCGAGTCGCACGAGTTCGCTGTCCGGGCGCGGCGGGTGCGCGACATCGGCGTCCGCACGGCCATGGTGCAGTGGATCTTCGTCACGTCGCTCACGCTCGTGTCGGCGCTCGCGCTGGCGGTCGTGTACGGACTGGGCGGGTTCTACGCGTTGCGCGACCAGCTCGACGCCGGCGCGGTGGTCGCGATGGCGCTGCTGCTGACCCGGCTGTATTCGCCGCTGACCGCGCTCGCGAGCGCGCGGCTCGAGGTGATGACGGCGCTGGTGAGCTTCGAGCGGGTCTTCGAGGTGCTGGACCTGGAGCCGCTGATCAAGGACAAGCCGGACGCGGGCCGGGTGCCCGAGGGGCCGGTGACAGTGGAGTTCGCGGGTGTCAGCTTCGCGTACCCGTCGGCGGACAAGGTGTCGCTGGCCTCGCTCGAGGAGGTCGCGAAGCTGGACACCCGCGGCGGGGTCGAGGTGCTGCACGACGTCTCGTTCCGTGCGGAGCCGGGGCAGATGGTCGCCCTCGTCGGGTCGTCCGGCGCCGGCAAGTCCACGATCGCGCAGCTGATCCCCCGGCTGTACGACGTGGACTCGGGCGCGGTGAAGCTCGCCGGAGTCGATGTCCGCGACGTGTCCGCGGAGTCGTTGCGGGACACGCTCGGCATGGTCACGCAGGACGGGCATCTGTTCCACGACTCGATCCGGGAGAACCTGCTGCTCGCACGCCCCGAGGCCACCGAGGACGAGGTGTGGGACGCGCTGGAGCGGGCCCGGCTGGGTGAGTTGATCCGGTCGTTGCCGGACCAGCTGGACACCGTGGTCGGTGAGCGCGGGTACCGGCTGTCCGGTGGCGAGCGGCAGCGGCTGACGATCGCCCGGCTGCTGCTCGCGCAGCCGCGGGTGGTGATCCTCGACGAGGCAACTGCCGCGCTCGACTCGACGAACGAGGCCGCCGTGCAGGCAGCGCTGACCGAGGCCCTCGCCGGCCGGACGGCCGTCGTCATCGCACACCGGCTGTCGACGATCCGGGCCGCCGACCAGATTCTCGTGATCGAGTCCGGCCGCATCGTCGAGCGCGGCCGGCACGCGGAACTCCTGGCGGCCGGTGGCCGTTACGAGGAGCTGTATCGCACCCAGTTCGAGCAGCCCGGCGCGGAAGGCGCCGAAGCGGTTCCGGTCTGAAGTTCATTGGTCATTCGCGAGCGCGCAGGAGGTCGTCGGTTTGGTGGACACGGGGCAACAGTTGGCCGGATACGCGGTGGTCTTCCGGCCGGCTGATCCACCACGCAGCAGCCGGGTAGCGTTCTGGGATCCCTCCGGCGACCCACTCCCCCTCGGCGTCGGCAACCAGGCCGACCTCACGCTGATGGTCGGCGGGCAACTGCAGGACGTCCGGGCGGTCGAGTTGCCGGTGGCCGAGGCGGTGCCGGTGCTCGGGCGGATGCGGCGGGCGGCCGGGGCGCATCCCTCGGCCGCGTTCTGGGGCGGGGCCGCGCTGGTCGGGTTGCAGCTGGTTGCCCGGGGCAAGCTGCTTCCCGGCGTGACGCCGGACGGCCACGACGCCTGGCGGGTCGGCCCGCTCGAGCCCGATGACGTCACCCGTCTGCTCACCCTCGCCGAAGCCATGCCCGCCTCGGCCCGCGCACTGCCCCTCACCGACTCGCCCGACCAGGTGCGGTTGCCGGTGGCCGAGGAGTTGTTGCGGCAGTTCCTGGACGCGGTGGCCGACGGTATGCCGAGGTCGCCCGCGGCCGCGAAGGCACACCGGACGGATCTGTTCACCGCGGCCGCACCCCAACGGGCGGAGCGGCTGCGGACCTGGGCGGACGAGGTGTCGGTGGGCCTGGACACCGGCGTACGGATCTCGCTGCGCATCGACCTCGCCGACTCGCTCGCGTTCAGCGCCGTCGTCCAGCTGCACAGCCTGAAGGACCCGACCCTGGTCAGGGATGCGGACGATGTCTGGTCCGACGACGTTCCCGGGTTCGGCCCGCGCGCACGGATCGACGCGACCCTCGCGATCCGCCGCGCCGCCCGCGTCTGGCAGCCGCTCACCCGCCTGCTCGACTCCGCCGTGCCGGACCGGATGGACCTGGCCGACGACGATGTCGCCGACCTGCTGGCCGGATCGGCGCAACGACTCGCGGCAGCAGGCATCGAGCTGCACTGGCCGCGCAGCCTCGGGCGAGAGCTCACCGCCCGCGCCGCGATCACCTCGGCCGACGGGCCGCCGAGCGACCTTCCCGGCTTCTTCCAGGGCGACAAGACGCTCGACTTCAGCTGGCAGGTCGCGCTCGGGGACGACCCACTGACCGAGGCCGAGCTCGACCGGCTCGCGGAAGCCACCCGGCCGGTCGTCCGGCTCCGTGACCAGTGGATGCTGATCGACCCCGAGCTCGCCCGCAAGGCCCGCGACCGCATCCTCAAACCCGTCACCGCGATCGACGCGCTCGGCGTCGCCCTGACCGGCACGACCGAGATCGACGGCCGACAGGTCAACGTCACGCCCGCCCGGTGGCTCGACGACCTGCGCGCACGGATCGCCGATCCCGACCGCGCCGACGACCCGCCCGCAGCTCCACCGGGTCTGCAGGCCACCCTGCGCGACTACCAGTTGCGCGGTCTGCGCTGGCTCGCCCGGATGACATCGCTCGGCCTCGGCGGCTGCCTCGCCGACGACATGGGCCTCGGCAAGACGATCACGCTCATCTCGTTGCATCTCCACCGCCAGCAGTCCGCGGACACCGCGGGCCCGACACTCGTGGTCTGCCCGGCGTCGCTGCTCGGCAACTGGGAGCGCGAGGTGCAGCGCTTCGCCCCCGGCACTCCGGTGCGGCGCTTCCACGGCACGTCCCGTTCACTCGACGACGCGCGGGAAGGTTTCGTGCTGACGACGTACGGGACGCTCCGGCGGGACGCCGCACGGCTGGGTGAGCACCCGTGGGCGCTCGTGGTGGCCGACGAGGCGCAGCATGTCAAGAACCCCTCGTCCGGTACGGCGAAGGCGTTGCGGACCGTGCCGGCCAAGGCCCGGGTGGCGCTGACCGGCACGCCGGTGGAGAACAACCTCTCCGAGTTGTGGGCGATTCTCGACTGGACGACGCCGGGGCTGCTCGGCCGGCTCGGCACGTTCCGCAGCCGGTGGGCGACGCCGATCGAGGCGGACAAGGACGAGGAGGTCGCGGCACGGCTCGCGAAGCTCGTCACGCCGTTCCTGCTCCGGCGGCGCAAGTCCGATCCGGGCATTGCCCCGGAGCTGCCGCCGAAGACCGAGACCGACCAGCCGGTGTCGCTGACCCGCGAGCAGGTCGTGTTGTACGAGGCAACGGTTCGCGAGCTGATGGCGGAGGTCCAGGCCAGCGACCGGATGGCGCGCCGCGGGCTGATCGTGAAGCTGCTGACCGGGCTGAAGCAGATCTGCAACCACCCCGCGCAGTACCTGAAGGAGCCCGGCGACGCCCGGCTGACCGGTCGCTCGGGCAAGCTCGAGCTGCTCGACGAGCTGCTCGAGACGATCGTCGCGGAGGACGGCGCCGTGCTCGTCTTCACGCAGTACGTCGCGATGGCCCGCCTCCTCGAGCGGCATCTCGCCGAGCGCGGCATCCCCACCCAGCTGCTGCACGGCGGCACTCCGGTCGCGCGGCGCGAGGACATGGTCGACCGGTTCCAGGCCGGCGAGGTGCGGGTGTTCCTGCTGTCGCTGAAGGCGGCCGGGACCGGGCTCAACCTGACCCGTGCGGATCACGTCGTGCACTACGACCGCTGGTGGAATCCGGCGGTCGAGGACCAGGCGACCGACCGGGCGTACCGGATCGGCCAGACCAGGCCTGTGCAGGTCCACCGCTTGATTGCCGAAGGCACCATCGAGGACCGGATCGCCGGCATGCTCGCCGCCAAGCGTGAGCTGGCCGAGGCGGTGCTGTCCGGCGGTGAGGCCGCGCTGACCGAGCTCTCCGATGCCGAGCTGGCCGATCTCGTCGAGCTGCGCGGAGGTGCCCGATGAGTGCCGCGCGAGGTTTCCCGGCGTTCGCCGCGCAGCACCGGAGCACGCGGGGCAGGTCGTGGTGGGCGCAGGCCTGGGTGCAGGCGATGGAGGACACGTCCCTGGACGCGGGCCAGCTCCGCAAGGGCCGCCGGTCTGCGAACTCCGGCCAGGTCGGCACGATCACGATCAGCCCCGGACGGATCGCCGCTACCGTGTACGCGCCCGAGGACACCTACGAGTCAGTGGTGCACGTCGACGAGCTGACCGATGACGACTGGCGCCGCTTCGGCGAGCAGCTCGCCGCGCGGGCCGGGCACATCGCGGCGTTGCTCGACGGCGAGATGCCGCACAACCTGGTGGAGGCCGCGGCCGATGCCGGCGTCACGCTGCTCCCCGGCATCGGCGACCTCGACTCCAGCTGCACATGCGACGCATGGGAGCTGCCCTGCCAGCACGCCGCGGCGCTCTGCTACCAAGTCGCGTGGCTCCTCGACGCGGACCCGTTCGTCCTGCTCCTGCTGCGCGGCCGCAGCCGCGAAGATCTCCTCGACGAGCTCCAAGCGTCGTCGTCCCAACCCACAGCACCGGGCGTCGCCGTCGCTGACGTACTCGCGGCCTCGCCCGGCGACCTGCCGGAGCCGCCCGATCTGCCGGCGAAGGTGAGCGCCGACGATCTGGCCGTCGCCGGCATCGAACCACCCGAAGGTCTCGGCTCGCACGTCCTGCAGCTACTGGTGCTCGACGCCGCCCGCCGTGCACGCTCGATCCTGAACGCGCTCCTCCACGGCACCGCGGAGCCGCAGGCGCTCGACGAGTGGCAGGACACCGTGCGCCTGGCGACCGACTTCCCGGAGCTCGTCGCGACGCTGACCGAGTCCTCCGACCGGGACGTTGCCCCAGGCATCCAAGCCTGGCGGTACGGCGGCGCGCCGGGCCTCGACGTCCTCGAGCACGCCTGGACACCCGAGCCGGCCGAGCTCAACCGGGCGCGGACCGAACTGCTCGCCGCGGACGACGACCTGACCATCCACACCTCGGCGAACCGGTTGACGCTCGGCGCCGACACCCAGCTCAGGCTGGACCGTAACGGCCGCTGGCACCCGTACCGGCTCGTCGACGACACCTGGGTCCCGGCCGGTCCGCCGTCCAAGGACCCGCTGGTCGTCGAGTGGTGAGGCCGGCGGAGTCCGTCAGGACTGGGTGACGGGGCGCATGGCGAGGCCCTCGGTGCCGGCCCAGTAGGTGACGCGCTGACCGTCGTCGGCCTCGAACGAGGTGACGGGCATCTTCACCCTGACGGGCTTCTCGGCCTCGGCCTCACCACCGGGGCTGCCGAGCCCGACCGTCAGGTACTTCACGGGATAGGTGTCCATCTTGCCGCCAGTGGCGAGCACACCGGCGTACGCCTTCTCACCGGGAGCAAGGGTGACTGCCTCGCCGGGGCCGGTCGATTCCATCGCCGGCGCGGAGCGCTGGGCGTCGCCGAGCGTGACCTCGGGGTAGTTCTGGACGTCGCACTTCTTGGCGCTCGAGTTCGTTGCCACGAGCATCAAGTGCCGAACGTCCTCACCCTGCGCGTCGTAGTTCGTGACGGTGAAGGTCAGGTCCGCCATGGTGCACAGGTCGACACTCGCGTCGGCACCGGTCGTCGTCTTGGTCGCCTTGGTCGGCTTCGGCGTGCTCGACGGCTTGGCCGAGCTCGACGCGACCGGTTCGGTCGACGCGGACGGCGGGGTCGTCGAGGTGGTTGCGCTCGCCGAGGTCGTGGCGCTCTGCTGGTCGGACGGCTTGCTCCCGTCCGCCGCGTTGCCGGACCCGCACGCGGCGGTCGTCAGGAGTGCGGCGACCACGCCGGTTCCCAGGGCGTAGCGTCTCCACTTGGCCGGACCTTTGCGGTCCCCCGAAACGACAACGTTCACTGAAGTTCCCCTCGTTCGGCCGTCCTCGACGGCGTCGGTGATGCGTCCGGCGAAATCGGAATGATGGACGCCTCACCCTGAGTTAAAGTTGGTCACGACTTCGGAGGAGGAGGTGAGTTGATGACCGCGCGAGCTCGCGCTGCCGCATGTCCGGCAGCGCTTTCGGTCAGTCAACTCATCCGCTGAACCCTCCGAAAGGCACCACGTTGTCCAACATCTGGAACACCCGTGTCGAGACGCCGTCCGACATCGAGCCGCTCCGCGACCTCACCCGCGACGCGTTCGGCCGGCAGTTCGAGGTCGACTTCCTCGACGCGCTCCGCGCCGATTCCGTCGCCTGGATCCCGGGACTCTCGTTCGTCGCGACCACGTCTGATGACACGCCGATCGCCTACGCGCTCCTCACCCGCTGTCACGTCGACGACGTACCGGTCCTGTCACTCGGACCGGTGGCCGTACTCCCGGCGTACCAGCGTCAAGGCGCCGGCGGAGCGGCAGTGCGGGCCGCGCTGGCGACGGCGCGTCACCGCGAGGAGCCTGCCGCGCTCGTCCTCGGCCACGCTGAGTACTACCCGCGGTTCGGCTTCCGGCAGGCGACCGAGTTCGGCATCCACCATCCGCAGTACGACGGTCCCAACCTGATGGCGCTTGCGCTCGGCAACCACGCCGTACCGGCCGGAACTCTGACCTACCCGGTCACCGGCTGACAGTCCGTACGGCGGTCGTAAAAGGTTCAGTCAAACTCGCCGAATCACTTGCGCACCCCGGTTGTATACATGAAACAGTCGACAGTACCCCGCCTACTAGGAGCAACGTGATGACTCGTCGACTGTCACTGAACCGTTTCATCGGGGCCGGCGCGGCGGTCGCCGCGCTGGCCCTCGTCGGGACCGCCTGCTCGCCGGTGGAGCCGGCCGGCAGTGACAACCAGTCCGGCGGCGGCCAGTCGACCGCCGCCGGGCAGGACGTGTTCGGTGACGCCGCCGACCCGGCGAAGGTCAAGCAGGGCGGGACCCTGACGGTCGCGCTGTCGGCCGACCCGGACAAGCTCGATCCGACGCTGTCGCGCAGCCTGTACTCGCGCTACGTCTTCCACACCATGTGCGAGAAGCTGTACGACCTCGGCTCCGACGCCAAGGTGGTGCCGCAGCTCGCGACCGCACTGCCGACGATCTCGTCCGACGGGCTCAGCCTGACGATCCCGCTCAAGGAGGGCGTGAAGTTCGCCGACGGCGGCACGTTCGACGCGAACGCGGTGAAGACCTCGCTGAACCGGGACCTCACGCTCGCCGGCTCGGCCCGCAAGAGCGAGCTCGGCCCGATCACGTCGATCGAGACGCCGGACGCGAAGACCGTGGTCATCAAACTCTCGAAGCCGTTCGCCCCGCTGACCGCGGCGCTCGCCGACCGCGCCGGGATGGTACTCAGCCCCGCCGCCGTCGCGAAGCTCGGCGCGAACTTCTCGAACGCGCCGGTCTGCGTCGGCCCGTTCAAGTTCGCCAACCGGGTCGCGCAGAACTCCATCAAGGTCGTCAAGGACCCGCTGTACTACGACGCGGCGAAGGTGCATCTCGACGCGATCGAGTACCGGATCATCACCGACTCCAGCATCCGCTCGGCGAACCTCAAGTCCGGTGACGCGCAGGTGGCAGACTCGCTCTCGTCGCAGGACGCGCCCACGCTGCAGAAGGACGACACCGTCAGCGTGCTGCAGTCGCAGTCGCTCGGCTACCAGGGCCTGACGATCAACATCGGGAACGCCAACGGGATCGGCAACCCGCAGAAACAGCTCGACACGCCGATCGCGAAGGACCCGAAGGTGCGCCAGGCCCTGGCGCTGTCGATCGACCGGGACGCGCTGGTGAAGTCGATCTTCAACGGCCTCAACACGGTCGCCTGTTCGCCGGTGTCCCCGAAGAGCGAGTTCACCTCCGACGCGGCGCAGGTCTGCCCGCCGCACGATCCCGCGAAGGCCAAGCAGTTGCTCGCCGACGCCGGCGTCAGCACGCCGTACAAGGTCGAGATGATCACCTCCAACAACCCCGACAGCCTGCGGCTCGCGCAGGCCTTGCAGGGCATGGTGAAGGACGGCGGCTTCGACCTGGTCATCAAGCCCGTCGAGTACGCCGCGCTGCTGGACCAGCAGGACCGCGGTGACTTCGAGCTGCTGCAGCTCGGCTGGTCGGGCCGCGTCGACCCGGACGCGAACATCTACAACTTCGTCGGCACCACCGGAAGCCAGAACGTCTCCGGCTACAGCAACCCCGACGTCGACAAGCTCCTCACCGACGCCCGCCAGTCCACCGACCGCGCCGAGCGCGTGAAGCTGTACGGCGAGGTGGTCGGCAAGCTGCAGCAGGACGACCCGATCATCTACATGTACCGCCAGCGCAACCTCACCGGCGTCTCGAAGAAGCTGCTCGGCATCCAGGTCTACCCGGACGGCGTGATCCGCACCGCCTTCGCAGGATTCGCCAAGTGAGGCGGTACCTGCTCAATCGGCTGTGGCAGTCCGCGGTGACGCTCGTGCTCGCGACGATCGTGGTGTTCGCGGGGGTGCGGGCGTTGCCCGGCGACCCGGCGCTGGCGCTGGCCGGGGAGGATCGCGATCCGGAGTCGTTGCGGGCGATCCGGCAGCAGTACGGGCTTGACCAGTCGTGGATCGTGCAGTTCTGGCAGTTCGTGAGCCACGCGGCGCGCGGTGACCTCGGGCAGTCGATCCGGACCGGCGCTCCGGTGCGGTCGATGATCGTCAGCGCGTTGCCGGTGACGATCGAGCTGTCGGTGCTGGCGATCCTGATCGCGAGCGTCATCGGGGTCGGCGCCGGCGTGGTGGCCGCCGTACGGCGTGGGCGCCCGGCCGAATGGGCCGCGAACGCGCTGGCACTGCTCGGCCTGTCGGTGCCGCACTTCTGGCTCGGGCTGATGGCGATCCTGTACCTGTCGGTTGCCCTCGGCCTCTTCCCCGCCTCGGGTTTCGTGCCGTTCTTCAGCGACCCGGTGGCCAACCTCCACCACCTGATTCTCCCAGCGCTGATCCTCGGCACCGGTCTGGCGGCGGTGATCATGCGTCAGACCAGGTCGTCGATGCTCGACGCCCTGTCCGCCGACTACATCCGGACGGCGGAGGCGAAGGGTCTCCCGCCCCGGGCCGTCGTCGGAAGACATGCCCTGCGCAACAGCCTGATCGTGGTCGTCACGATCGTCGGCCTCCAACTCGGCGCGCTCATCTCCGGCGCGGTCGTCACGGAACGGATCTTCGCCCTGCCCGGTTTCGGCAAACTGACCGTCGACGCGGTCTTCCAGCGCGACTATCCCGTCATCCAGGCGGTCGTGCTGGTGACCGCGACGGCGTACATCGTGATCAACCTGCTGGTCGACCTGCTGTACTCCGTGATCGATCCGCGGATCCGCGTGCGAGGTGAGGCGTGATGGCCGTCGCCGAAGCCGTGACGCCTGACCACCCGGCACCGCTGCGCAGCAACCGCCGCCGGGTGGCCCGCCGGATCCTGCACAACCCACTCGCACTCACCGGGCTGGCAGTGCTGGCGTTCGCCGTGTTCCTCGCGGTGTTCGCCAACTGGCTGGCGCCGCACGAGCCGACCCAGACCCAGCTCGACCGCGCGTTCGCCCCGCCCGGCACCGTCGGGTACCTGCTCGGCACCGATGACCTCGGCCGCGACGTGCTCTCCCGGATCATGTTCGGGCTCCGCGCGTCGTTGCACGTCGGGGTGCTCGCGGTCGCGTTCTCGCTGGTGGTCGGCGTACCGCTGGGGCTGATCGCCGGCTACTTCCGGACCGTCGACGCGCTGATCTCGCGGCTCACCGACCTGGTGCTGGCGTTCCCGTTCCTGATCCTCGCCGTCGGGCTGGCCGCGATCCGCGGCGCCAGCCTCGGCAACGCGGCGATCGCGATCGGAATCGCCCAGATCCCGGGCATGATCCGGATCGTCCGGTCCGAGACGCTGCGGCTGAAGTCGCTCGACTTCGTCGCGGCGGCGGTCGTCGAGGGCGCCGGCGACGCCTGGGTGCTCGGCCGGCACATCCTCCCGAACGCGGGGTCGGCGATCATCGTCCAGGCGACCGTCGGCATCCCGGCGGCGATCCTCGGCGAGGCCGTGCTGTCGTTCCTCGGCCTGGGGATCCAGCCGCCCGCTCCGAGCCTCGGCACGATGCTCGCCGACGCGCAGCAGTTCGCGTCCCGGGCGCCATGGGCCGCGGTAATGCCCGGTGTCGCGATCATGCTGCTCACACTGGCGTTCAACATCGTCGGCGACAGCCTCCGCGACGCTCTCGACCCGAAGGCGAGCCGCCGGTGAAAACTGTTCTGGCAGTCAAGGATCTGTCCGTCACCTTCCGCACCGAGGACGGGCCGCTGTCGGCCGTGGACCGGGTCGGGTTCGAGGTCGGGGACGGCGAGGTGCTCGCGGTCGTCGGCGAGTCCGGCTGCGGCAAGAGCGTCACGGCGATGAGCATCGCCGGCCTGCTCCCCCGCACCGCGACCGTCACCGGATCTGTCGAGCTCGACGGCACCGAACTCATCGGCGCCGGCAAACGCACGCTGCAGTCGATCCGGGGCCGCGAGGTCGCGTACATCTTCCAGGAGCCGATGACCTCGCTGAACCCGGTCTTCACCGTCGGCCACCAGATCGGCGAGGTGCTGCGGACGCACGTCGGCCTCAGTCGCCAGGCGGCGCGCGCCCGCGCGGTCGAGCTGCTCAAACTCGTCGGCATCCCGTCCGCCGAGCGCCGTGTCGGCGACTACCCGCACCAGCTGTCCGGCGGGATGCGGCAGCGCGTGATGATCGCGATGGCGGTCGCCTGCGACCCGAAGGTCCTGATCGCGGACGAGCCGACGACGGCCCTCGACGTGACGATCCAGGCCGGCATCCTCGACGTACTGCGCGGGCTGCGGGAACGTCTCGGGACCAGCATCGTCCTGATCACCCACGATCTCGGGGTGGTGGCGGACCTCGCGGACCGGGTCGCGGTGATGTACGCCGGGCGCGTCGTCGAGACCGCCGAGGTCCACGACCTGTTCGCGCGCCCCCAGCACCCGTACACGGTGGGGCTGCTCGGCGCCTCGCCCGCCGCCGGCCGGCACGCGGAATCCCAGCGGCTGAACGAGATTCCCGGCCTGGTCCCGGTCCTCACCGAGCAACCCGACGCCTGCACCTTCGCCGACCGCTGCTCGCGCGCCGTCGACACCTGTACGTCGTCCCAGCCGCAACTCACCGGCGCCCCGCATCGGGTCGCGTGCTGGAACCCCGTTCGCGAACCAGTGGAGGTCTGATGGACGCCGTCTCCCAACCCGCCGAGGCGGCCCTGGACGTCGAGGATCTCGTCATGCACTTCGGGCCGGTCCGCGCGGTCGACGGCGTCACGCTGCGGATCCGGCAAGGCTCCGTCGTCGCGCTCGTCGGCGAGAGCGGGTCCGGCAAGTCGACCGTCGGTCGGTGCATCGTCCGGCTGCTCGAGCCGACCGGTGGAACCGTCAGGCTCGCCGGCGCCGACATCACCCATCTCAATCGCCGCAGGCTCCGCCCGCATCGCCGCGACGTGTCGATCGTGTTCCAGGACCCGGCAGGCTCACTCGATCCGCGGTTCTCCGTCGGGGACATCGTCGGCGAGCCGCTGCGCCTGATGCGCCGCAAGGACATCCCCGCCAAGGTCGCCGAAGCACTGCGCCGGGTCGGGCTGCGGCCCGAAGTGGCGCAGCGGGCGCCGCACGAGCTGTCCGGTGGTCAGCGGCAGCGCGTCAGCATCGCCCGGGCGTTGATCTCCGAGCCGCGGCTGCTCGTCGCGGACGAGCCGACGAGTGCGCTCGACGTCTCGGTGCAGGCCGCCGTACTCAATCTGCTCGCGGACCTGCAGCGTGATCTCGGGTTCGCCTGCCTGTTCATCACCCACGACCTGTCCGCGGTCGAGTACCTCGCGGACGAGGTCGCGGTGATGTATCTGGGCCAGCTCGTGGAACAGGGACCGCGGGCGCGGATCTTCGGCAAGCCGGCGCACCCGTACACCCAGGCGCTGCTGTCCGCGGCGCCCGTCCCCGATCCCGCCGAGCAGCGCGCGCGCCGGCCGGTCCTGCTCGGCGATGACCTCCCGTCGGCGATCGACCCGCCGCCCGGCTGCCGCTTCCACACCCGCTGCCCGGTCGCGGTGGACACATGCCGGACGGTCGTCCCACAACCGCGCACGATCGGCGAAGGTGGACACCAGGTCGCCTGCCACCTGGTCGAGGACGACGGCACCGGCCCCGACGTACGCTCAACAGAAGGAGTCGCTCGATGAGTTTCACCACCCGGCCGACGCTGCGCGGCACGTTCGGGATGGTTTCGTCCACGCATTGGCTGGCGTCGCAGTCGGCGATGCGGATCCTCGAGCTGGGCGGCAACGCGTTCGACGCCGGCGCCGCGGCCGGGTTCGTGCTGCACGTTGTCGAACCGCACCTCAACGGGCCCGGCGGGGAGGTGCCGGCGATCATTGCGACCGCCGCCGACCCGACGCCGCGGGTCCTGTCCGGCCAGGGCGTCGCCCCGGCCGGCGCGACCATCGAGCACTACCGCTCGCTCGGTCTCACGCTGGTGCCCGGCTCGGGTCCGCTCGCGGCCACGGTCCCCGGCGCGGTCGATGCCTGGCTGCTCCTGCTGCGCGACCACGGCACCCTGCCGCTGAGCGTCGTACTGGAGCCGGCCATCGAGTACGCGCGCAACGGGCACCCGCTCGTGCCGCGGATCGCCGACACCATCGCCACCGTGCAGCAACTCTTCGAGGACCACTGGCCGACGTCCGCCGCGCTGTGGCTCGACGGCGGCCGCCCGGTCACGGGCCGGTTCCGCAACGAGGCCTACGCCGCGACGCTCGAGAAGCTCGTGGCCGCAGCAGTCGGGCCGGATCGCGAGACGCAGATCGAGCAGGCGCGGAAGACCTGGCGGGAGGGATTCGTCGCGGAGGCGATCGACAAGTTCTCGCGGATCCCGCACCGCGACTCCAGCGGCGCGGACCACGCCGGCCTGATCACCGGCGACGACCTGGCCGCGTTCGAGGCTAGCTGGGAGGACGCGGCGACGTACGACTGGAACGGGTACACCGTCGCCAAGACCGGCCCGTGGGGGCAAGGCCCGGGCCTGCTGCAGTCCCTCGCCGTACTCGCGGAGCTCGGGGACGTCGACCTCGACACCGCCGAGGGCGTGCACACCACGGTCGAGGTGATGAAGCTGTCGTACGCCGACCGCGAGGCCTGGTACGGCGACGGCGCCGACGTACCGCTCGACACGCTCCTCTCCCCCGCCTACGCCGCCGAGCGGGCGAAGCTGATCGGCGCGGACGCCTCGCTCGAGCTGCGCCCGGGCAGCCCCGGCGGACGGCCGCCGAAGCTGCCGTCGATTGCCGCCGGCAACGAGACGGGCGACGCGACGACCGGCGAGCCGACGGTCTCGCCCGTCGGGGAGACGCGCGGCGACACGTGCCATGTCGACGTGGTCGACCGCTGGGGCAACATGATCTCGGCGACGCCGAGCGGCGGCTGGCTGCAGTCGTCGCCGACGATCCCCGAGCTCGGCTTCTGCCTCGGCAGCCGCGCGCAGATGTTCTGGCTCGAGGAAGGGCTGCCGGCTTCGCTCGCACCTGGCAAGCGGCCGCGGACGACCCTGACGCCGACGCTTGTGCTCCGGGACGGCGAGCCGGTGATGGCGTGTGGTTCGCCGGGTGGCGACCAGCAGGACCAGTGGCAGCTGCTGTTCCTGTTGCGGCACCTGGGCGCGGGGATGGACCTGCAGGAGGCGATCGACGCCCCCGCATGGCACACGACCGGCTTCCCGTCGTCGTTCTACCCGCGCACCTCGGAGCCGGGCGGCCTGGTGGTCGAAACCCGCGTCGGGCGCGCCGTCGTCGACGAGCTGGCACGGCGCGGGCACGTCGTCACCGAGTCGGATGCGTGGAGCCTCGGCCGGTTGTGCGCGGTCCGGAAGGAAGCCGACGGCATCCTCGCCGCCGCGGCAAACCCACGCGGCATGCAGGGTTACGCGGTCGGCCGGTAGCCCGGATCTGCAGGCCATCACAATCGCGGCGCCCCCGACGTGCTGAGCGTGACGAAAGCAGGAGGGTGGCAATTGTGATGGCCTGGCGGTCCCTACCGATCACGCCGTAAGGCGGAGGGCTGCCTTCGCGGCGGCTTCGACGTGGAGGCGGGCTGCTTCGGTGGCGGCCTCCACGTCCCCGGCTTCGATCGCGTCGACCAGGCGGACATGCTCCTCGGACGAGTGCGGTGCACGCTGGGCGGCGCCGACGCGGAACACCCAGTGCACGTGGTGGTACATCGCGGCCGACATCGAGAGCAGCCACCGGTTGCCGCTGACCTCGATCACGGCGCGGTGGAAGGCGCTGTTCAGCTCCGCGACCCGGTCGAAGTCCCCGGCCTTCGTGGCGGCGTTCGCGTCCTCGACCAGGCGGCGCAGCATCGCGATGCCCTCGGGTGTCGCCCGCTCCGCCGCATGCCCGGCGGCGAGCGTCTCGAGCTGCTGCCGTACGGCGAACAGGTCGCGCACCGCGGTCTCGTCGAGTGTCGCGACGACCGCGCCCCGCCGCGGCAGGATCTGCACGAAGCCCTCGGCCTCGACCACGCGCAGAGCCTCCCGGACCGGGTTGCGGGACACACCGAAGTCGTCCGCGAGCCGGGTCTCGGTCAGCCGCTCGCCCTCCTGGTACTCACCGTCCACGATCCGCCGGCGCAGCTCCGCCAGGACCTGCTCGCGGAGCGCCACATGGTCGGCACCGATCGTGCGTACGACGCGCACGTCGTCGTCCAGCTGCTCCACCCCTGGGCTCCTCTCCCCGTTCGGCCTGCGGGCCACGCTAGCCGATCGGCCTCCGCGCGGCACCTGATCCCGGGACCGCGTTATGTTGACGGCTTGAGCATCAGAGTGATTCCGCTGACAGATCCCGACTTCAAGCCGTTCAGCCGCCGGATCGCGTGGCTGGCCGCGGAGGCCGACGGCACGCCGGTCGGTTCCGCGTTCCTCCGGCTGCACAGCCGCAAGGCGCACGCGCACCTGGGCGAGGCAGACCTCACCGTGCACCCCGCCGAGCGCGGCCGCGGGATCGGGACGCAACTGCTCGGCGCGGTCGTCAACGGCGCGCGCGAACACGACGTACGGACGATCGTCGCGGACGTCGACGTCGACTCGATCGGCGATCGCTTCCTCCAGCGGCGAGGGTTCAGCATCGGCCTGACGCTCATCTACGCGCGGCTGGATCTGTCCACGACCACGCCCGACGTACCGGCGGTCGCCGGGTACCGGCTGGTGTCGTGGGACGGCGTGCCACCGGACGAACTGGTGCAGACCTTCACCGACGCGCGCGCCGGGATGAACGATGCGCCGTCCGGCACGATCGCGACCCCGGTGGACGTCTGGGACGTCGAGCGGACCAGGTACGCCGCGCAGCTGATCGCGCAGCGCGGCGAGCACCTGTCCGTCGTCGCGGCCGTGGACGGCACCGGCCGCATCGCGGGTTTCACCGAGGTCGTCGTACCGGGTGACGGGAAGGGCGACGGGCAGCACTACGGCACCGCCGTCCTCCCCGAGCACCGCGGCTGTGGGCTCGCGCTGTGGATGAAGGCCGCGCAGATCCACGAGACCCGGCGCCGGTTCCCCGATCTCGACGGGTTGCGCACCGACACGGTCGACACCAACGTGGCGATGCGCCGCACCAACGATCGCCTCGGCTACCGCCCGCAGTACCGGACGCACCGGCGCAAGCTGGACCTATAGCAGCCCGGCCAGCCGGTACAGCACCAGTGAGCCGGCGACCGCGACGTTCAGGCTGGCGCCGGTCCCGATCATCGGGATCTCGACCCCGATCACCGTCGTGTCCGGTCTGCTCCGCTGGTCGATCAGCCGGCGGACCGGGTCGTACCCGGTCCAATGCACACAGGTCCGGCGCCGCAGCGTGTTGCCCTTGGCAAGCGCGTCCGGTCTACTGCCCGGTCTACTGGCCGAGGATCTTCTGGACGGCCGCGGTGGTGATCGGGTGGTAGCCGGGGCGGGCCTTGGCGAAGACCTCCGCGGCGAAGGCGCGGTCGGTGCCGGCCAGGGCCTGGTAGACCGGGAGGACGAGCTTCATCCGGCCGACCCGGGTGAGGAACTCGGCCATCTCGGCGTACGCCGCCTCGTAGCTGCTCGCGGCAACGATCTGGTACCAGCGCCGCGCGATCTCGCCGTTCGCCGTACCGGTCAGGCCGAACCCGCGGTCGAGCTGCTGCAGCAGCACTGGGCTCAGCACGTCGGGAGCCGCGTCCAGGAACCGCAGCCACTCCTGCGTCGTCCACCGCTCCGCGCCGTGCGGCAGCTCGCCCGTGGACAGCCACAGGCCGCGCGCCTCGTCGACGACCTGGAACCGCGCCGACACCGCCCGCTCCGCGAACCCGGGGATGCCCGGTTCGTACAGCCACGCGGCCAGCTCGGCCTCCGTCACGACCCCGGGGTGCGCCGCGACCAGGTACTCCCGCAGGTGCTCGACGAAGTCGTCGGTGTTGATGCTGCGGAATGCGAACCGGTCGAAGTACCCGCGCAGGAACGGGTCGAACACCTCGCGCGTGAACCGCTGCTCCAGCCACGCCAGGAACCACGACCCCTTGAGCGGGCCGGTCGACGTCTTCCCGTGGTACTCGGACCGGTGGTGCAGACCGGGCAGCTCGACCGCGAGCTCGGCCGGCGTCAGCGGGTCGAGCTTCACCACGGTCGCGTGCTGCTTGATCGCGGTCTCCATCACCGCGAACTCGGTCCCGTACACGGCCTCGACGATCCGGTTCTCGACGTACGACGTGAAGCCCTCGTTGAGCCAGATGTCGTCCCAACTGTCCTGCGTGACCAGGTTGCCGGACCAGCTGTGCGCGAGCTCGTGCGCGATCACGCTGACCAGCGACTTGTCGCCGATCACCACGGTCGGCGTCGCGAACGTCATCCGCGGGTTCTCCATCCCGCCGTACGGGAACGAGGGCGGCAGCACGAGCAGGTCGTAGCGGCCCCAGCGGTACGGGCCGAAGAGCTCCTCGGTGACCCGCATCATCTCCTCGGTGTCGGAGAACTCGGTCGCCGCCCGGCGCACCGTCGCGGGCTCGGCCCACACGCCAGACCGCTCGCCGAGCGGCTCGAACACCAGGTCGCCCGCGGCGATCGCCAGCAGGTACGACGGGATCGGCTCGGGCATCACCACGTCGTACGACCCGGTGCGGCGCGACGTCGTGCCGTTGTCGGCGCTCATCAGCACCATCAGCTCCGGCGGCGCGGTGACATGGGCCGCGTAGCTGAACCGGACGCCGGGCGTGTCCTGCACCGGGACCCAGCTGCGCGCGTGGATCGCCTGCGACTGGCTGAACATGAACGGCATCACGCCGCCCGCGGTCATCGCCGGCTCCAGCCACTGCAGACCGGTCGCGGTCGGCGCCGTCCGGTAGCTGACCTTGACCCGCGGATGACCCGCGGTCCGGATCGTCAGCGCGGAACCCAGCTCCGGGTCCGGCACCGCGAGGCTGTATTCCAGCGGCTCCCAGCCGTCGGCCGTCTCCCCCTCGACACCCAGCACCGTGAGGTCGCGGGTGTCCAGGACGAGCCGGTCGGTCGCACCGGTCCAGGCGAGCGTGTGCGTGGCGCTGCCGGCCAGCACTTTCGCGGCGAAGTCGAGCGCGAGGTCGAGCTCGAGGTGGGTGGTCCGAACCACGTTCGGCTCGGCAAAGGAGTGGCGATCGTACGTCAAGGGAAGCTCCGCAGGTGAGGCGTCCGGGGAACATTACCCACGTCCCGGCCGGTTCGGACGGCCAATCTGGGCCAGCCGCACCACCGTGCCAAAACCCTCGTTCGGTCCTGACACGGCAGACTGGGTCCCATGATGTCGCAGCAGAGTCCCGAGCTGGTGCTGAAACGGCGGCCGTTCGGATCCTGGCTGCTCGGACCGGCCGACCAGAGCCCGCGGCGGCTGCGCGTCCGGCTGCAGATCCTGATGACCACGTTCTCGATCGGGACCAACCTGATCGGCGCGCTCGTCGTGTTCGCGCTCGCGGTCTTCGTGCTGCCCGGGCCGTCGCTGGTCGATCAGCTCCAGCTCGTCGACGCGATCGTGATCCCGGCGTACTTCGTGGTCGCGGTGGCCGTCGGCTGCGTCTGGAGCACCCGGTTGACCCGCCGCGTGACGCGCTGGATCGACCTGGAGCGACCGGCCAGTCGTCGCGAGCAGATCGCCACGCTGCAACTCCCGCTGCGGCTGACGCTGATCGAGGTGCTGCTCTGGCTGGTCGCTGCCGTGTTCTTCACCGTGATGACGCTGATCCTGCAGCCGGAGAACGCGCTGCGCGTCGCACTGACGGTGGTCGACGGCACGATCATCACCTGCTCGGTCTCGTATCTGCTGACCGAGTTCGCGCTGCGGCCGGTTGCGGCGCGGGCGCTCGTCGACTCCCCGCCGCCACGCCGGCTGCTGGCGGCCGGGCTGAAGGCGCGCATGGTGTTCTTCTGGGCGGTCGGCTCCGGTGTCCCGGTGGCCGGGCTGATGCTGGCCGCCGTCCTGGCGCTGATCGAGGGCGACGTCACGCCGACCCGGCTCTCGGTCGTCATCCTTGCCCTCGGCATCGTGGCGCTCGGCAACGGATGCCTGCTGACCTGGCTGTCGGCGAAGTCGGTGGTGGCGCCGGTGCGCTCGGTGCGGGACGCGCTCAACCTGATCGGCGAGGGCCGGTTGGATGTGAGCATCCCGGTGTTCGACGGCACCGAGCTGGGATCGCTGCAGGCCGGCTTCAACCGGATGACCGAGGGGCTGCGCGAGCGGGAGCGGATCCGCGACGTCTTCGGGCGGTACGTCGGGCCGGGCGTCGTGCAGGAGGCGCTGAGCAGCGACAGCCTCGGCGGCGAGGAGCGGTACGCCGCGGTGCTGTTCGTCGACCTGGTCGGCTCGACGGAGCTGGCGGCCGAGCGGCCGCCGGCCGAGGTGGTGCAGCTGCTCAACCGGTTCTTCGCGATCGTGGTCTCCGAGGTGGACCGCCAGGGCGGGTTTGTGAACAAGTTCGCCGGCGACGCGGCGCTCGCGATCTTCGGCACGCCGGCCGAACTCGCGGACCCGGCAGGCAGCGCGCTCGCCGCGGGACGTGAACTGGCCCGTCGGCTCGCCGACGAGTTGCCGGAAGCAACCGCGGGGATCGGCGTCACGGCCGGTGTCGTGGTGGCGGGCACGGTGGGCGACGTACGGCGACACGAATACACCGTGATCGGAGACCCGGTGAACGAGGCGGCACGGCTGAGCGAGCTGGCCAAGACGGCGCCCGGCCGGCTGGTCGCGTCGATGAGCGCGGTCGCCGAGTCGGCCCCCGCCGAGGCCGCCAACTGGCGCGCCGGCGACGAGGTCACCGTCCGCGGCCGATCAACCCCGACCCACCTCGCCGTACCGCACCGACCTTGAGCACCCACCAACCATCAGAGCGGCTCTAGAACGGTTGGTGCGAGCACAAGGTCGTCGATGAGTTGGTGGAGCAGCGCGGCGCCGTGCAGCATCGCCTTGGTCTGGCGGTCGTGGGCGGCGCGACGCTCGGCGATTGCGGCGCGCAGGGCGTCGGTGCTGCCGGTACGGCGCAGGCCGTCGAGGACGGGCTTGATCTGCTCGAAGTAGTACCGGCCCTGGCGGAGCATGTGGATGATCCGCGCGTCCCGCACCTGCTCCGGGCCGTAGCGCCGGTACTTCGTGCCGCGCTCCCGCGCCGGCGCGAGCAGGCCCGCGGCCTCCCAGACCCGGAGGGCCGACGTACGGATGCCTAAGCGGTGCGCGAGCTCTCCGACGAGAAGGGACGGGCCGGTCACGGGCTGCTCGTCGACGTACTCCGCGGCCAGCGCGGCGAGCGCCTCGTCGGCGGCGTCGGTCGCGAGTCGCTGTTCGTGCAGCGCGGCGTGGGCCGCGTCCACCAGCCTGTACGCGAGTGCTTCGTCGCCGTTGTGGACGGCACGCATGATCTCCGTCGCGGTCTCGGCACCGAACCCGGGGTAGAGCGCGCGATAGGTCAGCAGCGCCTGGACGTGCTCCGGCCCGTACTGCCGGTACCCGGTGTCCGAGCGCGGCGCGGGCGGCAGGATCCCCGCCGCTTCGTAGTTGCGCACGAGCTGGGTCGACACCCCCGCCCGCCGCGCCAGATCCACCGGCCGCAAGCCCACGCCCTACCTCCTCCCTCGACTTTGTGCACCCGATCCGTGCCGCGGGGGCCCGACGGCGCGGATCTGGTGCACAAAGTGGTCCATCGCGGGGTCAGCGGCCGCCGGAGACGTCGACCGTGGTGCCTGTCATGTAGGACGAGCGGGGTGAGGCCAGGAAGGCGATGACCTCGGCGACCTCCTCCGCGGTGCCGGGACGGGCCAGGGGCGGCGTGGCACCGAGACGGTCCAGGCGGCCGGGCTCGTGGATGTCGGTCTGGATGAGTCCGGGCCGGACGCCGAGTACGCGGACCCCCTCCTTCGCGACCTCGTTCGCCAGCCCGGTGGTGAGCGCGTCGACAGCCGCCTTGCTCGCCGCGTAGTCGACGTACTCACCGGCCGATCCGAGGACCGCGGCGCGCGAGGAGATGTTCACGATGACGCCGCCGTTCCCGCCGTACGCCGTGGACATCCGGCGGACCGCGGCGCCGGCGACCAGGAACGCGCTGATCGCGTTGATCCGGAACACCCGGTCGAGGCGCTCCGCGTCGTAGTCCGCGACCCGGCCGGACGGCGAGACGACGCCCGCGTTGTTGATCACGGCACCGATCGGGCCGAGCTCGGCAGTGACGGTGTCGAAGAGCTGCTCGATCTGCGCCGCCTCCACCACGTCGGCCTGCACCGCGATCGCACGCCCGCCGCGTTCCTCGCAGGCCTTCACGACCCGGGCAGCCTCGTCGGCCTGGGTCCGGTAATTGACCCCGACGTCCCATCCGTCCGCCGCCAGCGCGAGCGACGCCGCCGCGCCGATGCCGCGGCTTCCACCGGTGACCACCACAACCCCACGCCGTCCCTCACTCATACGGCCTACTGTGTCATGCAGGCGGCAGGATGAACTGAAGCTGGGTCTCCGAGTCGGCGAATCCGACGGCCCGGTAGATCCGGATCGCGAGGTAGTCCGGGTCCGCGACGATGACGAGGGTCTTGGCCCTGGTCAGGCCGTACGTCGACGCGTGGTGGACGAGCGTGCCGGCGAGACCCCGGCCGCGATCCTCCGGCGACGTCAGCACGCTCTGGAACCGGCCCAGGCCGTTGCCGTCGAAGATCAGGCCGAGTGAACTCTGCAGCCGGTCTCCGTCGAACGCCCCGAACCACTTCCCGTGGCCGGCCTCGACCCGCGCGCGATTCGTCACGAGCTTGCGCCGGGTGAACTCCTCGTACGCCGAGTCCACCTCCAGCTCCGCGCACGCCAGGTTGTGGTGGTACATCTGCTCCCAGTCGTCGTCACTGCTCAGGAAGCGGTACGTCGACTGCTCGTTCGGCCGCTGCGGCTGGACGACCCGCTGGGCGGTCATGACCACGCTACGCTCGACAGTCAGACCGGACGCGGTCAGCTCGTCCTCCACGCCGACCTCGCCGTCCGTGCTGTCCACGCCCAGGGCGACATGCTGCGCCTCCGGGAACTCGCGGCGGAACTCGTCGATCCGGCGCTTGGCGTCGCCCGGCGCGAACGGCGTGCGGTAGAGCAGGAAGTTCCCCCACCAGAAGCCCGGATTGGCCGGCGTCCGCGCCACGACGTACGCGCCGGTGTCGTGCACCTCGCTGCCGCCCATGCTCAGCAGCAACAGATCCGTCCGGAATCCCAGGCTCTCGATCTCCACGCGACCATCCTCGCCGGTGCGTCAATCGGGTTTGGTTGACATGCAGCCGTTCGGCTGCCTATGTTGGAAAGGCAGCCAGACGGCTGCATGAAGCGATCGGAGTGCGATGGACGACGAGGTGTTCCGGGCGCTGGCCGACCCGAGCCGGCGCCGGCTGCTCGACCTGCTGAACGCGCGCAACGGGCAGACCCTGCGGGAGCTGTGCGCCGAGCTGGACATGGCGCGGCAGTCCGTCAGCAAGCACCTCGCCGTGCTGGAGAGCGCGAACCTCGTCACCACCGTGTGGCGCGGCCGCGAGAAGCTGCACCACCTCAACGCGGAGCCGATCAACGCGATCGCCGATCGCTGGATCCATCAGTACGACCGTCGGCGGGTGCAGCTGTTCGCCGACCTGAAGACGGCCTTGGAGGCTGAGATGACTACTGATCTGTCCGGCAACGACTTCGTCTACACGACGTACATCCGGACCACACCCGAGCGGCTGTGGCAGGCGCTGACCGACCCGGCGTTCACCGAGCAGTACTGGCAGCTCCACCACGAGACCGACTGGGAGCCCGGCTCCGCGATGGTGTGGCACCAGGGCGACGTTGTGATCTCCGGGCCGGGGCAGGTGGTCGTCGAGCACACGCCGTACACGCGGTTGTCCTACACCTGGCACCACATGACGCCCGAGTTCGCCGCGAAGTACGAGATCGACCAGCCGACGTACGAGCAGATCAGCCGGGAGCCGTTGTCGACGGCAACCTTCGAGCTGGAGCCGGTCGACGCTCAGGTGAAGCTCACCGTGATCCACAGCGGCTTCGAGCCCGGCAGCACGATCCGGACCATGATCCAGGACGGCTGGCCGGCACTGCTCGCGGATCTGAAATCCTTGCTGGAGGCGTCCGTCACCGTCGACCGGTAGGAGTTGCGCGTGCCCCGTCCGAACATCGTGATCATCTACACCGACGATCTGGGCTGGGGCGACCTCGGCTGCTACGGCAGCCCGGACATCCGGACGCCGCATCTCGACGCGCTCGCCGCGCGCGGTGTGCGGATGACGGAGTGGTACTCGAACTCCCCCGTCTGCTCGCCGTCGCGGGCCGCGCTGCTGACCGGGCGGCACCCGGCGCACGCGGGGGTCGAGTCCATCCTCGGCGCTCGGCGGGACACGCACGGTCTGCCCGCGCAGTCCACACTCGCGTCGGAGTTGTCGGCGGCGGGGTGGCGTACGGCGGTGTTCGGCAAGTGGCACCTGGGCGTCGAGCCAGGGTCGGCGCCGCTGCGCTTCGGGTTCGACCACCACTTCGGGTTCCGGGCCGGATGCGTCGACTACTACTCGCACATCATGTACTGGGGTGTGCGGAACCCGTTGCACGATCTGTGGTCGGACGACGACGAGGTCTGGCACAACGGTGACTACCTGACCGACCTGATCACCGATCGCGCGGTGGAGTTCATCTCCTCGGTCGACGATCCCTTCCTGTGTTATGTCGCGTACAACGCGCCGCACTACCCGATGCACGCGCCGGCCGACGCGATGGCGCAGTACGCGCACCTGCCGTGGGACAAGCAGGTGATGGCCGCGATGATCAGCCGGGTGGACGACGGCGTCGGCCGGATCGTCGACGTGCTCGAGCGGACCGGGCGGCTCGAGGACACGATCATCTTCTTCTCGTCGGACAACGGTCCGTCGGCGGAGGAACGCAACTGGCTCGGCGGCGAGGAGATCGCGTACGCCGGGGGCTCGACCGGCGGGCTGCGCGGCCACAAGGGATCACTGTTCGAAGGCGGAATCCGGGTGCCCGGCATCTGGTCCTGGCCGTCGACGCTGCACGCCGGAGTCACGTCGGCCGAGCCCGCGATGATGATAGACGTGACACCCACCGTGCTGGCCGCCGCCGGCGTCCCAGCGCCTGCCGACCTCGACGGCATCCAGCTTTTCACCGGCGATGCGCCCGAGCGAACCCTCACCTGGGAGTACGCCGGCCAGCAGGCCGTCCGCCGCGGCCCCTGGAAACTCGTCACCGACCCCGCCGAACACCTGGGCGGCCCGCAAACGCCCGGCACCTACCTCTACAACCTCCGAGATGACCCGACCGAGATTCACAACCTCGCCACCGAGCACCCTGAAGTCCTCACGGCACTGCTCGGGGCAAACGACACCTGGACCGACACCCTGGCTGCGTGGCGCTCCCGCGCCACGTGACAGCCGCCACGCGCTACCGTGGAAGCATCTCGCTGAGGCTGTCAGGGGCGTTTGTGGATCACCAGTGGGAGAACGGCCGCAGCGCCCGCTTCGCGGAGTTTGGCTGTGGCGACTGTTACCGGCCACTGGGATGACGTGGAGTCCACGAGCAGGAGGACTGTGCGTGCCGTGACGGCCTGGGCGGTGGCACCGTCCACAGTGATGCCGTCGCGCCAGACCTTCGCCTCCTCGGCCGATGACAGGTCGTCGGTGTAGCCGGTGCGGTCGATCGTGAGCTCGGCCCGCTCCAACCGCCCGACCCCGGCGACGTGATCGGCGATCGCGGACGTGAGGTCCGGATGACCACCCGCCGCGAGCGGTACGACGACGTCGGGCCGCGCCGACCACGAACCACGCCACCGCGAGAGCGCCGCAACAGCACCGGCTTGGAGCGCCTCGACGGCCTCCGGAACCGGCGAGCCGTTGAACGCGCCCTGCAACACCTCGCGCCACTCGGGCGCGTCGGCGTACACGACGATGCGGCCCGGCTCGGCGGACAGGCCGGGCGGGATCTTCCCGCGCGCGCCGAACGCACCGCCCGGCCACATCTTCCGCGGCTCCAGGACGTGCACCTCGCCGCGCAGCGACCGGGTGATCGTCGCGACGGTCTCCGGCTCCGGCCGCGCGACCAAAGGCTCCGGCAGCCGCCCCAGACACACCGAGCACCGCCCGCACGGCTCCGCCGACGGATCGTCCAGCGACTCCTGGAGAAGTTGCATCAGACAACGATCACCGCGGGTGTAGGCCCGCATGATGTCGGCCTCGCGGCGCCGGACGGACACGATGCCGTCGTAGTGCGCCGCGTCGAACGTCCACTCGGCGCCGGTCCGGATCCAGCCGCGCTCGACCCGCTCGACGACCCCGTCGACCGCCAGCTGCTTCAGCATCAGCTCGACGCGGGTCCGCCGCAGCCCGGTCTCGGCCTCCAGCGCCGGCACCGATGCCGGCTGGTCCGGGCCGTAGCCCTCCAGCGCCTGCAGCAGCCGCTGCACGTTCTCCGGGACCGGGATCGTCGCCGTCGCGAAGTAGTCCCACACACCGGAATCCGCATCGGAGGGCAGCAAGGCCACCACCGCGTGGTCGATCCCGCGGCCGGCACGACCGACCTGCTGGTAATACGACACCGGCGACGGCGGCGAACCGACATGCACCACGAATCCGAGGTCGGGCTTGTCGTAGCCCATCCCCAGCGCCGACGTCGCGATCAACGCCTTCAACCGGTTGTCCCGCAGCGCGTCCTCGAGGCTCTCCCGCTCCCCCGCCTCCAACTGGCCTGTGTAGGCCGCCACCGGGACGTCCCGCCCGTGCACCTCCTGGATGACCGCGGCGAGCCGCTGCGCGTCCGCGACCGTCAACGCATAGACGATGCCCGAGCCCGGAAGCTTCGGCAGCACGTCGACGACCCACGCGAACCGGTCCAGCGGCGACAACGCGTCCACCACCGCGAGCTGGAGACTCGAGCGGGCCAGCGGGCCACGCAGCACCAGCGTCGACTCACCGAGCTGCTTCGCGACGTCCTCCGTCACGCGTGAGTTGGCGGTCGCGGTCGTGGCCAGCACCGGGGTCTTCGGGTTCAGCTGCTGCAGCACCTCGGACACCCGACGGTAGTCCGGCCGGAAGTCGTGACCCCAGTCCGACACGGCGTGCGCCTCGTCGATCACCAGCAGGCCGATCTCCCCGGCCAGGCTGTCCAGCACGCGCCGGCCGAAGCCCGGATTGGCCAGCCGCTCGGGCGACACGAGCAGCACGTCGACCGCGCCGGAGCGCAGGTCGTGCTCGATGGTGGACCACTCGTCGATGTTGTTCGAGTTCAGCGTCGCGGCGCGCAGCCCGGCGCGACTCGCCGCGGCCACCTGGTCACGCATCAGCGACAACAGCGGCGAGACCACCAGCGTCGGCCCGAACCCCTCGGCCCGGCGGATCGCCGTGGCAGCCCAGTACACAGCGGACTTCCCCCAGCCGGTGGCCTGGACCACGAGCACCCGCGCCGCCGCTTCGCAGAGCGCCGCGACGGCGGTCTCCTGATCCGGCCGCAGCCGCGCGTCCTCCCCCGCGATCGCGCGGATCAGGTCGCCCGCGACCTTGGCGCGGTCGTCGGTCAGCGTCAGCATCGAGTCGGTCTCACCCATGCCGACGACCCTAGACGCCCGCACCCCCAGTTCGCTCGCCGCCGGCCGCGGCCTGTGGAAAACCGCGCCGGGTCAGGCGCACTTGCCCGGATGACAGGGTTCGCCGGCCGGGCTCATCAGGCGCCGAGGCCCCGGCCCCGCGGATGCGAGGCTGTCGTGCGGGTTGGCCAGGGCGCAGCGGTCCAGGGACAGGCAGCCGCAGCCGACGCAGTCCTTGAAGTCGTCGCGGAGTTGTTCGAGGTGCACGATGCGCCGGTCGAGCTCGGCCTGCCAGCACTCCGAGATGCGTTCCCAGTCGGCCCGGTTCGGCGTCCGGTTCTCCGGCAGCAGCTTGAGGATCGCGGCGACCTCGGCCAGCGGTACGCCGACCCGCTGGGCGATCCGGACCAGCGCCACGCGGCGCAACGTGTCGCGCTTGTAGCGGCGCTGGTTCCCCGTCGTACGGCGGCTGACGATCAGCCCCTGACGCTCGTAGAAGTGCAGGGCCGAGATCGCGACGCCGCTGCGCCGCGACAGCTGCCCGACCGTCAACTCACCCGGCTCGATGTCCATCGCCGTCCCTCCGACCTCAACCTAGATCGAGGCTAGCGGAACGGATCAGGCAGCGACGAGGCGGCGTCCGATGCTCGCGGACATCAGCGCGGCCGCCGCGCAGAGTCCGCCGGCCAAGTACCACGCGAGGTTGTAGCTGCCCTGCGCGTCCCGGATCGCACCGGCGCCGGTCGCGGCCAGCGCGGCACCGACCTGGTGCGACGCGAACACCCAGCCGAACACGATCGGCCCGTCCTCGCCGAACCACTCGCGGCACAGCGCCACCGTCGGCGGCACGGTCGCGACCCAGTCCAGTCCGTAGAAGATGATGAACACCCAGGTGCTCGGCGCGGCGGTCGGCCCGAGCAGTGACGGCAGCACCAGCAGCGACAGGCCACGCAGTGAGTAGTACGCGATCAGCAGGTACCGCGGGTCCCACCGGTCGGTCAGGTACCCGGAGAAGATCGTCCCGCCCACGTCGAAGACACCGACGAGCGCCAACAGGGACGCGGCCGTCGTCGCGGGCATCCCGTGGTCGTGTGCTGCCGTGACGAAATGGGTCCCGACCAGACCGTTGGTCGAGGCGCCGCAGATCGCGAAGCCGCCGGCCAGCATCCAGAACGCCGGCCGTCGCGCAGCCATCCGCAGTGCGTTGAGCGCCCGGACCGCGCTGCTGCCGGTCGTTTCCACGCGCTGCCCAGCAGCACTACCCTCCGGAGCGCCGTACGCACGCAGTCCGACGTCGCTCGGGTAGTCACGCAGGAACAACAGCACCAGCGGTACGACGGCCAGCGCCGCTCCGGCTGCGACGAGTGCGGGCACCCGCCAGCCGTAGTTCGCTGCCAGCGACGCGATGAGCGGCAGGAAGATCAGCTGACCGGTCGCGCCGGCCGCGGTCAGGATCCCGGTCACCAGCCCGCGACGCTGTACGAACCAGCGCCCGGTGATCGTCGCGACGAAGGTCATCGACATCGATCCGGTGCCGACACCGACCAGCAGGCCCCAGCAGAGCAGCAGTTGCCACGACTCGGTCATGAAGATCGTCAGGCCGCTGCCGAGCGCGATCAGCACCAGCGCGCCGCTGACGACCTTCCGCAGCCCGAGCCGGTCCATCAGCGCCGCCGCGAACGGCGAGATCCCGCCGAACAGCAGCAGGTTGATCGACACCGCCGCGGAGATCGTCGCGTGCGACCACCCGAACTCCTCGTGGAGCGGATCCAGCAGCACACTCGGCACCGACCGGAACCCGGCCGCACCGATCAGCGTCACGAACCCGACCACAGCGACCGCCCAGGCCAGGTGCACACGGGGCGTCCTTCGCGTCTCCAGAATTTGCGTCACCGGGCAACTGTGCCGGTTCGACCGTCATCGAACTAGTGGCCGGACAGACAACATGTGTCAAGATGTGGCCATGAGTCGTCACCTGGCCGCCGTCGGGCCGCACGTGGTCGCGGTCCTCGCACTCGAGCCCGTGGTCGGGTTCGACCTGACCATTCCGCCGACCGTCCTCGGCGCCGCCACCACGGCCGACGGCACCCAGCTGTACGACGTGCGCATCTGCGGACTCGGCGGACCTGTCCGCGCGGGCGCCGGGTTCAGCCTGGTCCCGGACCACGGACCCGAGGCACTCGCAGCCGCCGACACCGTGATCGTGCCGGGAACCTACATCGCCCAGCCGCGGTACGAGGGCACGCTGCCCGCCGACCTCGCCGCCGCGCTCGCGACCATCCGGCCGGGGACGCGGATCGCCTCGATCTGCACCGGCGCGTTCGTCCTCGGCGCGGCCGGCTACCTCGACGGACGGCCCGCGACGACGCACTGGCGGCGGGCCGAACTGTTCCGCAGCGTCTACCCGCAGGTGAAGCTCGACGAAGACAGGCTGTTCATCGACGACGGCGACGTGCTCACCTCGGCCGGCCTGGCCGCCGGCGTCGACCTCTGCCTGCACCTGATCCGCCGTGACTTCGGCAGCGAGGTCGCCAACCGGGCCGCCCGGCACTGCGTCGTACCGCCGTGGCGTGACGGCGGGCAGTCGCAGTTCATCGAACGTGCCGTCCCCGAGGAAGGTAGTGAAGGTACGTCGCCGGCGCGCGCCTGGGCGCTCGGGCGGCTCAGTGAGGACATCAGCCTCGCGGCGATGGCGGAGCACGCGCGGATGAGTGTGCGCACCTTCAGCCGTCGCTTCAAGGCCGAAACCGGGCAGTCGCCCGGCACCTGGCTGCTGCAGCAGCGCGTGCGGCACGCGTGCCAGCTGCTGGAGACCACGGACCTGTCGGTCGACCGCGTCGCCGAGGAGGCCGGCCTCGGTACGGCGGCCTCCCTGCGACACCACCTGCGGTCCGAGCTGGGCGTCTCCCCCCTCGCCTACCGCAAGACGTTCCGGGCCGGTTAGGTCAGAACCACCAGGTCGTGCGGCTGGTTGTTCATCGACTCGGCGCCGTCCGCGGTCACCACGACGATGTCCTCGATCCGCGCGCCCCAGCGACCCGCCTGGTAGATGCCCGGCTCGACGCTGAACGCCATACCTTCCTCCAGCGGCAGGTCGTTGCCGGCGACGATGTACGGCTCCTCGTGCACGTCCAGGCCGATGCCGTGGCCGGTCCGGTGGATGAAGTAGTCACCGAACCCCGCGGCCGCGATGACGTCCCGCGCGGCCGCGTCGATGGACTCCGCGGTCACGCCCGGCCGAACCGCATCCACCGCCGCCTGCTGCGCCTCCTGCAGGACGGCGTACGTCGCGGCGACATCGGCGTCCCGCGGCGTGCCCACGGCGTACGTGCGGGTGGAGTCGGAGTTGTAGCCCTCGGCGACCGGACCGCCGATGTCGACGACCACCACGTCGCCCGCCTCGATCACCCGGTCGGACAGCGCGTGGTGCGGGCTGGCGCCGTTCGGGCCGGCGGCGACGATCACGAAGTCCGCCTCGGTGTGGCCTTCCGCGACGATCGCGGCTGCGATGTCGGCGCCGACCTCGGCCTCGGTCCGGCCCGGACGCAGTCACTCACCGACCCGGGCGTGCACGCGGTCGATCGCCGCGCCGGCCTTCCGCAGTGCGTCGATCTCGGCGGCGTCCTTGCGCATCCGCAGCTCACGGACGATCGGCCCGGCGAGCACCTGCTCGGCCTTCGGCAGCGCGTCGCGGACCCCCAGCACGTGGAGCGCCGGCGTGAAGTCGCTGATCGCGACCCGGTCGGCACCGCTCAGCCGCTCCGCGGCCAGACCGTACGGGTCGACGCCGTCCACCCACGTGACGATGTCGACGCCGAGGTCCGCGATCCTCTCGAACGCCGGGGCCTCCAGCTTCGGTACGACGAGTGCCGGGGCGCCGTCGGCCGCGATCACCAGGGCGGTGAGGCGCTCGAACGAGCCGCCCGGCTGACCGATCAGGTAGCGCAGGTCCGAGCCCGGCGCGATCACCAGACCGGTGCCGGCCGCGACCTCGCGGGCGCGGTCCAGGCGGGCACGGAGGACATCGGCATCTGGGACGGAAGGGAGTGCTGAGCGACGGGCCATGGTGTGACTCTAAAACTGTCGGCGCGGGTTGCTACAACTTCCCCCATGACCCTGCACCATGTGTCCGTCGGCGACGGCGTACCCGTCCTCGCTCTGCACGGCTGGACTCCGGACCACCGACTGATGACCGGCTGCCTCGAGCCGATCTTCACCCAGCTCCCCGGCTACCGCCGGCTCTACCCGGACCTGCCCGGCATGGGGCAGTCCCCCGCCGGTGACATCGACAGCTCGGACGGCATCATGGCGGCGGTCCGCGCGTTCATCGACGAGCAGATCGGCGACGAGCCGTTCCTGCTGATCGGCGAGTCGTACGGCGGCTATCTCGCCCGCGGCCTGGTCGCCGAGCGGCCCGGGCAGATCCTCGGCCTCGGGCTGATCTGCCCGGTCGGCACGCTCTGGCACAAGGACCGCGTGCTGCCCGAGCACGCCGTGCTGCGGACCGAGCCCGGCGTGCTCGAATCGCTGACCGAGGGCGAGGACTTCACGGAGCTGGCCGTCGTGCAGTCGGCGGCCGCCCTGGCGGCGTACCGTTCGGACGTCGCGCCCGGGCTCGCGGTCGCCGACACGGCCGCGCTCGAGCGGATCCAGAAGAACTGGGCGCTGACCACGGCCCCCGAGAGCGGCCCGCCGTACGACGGACCGTCCCTCGTGGTGTGCGGCCGGCAGGACGCCGTCACCGGGTACGAGGACCAGTGGGCCCTGCTCCCCCACTACCCGCGCGCCACGTTCGCCGTGCTCGACGTCGCCGGTCACAACCTCCAGATCGAGCAGCCCGCACTGTTCGGAGCCTTGGTCAGCGAATGGCTCCAGCGCATTCAGCTGGTCTGAGCAGTCGGCATGATCGTGAGTTGCTGAAAGTTGACCCGGGGCGGCTGGACGGCGATGAAGCCGACCGCCTGCGCGATGTCGTCCGGGGTCAACCACTCCATGGACTGCTTCGAGCCGTCGAGCCATTGCAGCGCACCCTCGTCGGTGACGTGGCTCTGCAGTTCGGTGCCCACGATGCCCGGCTCGAGCGCGGACACGCGGACGTTCTTCGGGCCGAGCTCTGCGCGCAGGTGCCGGGACAGGTGGGTGACGTACGCCTTGGTGCCGGAGTAGACGGCGAAGTTCGGGAAGATGTTCTGCGCCGCGATCGACGACGTGTTGATCAGGTCGGCGACGCCTCGTTCGGCGGCCGCGGCGACCAGCTGCGGCGTGAAGGCGCCGATCGCGTTCATCAGACCCGTGATGTTGAGATCGATCTGGCGCTGCCACTGCTCGGTCGCGCGCTCCTCGACCGGTGCCGGCAGCATGACGCCGGCGTTGTTGAAGAGCAGGTCGGCGCCGCCCAGTTCGGAGGCGACCCGATCGGCCGCCGCCTGAACGGCCGCGGCGTCGGTGACGTCGACGGTCAGCGCCAGGGCGTGTCCGCCGTCCTTCTCGATCCGGGTGACGAGCTCGCGCAGGCGATCGGCGCGCCGGGCCAGGACGACGACGGTCGCTCCGAGTCCGGCCAGGTGTTCGGCCGCGCTCTCGCCGATACCGCTCGATGCGCCGGTGATCACCGCGACCCGGCCTGCGAGCGGCTTGACTTCGGCTTGCACAGACATGTGTTGACTGCCTTCCAGTTAGTCGGGCGGCGATTGCCGTCCGTGTCTCCAGAACACCAGTCGCAGAAGGCGTTGTGGGCGCTCGAGCTGACCCTGCGCGGACAGGCACCGCCGAGACTGGTACCCGCAGGGCCACCCAGCGGCCATCCCCGGCCGCGGCGTTCGATCACACTGGATCCATGGACCGCAGTACCGAGATCGCCGACTTCCTCCGCTCGCGGCGGGCCGCGATCGCGCCCGCCGAGGCCGGACTGCCCGAGGACGGGCGTAAGCGCCGCGTCCCCGGTCTGCGTCGGGACGAAGTGGCGCGGCTGGCGGGTGTCAGCACGGAGTACTACACGCGCCTCGAGCAGGGACGCGCCGGCAACCCGTCTGCCGAGGTCCTCGACGCGCTCGGCAGCGCGCTGCGGCTCGACGCGGTGGAGCGTGAGCACCTCGACGATCTCCTGACCCGGCGCGCACCGATCCGGCGTACGCCGGCCAGCCCGCAGCGGGTCCGGCCGGGTCTCTACCTGATGTTGCAGACGCTCGACCACGTGCCGGCATTCATCCTCGGGCGGCGTACCGACGTCCTCGCGACCAATCAACTGGCCCGTGCGGTGCTGACGGACTTCGACGCGATGCCGGCGACGCGCCGCAATCTCGCCCGCTACTACCTGCTCGATCCCGAGGCTCGCGAGCGGGTCGGCGACTGGGAGCGAATCGCCGCCGAGACCGTCGCGATGCTGCGCCTCGAGGCCGGTCGGCACCCGAACGACCGCCGGCTGGCCGATCTCGTCGGCGAGCTGACCCTGCAGTGCGCCGAATTCACCGGATGGTGGAACGACCATCGGGTGCTGCGCCGGACCCACGGCGCGAAGACCTATCACCACCCGGTCGCAGGCGATCTGGAGTTCGCGTACGAGTCGTTCCAGGTGCCTGGTGACGCCGAGCAGACGCTCTGCGTGTATCAGGTCGAGCCCGGTTCGCCCACCGCCGACGGTCTGCGGCTGCTCGCGAGCTGGATCGCTCCGCAGCCCGCGACCGACTGAATCACCCTCTGCCGCTGACGGCTACCAGCGGGTAATGTCGGCCGCATGGTGACTGGGAAGCGTCCGATCGGCTGGCCGTTGCTCGTTGCGCTGACCAACGGGCGGACCAAGGTCTCCGACGAACGGCTCGCCGCGGCGGTCCGGGACAAGGTCGTCCTGGTGACCGGCTCGTCGTACGGGATCGGTGAGGCGACCGCGCGCCGCTTGGCCGCGGCCGGCGCCACCGTGCTGCTCGTGGCGCGGACGGCGGACCAGTTGCAGGTCGTGGCCGACGACATCCGGTCGCGCGGCGGCGCGGCGTACGTCTACCCGGCCAACCTCGCTGACCCGTCCGCGGTCGAGGAACTCGTCCGGACCGTGCTCGCCGAGCACGGGCGGGTCGACGTCCTCGTGAACAACGCCGGCAAGTCCATCCGGCGCTCGATCGCGGACACCTACCAGCGGTTCCACGACATCGAGCGGACGAACGCGGTGAACTACCTCGGTCCGGCGAAGCTCGTGCTCGAGCTGCTGCCGTCGATGCGGGAGCACCGGTCGGGTCACATCGTGAACGTGTCGACGGCCGGCGTCCGGACGCCGCCGATGGCGCGCTGGTCGGCGTACCTGGCGTCGAAGAGCGCGTTCGACGTCTGGCTGCGGTGCGTGGCGCAGGAGGTCCGCGGCGACGGTGTGACGACGTCGACGGTCTACATGGGGCTGGTGCACACGCGGATGAGCGAGCCGACGCCGCTGCTCAACAAGATGCCGGGGCTGACGCCCGAGCAGGCCGCCGATCAGGTGTGTACGGCGGTGGCGGAGCGGCCGCACAACATCACGCCGCCGTTCGTCCGCCCGGCCGATGCCCTCGGCAACCTGCTGCGCGTGCCGACGGACCGGTTGCTCGAGCAGTACTTCCGGCGGACGGGAGGCGGGAAGAAGCGATGAGGACGATCCGCCCGATCCCGCCGCTGCGGCCGCCAGGCTGGCTGATGCAAGGTGCGGCCGAGGTCGGAGAGTTGTCGGTCGCCCTGGTCAGATCCGGGGTCTGGCGCTCGGCCGGGCCCGCGCAGCTCGTGCGGATCGAGCGGGCGCTGCGGACCTGGGGTCAGTCGATGGCGGCGCTCGGCGTGATCGCCGCGATCCGCTACCCGGACCGCGCGGCGGTGATCACCGGCGACGACGAGATCACCTACGCCGAACTGGACCGGCGCTGCGAGCGGATCGCGGCCGGGATGCACGCGCAGTACGGGATCGGTGCCGGCGGCAAGGTCGCGGTCCTGTGCCGCAACCACCGGGGCTTCCTCGAGGCGACCCTCGCGGCGTCACGGCTGGGCGCGGACGTCCTGTTCGTCAACACCGAGTTCGCCCCACCCCAGCTGGCGGCAGTCCTCGAACGCCATCGCCCGGACCTGCTCGTCCACGACGAAGAGTTCAGCCCACCCCCGAACCTTCCGGCGATCCTCTCCGGCCACGGCGGTGGTGTTCGTGGACTCGACGAGTTGGCCGCGAGCGCGGCGCCGGCAGCGCCTTCACCGGCGAGCGCTGGGCACATCACGATCCTCACCTCGGGAACGACCGGAACGCCGAAGGCGGCGCCGCGGGTGCCGACCGCGGTGGGGCTGGCGGGATTGACCGGTAGCGCGCTGAGCCGGTTCGGGTTACGGGCGGGCGAGCCGATGGTCGTGTGTCCGCCCTTGTTCCACGGGCTCGGGCTGCTCACCTCGATGCTCGCTCTCTTCCTGGGGTCACCGCTCGTCCTCCGACCGCGGTTCGACGCAGCGACCTTGCTGGCGGATGTGGAGGCGACGCGGGCGGGTTCGGTGGCGGCGGTGCCGGTGATGCTGCGCCGGCTGCTCGAGCTCGGGCCGGCCGCGATCGCGGAGTACGACCTGCGCTCCCTGCGGGCCGTGATCTCGGGCGCGTCCCAGCTCGGCGCACCACTGGCCGAGCGGTTCATCGAACGCTTCGGCCCGGTGCTCTGCGACGCGTACGGGTCGAGTGAGGTCGGCATCGCCACGATCGCAACCTCCGCCGATCTGCTCGCCGCTCCCGGCACTGTCGGGCGCCCTTGCCTCGGGAGCACAATCCGGATCCTCGACGACCGGGACCGCCCGGTACCGGCCGGGACGACCGGACGGATCTTCGCGGGCGGCGGCCTGGTGTTCGGCGGGTACTCCGACGGCTCGTCCAAGACCGTCGTCGACGGCCGGATGAGCACCGGCGACCTCGGTCATCTGGACGCGGCCGGACGGCTGTTCGTCGACGGCCGCGAGGACGACATGATCGTCTCCGGCGGCGAGAACGTGTACCCGGTCGAGGTCGAGCAGTGCCTCGCCGCGCATCCCGCGGTCGCCGAGGCGGTCGTCACCGGCGTCCCCGACGACGAGTTCGGCCAGCGCCTGGTCGCGTACGTCGTCCTGCGCGAACCGGCGACCGAGGACGACCTGCTGACCCATGTGAAGGCGAATCTCGCGCGCTACAAGGCGCCACGCCAGATCGTCGTCCTCGACGAGTTCCCGCGGAACGCGACCGGCAAGGTCCTGCGCAACAAGCTCAGCCCGCCGTGAACAGGTCGCGGAACCGCGTCATCCGTTCGAGCGCGGTCCGCTCGTCGCCGAAGGACACCGCCAGCGTCTCGGCGCCCGCATCGACGAGTTCCTCAGCCGCCGCGACGACCGGCCCCGGATCGCCGGCGGACCAGTCGAGCCGTGTGCCGACCTTGATCGGCCGGTCGCCGTACGACCGCAGTTGCCTGACCGCCGCCGCGAACCCGGCGCCGTCCAGGCCGAGGCCCTGCCACTCGTCGCCGTACCGCGCCGCCCGGCGCAGCGCCGGCTGCGTCGTACCGCCGATCATCAGCGGCAGCGGCGCCCGGAGCTGAGGCTCGAACACCCCGCCCCGATCGCGGCCCTCGAACAGGTCACGCATGATCCCGAGGGATTCGTCCGTCCGCCGTCCACGCTCCTCGAACGCCGCACCGACCGCCGCGAACTCCTCCTTGGCCCACCCGGCGCCGAGCCCCAGGACGATGCGTTCGCCGGACAGGCGGTGCAGCGTCGCGGCCTGCTTCGCGACCACGTAAGGGCTGCGCAACGGCAGCACGAGCACCGAGGTGCCGAAGCGGATCCGGGTCGTGCGTGCCGCCAGGTACCCGATCGTGACGAGCGGCTCGTACACACCGCCGTACGTCGAACCGAACTCACCTGGTGGAAGCAGGTGATCGGGCAGCCACGCCGTACCGTAGCCGAGGTCCTCCGCCGCGATCGCCAGCTCGACCAGTCGTTCGGGCGGCATCGTCGCCGACTCGTCCGGGAGGACAACCTGCAACTCGACCATGCGCTCGACCCTAACCGGCGGACGCCCAGCACTCACCAACCAGGGCGGCGGACGGTGTCACGGCCGGGGCCGAGCGTGAGCTGCGCGGAGTCTGCTCGGTTGGTGAGTGGCGCAGGTCCGCCCGTGGGAGAGTGGGGCCGTGAAGATTCTCGTCGGATACGTACCAACGCCCGAGGGTGAGGCTGCGCTCGCCGCGGCGGCGATCGAGGCCGAGCTGCGCGGGGCCTCGATCCTGCTGCTGAACACCAGCCGCGGCGACGCCTACATCGACGCCCGCTACGCCAACGCCGACGAGTTGGCGGCCGCCGAGGCCAAGCTGCGCGAGCACGGCGTCGAGGTCAGCATCCAGCAGGCGGTCTCCGAGGGCGACGTCGCCGGCGCGCTCCTGAAGGCAGCCGCGGCCGAGGACGTCGTCCTGATCGTCCTCGGCCTGCGCCGCCGCAGCCCCGTCGGCAAACTCATCCTCGGCAGCACCGCCCAACGCGTGCTGCTGGAGTCCCCCGTCCCGGTCCTCGCCGTGAAGGTCCCGTCCCCGCACGACTGACCGCAAGAACCCACCGTCCGTTCCGACTACGGGGTAGATCTCCGAAGCGGAAGGAACTGTCGATGGTGTATCCCGAGGTAGGCGTCGGTCTCCCGGTGGTCGGGTTGCGTGGGCCCGACGCGGTAGTGGCGATCGCGAAGGCAGCTGACGACCTGGGTTTCGCGGCGGTCTCGGTGTTCGAGCGCCTGCTCGTCCCGGCCGCGCCCGATTGGGTCAACCACGCCGGGCTGCCGGGAGAGGCCGCGTACGACGCACTCGACACGCTGGCGTACGTCGCGGCGCACACCAGGCAGGTCCGGCTGCACACGGCGATCCTCGTACCGCTCTTCCAGCAGCCGGTGGTGCTGGCCCGCCGCGTGGCGACGATCGACCAACTGTCCGGCGGCCGGATGGATCTGGGGATCGCGCTCGGGTGGTTACCGGAGGAGTTCGTCGCGACCGGCGTACCCGCGCGCGGCCGGGTGGCGGCGTTCGAGGAGTCGATCGCCGTGCTCCGCGCGTGCTGGGGACCCGATCCGGTCGAACACACGGGAGCGCGCTACACGGTGCCGATGGCGATCGTCGGGCCGAAGCCCGTCGCCCCGCTCACCTTGTACGGCGGCGGCGTCACGCGGCAGGCGGTCGAACGCACGGCGCGGCTCGCGGACGGGCTGACGCTCGCGCACCGCGACTGGGACTCCACCCAGGCCGCTGTCGGCTGGTACCACGAGGCCGGTGGCAGCGGGCCGATCGTCCTCCGCGCCGGACCGATGCGGCCGCACCCGATGCTCGAAGGCCCGCCCGGTTTCACGCCCGAGACCATCCTCGACGACCTCCGTCGCTCCGCCGACGAGGGCATCAGCCGAGTGGACTGGGACCTGAACCTCGTCGCCACCCCGATCACCGAGCAGGTCGCCGTCCTGACGACCCTCGCCCGGCGCCTGCGGTAATCCGGGTGAGACGCTGGGGTGGGCCGCCTAAACTGGACGGGTTATGCCTGATGCCCGGACCGAGTCCCCGAGTCCATCCCCAGCACCCTCCCAGGACCCGCGCCGGCGCCGCCGCCGCGGCGGGAAGGGTAGGCGGCCAGCCGCCACAGAACCAGCACCCGATCCCGCATCCGTCGACGGAGCGCTCAACCTCGGTGAGGTGGCGGCACGGCTCGAGGAGCTCACGGCGCACGACCGGGAGCAGCTCGGGCGGCGGTTGGAGCGGGTTCGGCGGACGTCGGACGCGAAGAAGCGGGCCGCGGAGTTGCGGGGTGTGGCCGGCGCGGTCGAGCAGGCCGAGCGGCGGGTCGAGGTGCGGCGCAGCGCCGTACCCGAGATCACGTACCCCGAAGAGCTGCCGGTCAGCCAGCTGAAGGACGAGATCGCGACCGCGATCCGGGACCACCAGGTGGTCGTCGTCGCGGGTGAGACCGGCTCGGGGAAGACGACCCAGATCCCGAAGATCTGTCTCGAGCTCGGCCGCGGCGTGCACGGCATGATCGGGCACACCCAGCCCCGCCGGCTCGCGGCCCGCACGGTCGCCGAGCGGATCGCGGAGGAGCTCGGCACCGAGCTCGGTGAGACGATCGGGTTCGCCGTCCGCTTCACCGACAAGGTCAGTGAGCGCTCGCTGGTGAAGCTGATGACCGACGGCATCCTGCTCAACGAGCTGCAGCGCGACCGCGACCTCACCCGGTACGACACGCTGATCATCGACGAGGCGCACGAGCGCAGCCTGAACATCGACTTCATCCTCGGCTACCTCAAACGGCTGCTCCCCCGCCGCCCGGACCTGAAGGTGATCATCACCTCGGCGACCATCGACCCGGAGCGGTTCGCCGAGCACTTCGCGGCCGCCGACGGCACCCCGGCGCCGATCGTCGAGGTGTCCGGCCGGACCTACCCGGTCGAGGTGCGGTACCGCCCGGTCAACGACCCCGAGGAACCGAGCACGATCGACCGCGACCAGACGCAGGCGATCCTGGACGCCGTCGACGAGCTCGCGTACGAGGCGGACGGCGACATCCTGGTGTTCCTGTCCGGCGAGCGTGAGATCCGCGACACCGCCGACGCGCTGAGCGACAAGTTCCGCGGCGACCGCCGGACGACCGAGGTCCTCCCGCTCTACGCCCGGCTCTCGAACGCCGAGCAGCACCGCGTCTTCCAGCCGCACGCCAACCGCCGGATCGTGCTCGCCACGAACGTCGCCGAGACGTCGCTGACCGTCCCCGGCATCAAGTACGTGATCGACCCGGGTACGGCGCGGATCTCGCGCTACAGCCACCGCACCAAGGTCCAGCACCTGCCCATCGAGCCGGTCTCGCAGGCCAGCGCCAACCAGCGCAAGGGCCGCAGCGGCCGGACCAGCGACGGCATCTGCATCCGGTTGTACTCCGAGGAGGACTTCGAGAACCGCCCGGAGTTCACCGATCCGGAGATCCTCCGCACGAACCTGGCGAGCGTCATCCTGCAGATGACCGCGATCGGGCTCGGCGACATCGCCGCGTTCCCGTTCATCGACGAGCCCGACAAGCGCAGCATCACCGACGGCCTGCAGCTGCTCACCGAGCTCGGCGCGATCGACACCCCGAAGGGCGGCCGGCTGACCCCGATCGGGCGGCAGCTCGCGCAGATCCCGCTCGACCCGCGGCTGGCCCGGATGATCGTCGAGGCCGACAAGCACGCCTGTGTCCGCGAGGTGATGGTGATCGCGGCCGCGCTCTCGATCCAGGATCCCCGCGAGCGGCCGACCGACGCCGAGGCCCAGGCGCAGCAGGCGCACGCCCGGTTCCGCGATCCGAACAGCGACTTCCTCGGGTACCTGAACCTCTGGAGCTACCTGAAGAAGCAGCAGAAGGAGCTGTCCGGCAACCAGTTCCGCCGGATGTGCCGCAGCGAGTACCTGAACTATCTGCGGGTCCGCGAGTGGCAGGACATCTTCGCGCAGCTCCGCCAGGTCGCGTCGCAGATCGGCGTCCAGCTGAACAGCGGCGAGCCGGCCGACCCGCAGAGTGTCCACATCTCACTGATGTCCGGCCTGCTCAGCCACCTCGGCATGAAGGACCCGGCGAACCAGCACCAGTATCTCGGCGCGCGCGGCACGAAGTTCGCGATCTTCCCCGGCTCCGGGCTGTTCAAGAAGCCGCCGCAGTTCGTGATGGCCGCCGAGCTGGTCGAGACGTCGAAGCTGTGGGCACGGGTGAACGCGAAGATCGAGCCCGAGTGGGCCGAGGACCTCGCCCCGCACCTGATCAAGCGGTCGTACTCCGAGCCGCACTGGGAACGCAAGGCCGGCGCCGTGATGGCGTACGAGAAGGTCACGCTGTACGGCGTACCGATCGTTGCCCGGCGCAAGGTGAACTACGGCAAGGTCGACCCGGAGGTGTCGCGCGAGCTGTTCATCCGGCACGCGCTGGTCGAGGGCGACTGGGACACCCATCACAAGTTCTTCCACGAGAACCGCAAGCTGATCGAGGAGGTCGAGGAGCTCGAGGAGCGCACCCGGCGGCGCGATCTGCTGGTCGACGACGAGACGCTGTTCGCGTTCTACGACGAGCGGATCGGCGCCGAGGTGGTCACCGGGCGGCATTTCGACACCTGGTGGAAGACCGCCCGGCAGCGCGACCACGACCTGCTCGACTTCGAGCGTTCGCTGGTCGTCCGTGAGGGCGCGGAGGTGCGCGAGGAGGAGTTCCCGCTGCGCTGGACGCAGAACGGGATGACGTTCGACCTGACCTACGCCTTCGAGCCCGGCACCGACGCCGACGGCGTCACCGTGCACATCCCGCTGCTGGTCCTGAACCAGGTGACCGCAGACGGCTTCGAGTGGAGCGTGCCCGGGTTCCGCGAGGAACTCGTCACGACACTGATCAAGTCGCTGCCCAAGGCCGTACGGCGCAACATCGTGCCGGCGCCGGACCACGCGCGGCAGATCCTGCCTGAGCTCGACCCGGCGTCCGGGCCGCTGACCGACGCGATGGCCCGCGCGCTGCGGGACCTGCGCGGCGTGATCATCGAGCCCGGGGACTGGGACTGGAGCCGGGTGCCGGAGCATCTGCGGATGACGTTCCGGGTCGAGGACGACCAGCGCAAGACGGTGGCCGAGGGCAAGGACCTCGCGAAGCTGAAGGAGAAGCTGAAGCCGAAGACGAAGGCCGCGATCTCGCAGGTCGCGTCGAAGGCGGTCAGCGGGCTGGAGAAGTCGGGGCTGACCGACTGGACGTTCGGCGATCTCCCCCGGAGCTTCTCCGAGCACCGCAATGGCCTGACCGTCGCGGGCTACCCGGCGCTCGTCGACGAGGGAAAGAGCGTCGCGATCCGCCTGCAGGAGACCGAGCGCGACCAGGCCGCCGCGATGTGGGCGGGCACGCGCCGGCTCCTGCTACTGACCATGCCGTCGGTGATCGACGTCGTACAGCGTCAGCTGAGCAACCAGCAGAAGATGACGTTGATGGCAGGTCCGCATCGCAACGTGGGCGCGCTCCTCGACGACGCGATCGCTGCTGCGGTGGACCAGTTGATGGCCGCCGCGGGCGGTCCGGCGTGGAACCTCACCGCGTTCTCGATCCTGCGGGACGCCGTACGGTCGGAGCTCGCGGACACCGTGCTGACGATCCTGCAGCAGGTCGAGCAGGTGCTCGGGCACGCGCGGACCGTTGACAAGCAGATCTCACGCGCGTCGAGTCCGGCGTTGCTGGCCGCGCTGTCCGACGTACGGGGCCAGCTCGAAGGTCTCGTCCACCCCGGCTTCATCACCGAGACCGGCGCGCAGCGGCTGCCGGACCTGGTCCGGTATCTGCGCGGCATGGAGCAGCGGCTGGACAAGCTCGGCGCCAACGCGGCGCGCGACCGTTCCGGTATGGCGGTCGTCGACATGCTCACCGACGAGTACCGCAAGAAGCTCCGCGCGGTGCCGACCGGCAAGTATCCGAGCCCGGGACTCCTCGAGGTCCGGTGGATGCTCGAGGAACTCCGCATCAGCCTGTTCGCCCAGACGCTCGGCACGCCGTACCCGGTCTCCGAGAAACGCATCCGGAAGGCACTCTCCGAGAGTTAGCTCTTCAGGATCGCGGACGCGACCCGCTCGGTGAGCCAGCGGGTCGTGCGTTCGGCACCCCAGCCGAACTCGTCCGCGGCGAGCGCGAACTGCGGGTACCGGAAGTGGAAGAAGATGACCTGCACGCCCTCCTCCACCGTGATCCCGTCGGCCAGGCCGCCCACGTCCCGCATACCTGTGACGATCTCCCGGAGAGCATTCTGCTGACGCTCGTCGGCGACCTTCAGAAACGCCTCCGCCGCGGGCGCACCGGCCGCGGCGCGGGTCACGATCTGGATGATGTCGCCCGACTCCGCATAGATCGCGACGTACCCCTTGGCCAGCGCATCCAGCGTGGCGCGCGCCGACTCGGCGGCGGCGCACTCAGCGATGATGCTCTGCACCAGGCTGCTGTTGGTCCACCTGTCCATCAGCGCCTGGAGCAGCCCCTCCTTGCCGCCGCACTGCGCGTACACCGTCGCCGGTGACACCCGGGCATCACGGGCGATGCTTTCGACGGTGGTCTGCGCGTACCCGTACCGGCCGAACAACTTCCGTGCCGAGCGCACCACCTCGTGGCGGGTCATCTCCGCGTAGATGTGGCGCCGGCTCCGGGACTGTTCCTGGTCTGGCACCCGACACCCACCTTCGATCTGCGACGACCGCACCGACGCCGAGCGGCTCCGCGGCGAATCTATCGGAGCGCGCCCGGCGGCGCCTTCCACCCCTCAGGATGTGATGAACTCCAGCAGATCCGCGTTGATGACGTCGGCGTTCGTGGTCGGAATGCCGTGCGGCCAGCCAGGGTAGGTCTTGAGCGTGGCATTCGCGAGGATCTCGACGGCCCGCGGCGCGGTACTGCCGTACGGAACGATCTGGTCGTCGTCGCCCTGCATGACCAGGACCGGCACGCTGATCTTCTTCAGGTCGTCGGTGTAGTCCTCCTGGGCGAACGCGTCGACGCAGTCGTACTGAGCCTTCGCCGAGCCCATCATGCCCTGGCGCCACCAGTTCTGGATCACTGCCTCGGACGGTTCGGCACCCGGCCGGTTGTACCCGTAGAACGGCCCGGCGGCCACCTCGCGGAAGAACTCCGACCGGTTCGCCGCGATGCCCTGCTTGAGACCCGCGAAGGCCTCCGGCGGCTGGCCATCAGGGTTCGCGTCGGTGAGCTGCTGCGACGGTACGACGGAACTGATCAGCACGACCTTCCCCACGCGGCCCTCGCCGTGCCGCCCGAGGTAGCGCACCACTTCGCCACCGCCGGCCGAGTGACCGACGTGCACGGCGTCGCGGAGATCGAGGTGGGCGACCAGCGCGGCGAGGTCGTCGGCGTAGTGGTTCATGTCGTGGCCCTCGGAGACCTGGGCCGACCTTCCGTGTCCCCGGCGGTCATGCGCGATCACCCGGAAGCCTTGGCCGAGGAAGAACAGCATCTGGTTGTCCCAGTCGTCGGCCGACAGCGGCCAGCCGTGGCTGAACACGATCGGTCGCCCGGATCCCCAGTCCTTGTAGAACAGTTCCACCCCGTCGGGGGTCGTGATCGTTGCCATGGGTGTTCTCGCCTTCTCGCTCGACCTGGTCCGCGTGCGGTCGCCCCGGGGCGGGAGCGCGCACGCCACGTCCGACGGTAGGGATCCGCAGTTGACGGTCAGTGGATTTGCAGTGGATCGCTGGCTGGAGCGTGACTCCAGCCTCTAGAGTGCAACTTGACCGACGCGCGTGACGGCAGCTGTCGCGGAGGCCGGACCATCGGCGAGGGAGCCGGACATGACGGAGACACTCACGCCTCGAAGCGTCGACGGGCAGCGCGCGGGCAGCGTGAGCTCGCTGAGGCTGCAGGTCCTGGGTCCGCTACGGGTCTGGCACGGCCGTGCGGAGGTCGACCCCGGTCCACGCCAGCAGGCCTATCTGCTCACGCTGCTGCTGGCACGTGCAGGGAGACCGATCGGCGCCGGCGAGCTGATCGACCTGATCTGGGGCGAGAACGAGCCGGCCAGCGCACTGAACGTGATCCACAAGTATGTCGGGGCGCTGCGCCGTCTCCTCGAGCCCGCGCTGCGCCCGCGGGAGCCGGGAGCCTTCCTCGTGCGCAGCGGCAACGGGTACCTGTGCACCGCCGGTCCGGACGTCCTGGACCTCGCTCGCTTCCGGCAACTCGTCGCCACGGCTCGGACAGCCGTCGGCAACAACCACGAAGCGGCCGCGCTCGACCAGTACGTGGCCGCGCTGGAGCTGTGGAGCGGCCCGGCCGGAGGCGGCACCGCGCACAGCCTCGCCGCGGTTCCGATCTTCGCCGGCCTCGACGACGAGTTCTTCGGCGCCTGTGTCGACGCGGCGCGGCTCGCGATCTCGCAAAACCGACCCCACCTGGTGCTGCCCGCGCTGCACGTCGCCTCGGCCATGGCGCCCTTGCACGAACCAGTGCACGCTGCCCTGGTGCGCTCGCTGTGCGGCGCCGGGCAGCAGGCGGAGGCGCTGACGGCGTACGACGTGATCCGCCGGCGGCTCGCGGACGACCTCGGGATCGAGCCAGGCGCGGCGGTACGTTCCGCCCAGCGGCACGTACTCGAGCAGACTGCGTCCCGCCGGACCGCGCAGAGTCGCACCAGCCTCGAGCTCGTCGGTCGAACTGAGGAGTTCGACATGCTCCGCGGCGCCGTCGAGCCGGCGCTGACCGGCGGGACGGCAGTCGCCCTCCTCGAAGGCGAGCCCGGCATCGGCAAGACACGTCTACTGCAGGAGATCGCTCGTCGTACGCAGGATCGCGCCGCGCGGGTGGTGTGGGGGCACGGTCTCCAGGGCGGCGGCGCACCGACCATGTGGCCATGGGTCGAGGTCGTCGAAAGTCTCCTCGAGACCCGGCCGGCAACGCGTCGCGCCGAGTGGCTCGCCGGCGACCTGAGCCGCCTCACCGAGCCTCGCAACACCGCCCGCACCACACCAACAGTCCCGCACGACGGCGCCCGGACCGCACCGACCGTCCCGGATGACGGCGCGCGGTTCCGGTTGTTCGAAGAGGTGGTGGGGGTGATCGCCGAATCGGCGGCCGAGCGGCCGTTGCTGATCGTCCTCGACGACCTGCAGTGGGCCGACCCCGCCTCGCTGCGGCTGTTCGACCATGTTGTCGCCCGGCTTCCCGCAGGCACGGCCGTGATCGCCGCGCTGCGGAACCGGGACCCGTCGCTCAGCCTCGAGCTGGCCCGAGCCCTCGCCGCCGCGAGCCGGATCCCCGGCCACCGGCGCCTCTTCGTCGGACCGCTCGGCGAACGGGGTGTTGCCGAGCTGATGCGACGCGAGACGGGCGACCTGCCCGCCGCGGAAGTCTCGCGTGCGGTGCATGCGCGCACCGGCGGCAACCCCTTCTTGGTCCAAGAGGTAGCGCGGCTTTTCACCAACGGCAGCACCATCACCGAGGAGTCCGTGCTGCGCAGTGGTGTCCCGCTGACGGTCCGGGACGTCGTCCGCGACCGCATGGCCGCGCTGGATCCCGGCACCCAGGAGCTTCTGCAGACGGCCGCGCTCGCCGGCCGGAGCGTCGAACTCGTGCTGCTCGCGAGGATCGCGTCCGCGACCGTGGCGACCTGTCTCGAGCAACTGGAGCCGGTGCGCGACCTCGGCCTCGCCGGGCCCGCACCCGGCGATCCGTTCAGGTACTGCTTCGCCCACGATCTCGTCCGCGAAGCGGTCTGCGAGGCCATCCCGCCCGGACGCGCCGCAGCACTGCACCGCGATATCGCCGACGCACTCGAGACCGTAGGTCCCGCTGACGAGTCACTCGCCGAGCGAGCGGCACACCACCTCTGGGAGGCCGGTCCGCTCATCGACGCTGCGCGCACGGTGTCGGCTCTGCTGCGGGCCGGGGCCCGGGCGACGGCCAAGACGGCGCTCCAGGATGCCGAACGGCACCTCGTCCGGGCCGTCGAGCGAGCCCGCGGAGCCTCGCTCCTCGAGCTCGAAATGGAGGCGCTGGCCCGCCTGATCGCGGTGGCCGGCATGCGGTCCATGTACGGCGCCGCCTCCGTCGAACTGCTGGAACGAGCCGAAACCGTGGCAAGGACACTCGGCCGGGAGCGTCAGGCCGCGAGTTTCCTCTTCTCCCGGTGGACCGCGCACGTGCAGGGCCTCGAACACGAACGCAGCGGCATCCTGGCGGACCGTCTGCTGGAGCAGGGATCGAGCTCCAGCGATCCGGTCGTCCGCGGCTACGGAGACGCCGCGTGGGGAATTCAGCAGTGGCACCTCGGACGTCTCGGAGCGTCGTACCGCCACCTGACCGCGACAGCGTCCCACGGGCTGCCTGGCGACCACGGCCCTGACCCGGTGTGGGACGGCCTGCGGCTGCTGATCGCGGCGACGCTGGCCGAGATCTCCGCGTACCACGGGCAGGCCGCTCACGCCCGGGCGGCCCTGGACAAGCTCGTCGCGGGCGCGGGGGACGATTCCTACGCGATCGCCGTCGCGACGTGCATGGCTGCCCGGACGGCCACCGTCGTCGGCGACCCGGACTGGGCGCTGCAGGTCGCGGACCGTGGGATCGCGGCGGATCCGCAGTTCTCGTTCGTCTTTCTCGGCACCTACCTGCGCCTGGCGCGATGCTGGGCGCTGGCGATGAGCGGTCACGATCCTGGCGCGGCCGCGGATGCAGCGGAGCGGCTGATCGTCGCCAACCTGACGAAACCTGTCCGATCCAGCGTCTCCACGTGCTACGCGCTCCTCGCGGAGATGCGGCTGGCAGCCGGTGACGCGGACGCTGCGGCTGTTGCGCTCGACCAGGCCGACGCCTTCCGGGACCGCTACGGGCAGCGGTCGGCGGACGGTCTGCATCTCCTCGTCCGGGCTGAGCTGGCGAAGACGCTCGCTGATCCGGGCAGCGCCGTACGTCTGGCCAAGCAGGCACGCGCTGTGGCCGAACGGCAGGAGGCATATCTGTTCGCGCAACGCGCCGATATGTTCCTCGGCGAGCTCAGCGATCGAGACCTAGGAGTTCAGTAGCCGCCGGGCGTGCTCGTGGACGGCGTCGCGGAGCTCGGGCGGTTCGAGGATCTCGAACGGCCAGCGGATCCGCAGGGTCTGGGCGATCAGCGGCCCGAGGTCGTTGGCCGCGAAGCGGAGTTCGCAGGTGATCGCGTCGATCGGGTCGACGATGGCTTCGCGGGCCGGGAAGACCTTGCGTACCGTGTCCGCGTCCGCCCCGACCCGGATCCGGGCGACGATGTCCCACGGCGCCACCCCGGTCCCCTCGGCCACCAGGGCGATCGGGTCGGGCGGGTTCTCGAACCGGTAGCGCGCGCCGGTCAGCACCGGGTCCGCGATCCGGTCGACGCGGAAGGTCCGCCAGGCCTGCCGGTCCCGATCGCGGGCGACCAGGTACCAGCGCCGGCCGGTGTGCACGATCTGCAGCGGCTCGACGCTGCGCTCGGACTCGTCGCCGCCGTGCGTGCGGTACCGGAACCGGATCCCCTCGACGTCTCGGCACCCCGCGGCGAGGGTGACGAGTACTTCGCCGTCGACCGTCGGCAACTCCCCCAGCGGCAGCTGACTGGTGTGTGCGCCGATCGCCGCGACCTGCTCGCGCAGCCGCGCCGGCAGGACCTGGTGGAGTTTCGCCAGCGCGGAGATCGCCGCCTCCTCGACGCCTGACACCGTCGTGGTCGTCGCGACGCGCAGCCCGACCGCGATCGCGACCGCCTCCTCGTCCTCCAGCAGCAGCGGCGGCAACCGGCCGCCGGGCCCGAGGCGGTAGCCGCCGCCGATCCCGGCCTCGGCGTCGACGGGGTACCCGAGTGACCGCAGCCGAGTGACGTCGCGCCGTACGGTCCGGGGCGTGACGTCGAGCCTGGCTGCCAGGTCGGCGCCGTCCCACTGCGGGCGGGTCTGGAGCAGTGAGAGCAGTCGGAGCAGTCGGGCCGCGGTGTCCATGATCTGTTCATTCTGCCCCGACCTGCGGACCGATCCTGTCCGCAGCTCGTCCTACCGTGAGGTCATGACCACGACACTGGAGAACTTGCTCGACCTGTCCGACTTCGCCTGGCAGCGACTGCGCGACCGGGTCGCCGGGCTCACGGACGAGGAGTACTTCTGGGAGCCCTTCGACGGCTGCTGGACGGTCCGGAAGACAGATTCGGGCTCCGCGGCCGACTGGGCCTGGATCCCGCCGGAGCCGGCGCCGTTCACCACCCTGGCGTGGCGGATCACCCACATCGTCGACATCCTGCAGGAGGACCGCACCGCCACGTGGCTCGGGCACCAGCCCGCGGACGACGACGGTCAACCCCCGGTACCGGCGTCTGCGGCGGAGGCCCTGACCGCACTCCAGCACGCGTACGACGTGTGGCGCCGACGGCTTGCGGCGTTCAGTCAGGACGACCTGGATCGGCCCATGGGTGAGATCGCGGGCCCGTGGGCGGACCACGACGGGACGGCGTTCGTGCTGCACATTCTCGACGAGCTGATCCATCACGGCGCCGAGGTCGGGTCCGTCCGCGACTTCTACCGGGGCCTGCGCGCCGAGGACCCGTTCGCCCCCGCCCTGACCGGCGACGTCACGCCAGCAGACCGGCCGGCCCTGCTCGCCGAGGCCGCCGCCGCCCAGCGCTGGGAAGTCATCCCGCGACTCGCCGAGCTGGGCTTCGGTATCAACGAGCGCACACCGAACGGCGTCACCGCGGCCCACGTCGCCGCGGGCACCGGATCTCTCGACACCCTCCGCTTCCTCGTCGAGCACGGCGCGGACCTGTCCCTGACCGACCCCCGCTTCAACGCCGACGTCCTCGGCTGGGCCAGCTGGTTCAAGCAGTCAGAGGCAGCCCGGTACCTCACGGCGCGAACGCACTCCGGGAGCGGTGCCTGAGCTCGCCCGGTGGGATCGCGGTCGCGAGCGATCGGGCGAGGGCGTCGAGGGTGTCGTGGACGCCTTGGGTGAAGATCTCCAGGTCCGGACAGCTGTCCCGGTCGGCGGCGGCGGTGACGTTCAGTTGGCCGGCGTACGACAGCGCGGCGACAACCAGCGTCAGATTGCCCATCGGCGGCATCAGGGGGAACGTCTCCAGCAATCGTGCGCCGGCGAGATAGAGCGGCACCGGCGGGCCAGGGACGTTGCTGACCACCAGATTCACCGACCGCTGCCGCGGGAACATCCGGTACCAGACGCGTTGCCCCGCGACGAACCGGAAGATTCCACTGCCGGCCTCCGGACGTGCCTCGTGCTTGCGCGCGGCGGTCTCGGCAGCGATCAACTCGAGCCGCCGGACCGGGTCGCGCTCGCCGACCGGTAGCGGCACCATCATCCAGCCAGGCTTGTTGCCCTTGGCCTGGGCAGGACCCTCCTGGTGCTGGGAGATCGTCACCATGGCGCGCTGTACCAGGCCGTCGACGTCCTCACCGCGGCTTGCCAGCAGCCGGCGCAGCCCGCCTGCGACGGCCGCCAGGATCACGTCGTTGACCTTGGCGTGCTGGACGTGGGCGATCTGGTGAGCAAGGTCGAGTCGGCCGCGTACGACGGATAACCGGCGCTCGGCACCGACCGGTTGGTTGAGGCTGGTCTGTGGAGCAGACTGCTCGGTGAGGACCTCACGCCACGCCGGCAGGGTGCGTCGTACCTGCTGCACCGTCCGCCGCGGATGGACGACGCCCGAAACCCCGCGAGCCAGCTCCTGCCCGCGGCGATGCAGGTTGTCGCGCAGCAGCTGGCCGGCCGACGGGATCGGCCTCGGCGTCCACGGCGGTGCTGCGGGAGTGGACGCATCGGCGCTCAGGTCGAGCAGCGCCGCGAAGGCAGCCATCGCTGCGGGTCCGTCCGCGAGGACGTGGTGAACCTTCAAGAACGCGCCCATGCGATGCTCCGGCAGGCCGGGGAGCAGCCAGAGCTCCCACAGCGGCCGGTCTGGATCCAATCGGGGCCTGGCCAGTTCCTCACACGCCCGCAGTAGTTGGGATTCGTCGGCAACCGCGTGGACCTTGACGTGGTCCGCGAGGTCGAAGGAGGGGGCGTCGACCCACAGCGGCCAGCCCAACCCCAGCCGCGGCCGGTACAGCACCTGCCGGAATCGAGGGACGAGCTGCAGTCTCGGCTCCAGGTGCCGACGGACCGTGTCGACACGGACACGGCCCTGCTCGTCGAGCAGGCTGGCGCCGTCGACGACGGCGAGTCCGCCGATGTCGGTGCACCAGCCGTAGTCGTCCCACAGCAGCAGGAAAAGGTCCGACGCTGTTAGTCGTTCAAGGTGACGTGTGCGGGCCATGTCGCAACGCCCCCTCTCCTTGTCGTCTACACGGCCAGGACCGGTTCAAGCCCCTGGACGAACGAGTACACCGCGAGTCCTCCGGCGTGCTTCTTCCCCAGCTGTCTGAGTTCGTCCGAGACCTGACCGAAGGCCGTCATGCGGTGGTCGTAGGCGTACTTCTCGAAGAGAACGGCCCGCGCCGCCATGACATTCAGGTTGTGCTCGATCAGCCCTTCACCGCTCTGATACGCCTCATGGACCTCGCATTCAGTGCCCTCGGTGTTGATGAACCAGTCGTAACGGATGGTGTGGGTGTCCAGCTCCCGGGTCAGTCGCAGGAGCTCGGCCGCCTGCGCCTTGAATCCCTCCAGTTCGCCCGGCCGGATCTTCAGCTGGGCGTGCACTTCCAGATGAGCCCGGGCCGAACCGATCGTCGCCGGCTGGATTCCGTCCAGGAACGAGAAGACGGCCGGGGCCGCTCCCGTCCGAGCCTCGACCAGGTCGACGAAGTCTTGCGAAACCTCGCCGAACAGAGCCGATCGATGGTCGTGGGCGTAGTCGCGGAAGAGGATCGTCCGCGCCGCCATGATGTGCGTGTTGTGCTCGGCCAGTCCGTGTTCGTCCGTGAACAGCTCGTGGACCTCGCACTCGCTGCCGTCCTCGTTGACGAACCAGTCGCAGCGAAGGGTGTGCGTGTCCTGCTCCCGGGTCAGCCGGAGGATCTCGGCCGCCTGGGCCTTGATCCCCTCAAGCTGACCTGGGCGAACCTTGAGGTGAGCGATGACTTCCAGGTTCGCCATGACCTCCTCCTCAGACGTTGTTCGGTACGTGGCTCCGGAACATCAGCCGCATGACCTTGTGGCCGAAGTCGGACGTCGGGTCGAACATCAGCGGGCATCCTCCGTCGATCACCGTGATGCCGTGCTGCCGCCCGTACTGGGTGGCGGCCGTCGACACGCTGCCCTCGCCGGGACCGCGGTGCATCCACACCTGTGTGATCCCGAGTTCGGCGCACTCGCGCACCGTCTCCTCGGCCCGCGACGGCGCCGTGGCGATGACGACGGCGTCGACCCCGCCGGGGATGCCCTTCAGGTCGTGGTAGCAGCGGTCGCCCTCGACCGAGTCGGCGTTCGGGTTGACGGCGTACACCTGGTAGCCCCGGTCCCGCAGGCGCTTGTACACGACGTTCGCGCCGTGGTCCTTCGGCTTGCGCGATACACCCGTCACCGCGATCCGCTTGTTCGCCAGGAACGCGGATGCAGCTTGCTGCATTGTCGGCATTTGTCGACCCTCCCGTCATGCCGTACCGGAAACGCCGAGCGGCGACAGACCGAGTTGCGCCGCGACGGCCGCGTTGTCGTAGTACAGGTTGTCGAGCACGACCTTGCCGTCGCGGACTCGTACCAGTTCCATGCCCTGCACCTCGATGCGCTTGCCGGTCGGCGGCAGCTCGGTGCCGTCGGGCAGCGTGACCGGACCGGTCTGTGTCCCGACGAACACGAACTCGTCCGCGAACGCGTCGCCCTCCTCGACGTAGCTGGTGTAGCGATGGGCGAGGTCCGAGAACGCGCCGAGTTCCTTGCCGAGGCGTTCGCGGATGGCGCTGCGGCCTTCGAAGAAGCCGTCGGGCATCAGCTGGACGGCGTCCTCGGCGTACAGCTCCATCACGCCGTCGAGATCGCCCTTGTTGTACCTCTCGATGTACTGCTCGAGGAGCTCTCTGTAGTTCTCTGTGGCTGCCTCTCGTCCTGTCGAGTTCTTGGACTCCCGTTCGACTTCGATCGAGTAGTCCGCTGCGTACGCGGCGACGGCGCCGATCGCGGCCACCGTCGGCGCGACGAGGAATCCGACCACGCCGACCGTCACCGGTACCTCGATCACGGGCTTGCCGTCGGAGTTCTTGATGATGATCCGGCGCACGTTACCTTCGTGGACCAGTTCCCTGACCTTCTCCACGAGGTGTCCGCCCTTGACGTCGATCCTCTCGGTCGTCGTCGTGACTTGCTGACCCATGGTGGTCACCTCCGCACCTGTCCTCAGGGGCGTCGCCCTATTCAACGCATGCTGGTCCCCGGGATCGCTTCGAGGCAGGGCCGAACGGCACCTTTCACCAGCTCGCCGACAGGCCGCTCGGCTCGACAACAGAGGTCCGTTGCCTCTGTCCGCGCGTGCGGGCACGGGGATGAAATGGGCGTCGCGTGCCTTCGCCGTCGACCGGCGACGAGTTCGTCAGGGGACGAAGGCTCGTTGGGAGCGGTGGCGGAAGGCCCGGGGTGAGAGGGCGTGGGCCGTGGTGAAGCAGCGGGTGAAGTACGACTGGCTGCCGAAGCCGCAGCGGGCGGCGATGCTCGCGACCGTGGCGTTTGTTGCCGCCAGCAAGGATGCGGCGTGTTCGAGGCGGAGATCGGTGACGAACGCGGTCGGGGTGACTCCGTACGCCGCGCGCAGCGAGCGGGACAGGTGGGCGGGGCTGACGCCGGCGAGCTTCAGCAGCCGCGGTACGCCGCCGCGGAGGTTGTCCTCGGCGCGCATCGCCGTACACGCCTTCGCCAGCCAATCCGGCACGCCGGGGCCCGCCGTCTCGTCGTCGGGTGAGACCAACTGGAGCAGGTCGATCCAGAACCGCAGCAGGTCGTAGGGGCCGGGCACGTCCTGGAACCGCTCCAGCGCGTGCTCGAAGACCGCGATCGCCCCCGTCCCGCGGAAGGCCACCGGCCGGCGCGCCGACGCCCAGCTTGCCGTCGGGTCGGTGCGGGTCAGGTCGAGGAACCCCTGCCAGGCCGAGCTCGGGAACGCGACGTTCACGAACTCCAGGCCGTCCGGCGCCGAGGCGCGGACGGCGTGCCGGTCGCTCGGCCGGATCAGGAGCACCTCACCGGGACGCAACTGCTCGACGCCGGTGGTCAGCAGGTGTTCGCCGCTGCCGGACACGATGCCCATGAACTCGTGGAAGTCGGCATGGGTGTGCAACTCGGTGTCCCTGGCCCGGGCCGGGATCCGCACGCGGGCCGCGTGGTACGGCCGGCCGAACGCGTGCGCCTCGAAGCGCAGGATCTGGTTCACATCAAGAAAGTACAAATTCCTGTCGCACCGCTGCTAGTCCCCCGGTCAGCCTGACCGGCACGCTGAAGGCATGTTCGAAACAGACGGCTACGTCATCTTCCGCGACGTCATCGACCAAGACCTGATCAAGGAAGTGAACGATCATGTCGAGTGGCTGCAGGCCCGGCACCCCGAGGTCCGGCCCGAGCAGCTCGGACATGTCTACCTGCGCGACGACCCGTTCTGGGTGCGGCTGGTCAGCGACGACCGGCTCGTCGACATCGCCGAGAAGTTCATCGGGCCGGACATCGCCCTGTTCGCGTCGCACTACATCTCCAAACCGCCGTACTCCGGCCAGCCGGTGCTGTGGCACCAGGACGCGGCGTTCTGGCCGCTCGACCCGATGGAGGTGGTGACGCTCTGGCTCGCCGTCGACCACTCGACCCCGGAGAACGGCTGCGTCCGGGTGATCCCGGGAAGCCATCGCTCCGACGTGGCCGGGATGCGCGACAACACCGAGGTGGAGAGCGTGCTCGGCAAGGAGATCGCGGTCGAGGTCGACGAGACCCAGGCCGTCGACATGGTGCTGGCCCCGGGCGATGTCGAGGTGCACCACCCGAACATCGTGCACGGCAGCAACGCCAACACGTCGCCGTACCGGCGCTGCGGGCTGACCATCCGCTACATCCCGACGACGACCAGGATCACCGACCCGGAGACGCCGTACCCGAGCGCCTTCCACCTGCGCGGTGCGCCCGGGCTGAACAGCTACCAGCCGCGACCGGCGTACGTCGAGGGCCGGCACTTCCCGTTCATCGGCGCCTGAGCCCGGACAGGCGAAAGGGCCCGCCCCCGGGGGGACGGGCCCTTTCGACGACTCACTCGAGGCAGATCCGGAACGGGTGTCCCGCCGGGTCGGCGTAGATGCGCCAGCCACGCGCGTTGTCGGCGGGCGGTGGGTCCAGCGGGTCGAGCGGCTCGGCCCCGAGAGCGACCACGGTGGCGTGACCGCTCGAAAGGTCCTCGACGATCAGGTCGAGATGGAGATCCTGCGCGTCGGTGCCGGGCCACGTGGCCGGCACGTACTCCTCCGAGCGCCGGAAGGCCAGCGTCGAGAACCCCAGCGAGGAACCGGGGCCGGTCAGGCTCCGCCAGTCCTCGTCGCCGTTCTCGTCGATCTCCAGCCCCAGCAGCGCCGAGTAGAACTGGGCGAGCTCGAGTGGGTCCGGGCAGTCCAGAACCACCGAGCCGAGCCGCCCGGCAGTACTGCCCGGCTGCTCTGCCACCTGCGTCATCTGTCCTCCACTTTCTGGTACGTCTGCCTGCCCCTGGTCCCGGGGCAGGTGCGGGCAGGGCCCTCTGGTCGGAAGGCCCGGCCGCCTACGATGACAGGTCGCGGGGACAGTTCGCATCTTTCGACACGCCTTCTCGCCGACTGAGCCGATCGCTGACAGTGAAGAGACAACTTCTCTACCACTGAAACCGCTATACACCGGTAGCGCGGCGGCGTTCGCCGAGCTTGCGGATCTTGGCCCGGGTCCCACAGTCCTCCATCGAGCACCAGCGCCGGGACCCGTTGCGGCTGCGGTCCAGGAACAGCCAGCCGCACCCGCCGTCGTCGACCGGGCAGGCCCGCAGCTGGCGCAGCTCGACGGTCCGGATCAGCTCGACCGCCGCGACCACCAGCCGATCGGGGATCAGCTGCGCCGGCGAGGTCCCGACCACCAGCTCGGCGATGCCGCGGTCGCGGGCCGGGTCCGGGATCAGCATCGACCGCGCGGCCGCCGCCGACCAGCGCAGCATCAGCCGCTCGAACGCGGAACCTTCGCTCTGCTTGACGCCGTCGGCCGCGATCACCGCGTGCGCGGCCCGCGGCGCGAGCACGTCGTACGTCGCCTCGCGGATCTCGAGCGTCGCGTTCAGCGCCTTCACAGCCAGCTCCGGGGCCGAACGCCAGGTGCCCTCGACGGCGCTGTAGTCACGCAGGTCGATCAGTCCGCTCCGGCGGCTCCAGGCCAGCAGTTCAGCGGGAGAGGTGAGGTGGTCGAGCTCCGCGGCGCCGCCTCGCGTGCGCGGGCTGACCGTGTTCACGAGGTCGAGGGCCGGGTGGCCGCCCACGATGCGATATTCCCCGCGAAAATTGTCGGTCATGGATGAGACGCTACCACTGTCCGACATTTTACCGGGATCAGGTGACCCATGACCCTCTCGTCCCGCCGAGCCGGCGCCGCGCTGGCGTTCCTCGGCGTCTCGACCTTCTCGTTCGTGACCGTCGAGGTCCTGCCGATCGGTCTGCTGACCGTGATCGCGGACGACCTCGGGCGGTCGCGTTCGCAGGTCGGCCTCCTCGTCACCGGGTACGCCGCTGTCGTCGTGCTCGCGTCCATCCCCCTCGCCCGGCTGACCCACCACCTCCCCCGCCGCCTGGTGCTGGCCGGCACCCTCGGGGTCCTCACCGTCGCCACCGCACTGTCCGCCGCCGCCCCGTCGTACGAGTTGCTGTTCGCCGCGCGACTCGTGATCGCTCTCGCACAGGCGCTGTTCTGGTCGATCGCGCCGCCGATCGCGACCAGCCTGTTCCCGCCGGAGTTCCGCGGCCGGGTGGTCGCGCGGCTCGCGATCGGGACGGCGCTGGCGCCGATCCTCGGCATCCCGCTCGGCACCTGGCTCGGCGAGCAGGCGGGCTGGCGGGTGCCGTTCGTGGTGATGACCGTGCTCGGCGCGGCCGCCTGCGCCGGGATCGCCGCCCTGCTGCCGCGCACCGAGGTGCAGGACAGCCCGTCGCGCCGGGGCAGCTCCCCCGACCTCCGGCGGTACGTCGTCCTGCTCGTCACCTCGGCCGTCGGCGTGACCGGGTTCCTCACGTTCAACACCTACGTCACACCGTTCCTGCTCGACATCTCCGGGTTCTCGCCCGACGTGCTGGGCCCGATGTTGCTGGCCAGCGGTGCCGGAGGCCTGGCCGGCACGCTGATCGTCGGCCGCATCCTCGACCGGTATCCGTGGGGAACGACCGTGGTTCCTCTCGGGCTGATCGCGCTCGGCCTCTTCGGCTTGTACGCGCTGGGACAGGTGCAGGCCGTGACGGTCGCACTGATAGCACTGATCGGTCTGTCCTTCAGCGGCCTCGCCGTCGCCGTCCAGAGCAGGACACTGCAGGTTGCCCCGGGCAGCACCGACATCGCCTCGGCCGGGACAAGCTCGGCGTTCAACGTGGGTATCGCCGCCGGCGCGTTCGTGGGAGGTGCGCTGATCGACACCACGACTGTGCGCGCGGTTGCGCTCGTCGGCGGTCTGCTGGCCGCGGCCGCAGCCCTGGTGATGCTGAGCGAGCCCCTGCTGGTCCGGCGCCGGCCCAGCGTGCCAGAGTGCGCCCATGACCTTTGTGAAGAGCCGGCCTGACGCACCCGCGGGCTTCTTCGAGGTCGAGGCCGCCGGTCTGCGCTGGCTGGCCGTGCCTGGCGGCGTTCCGGTCGCTGAGCCGCTCGACGTGTCTCCCACCCAGCTGACGATCACCAGGCTGGACAGCACACCGCCGACCGAGTCCGACGCCGAGGACTTCGGTCGGCGGCTGGCTGTCACGCACGACGCCGGTGCCCGCTACTTCGGCGTACCGCCGGACGGGTGGAGCGGCGACGGCTACATCGGCACGGTCCCGCTGCCGCACGCGTCAGAGCCCGTGACGTCGTGGGGCGAGTTCTACGCCAACCTGCGCCTCCGGCCGTACCTGCGTGCTGCCCGTGACGAGGGCATCTACCTCGACGACGTCGAGCGGGTCTGCACCCGGCTGGAGGCGGGTGCGTACGACGACCCGTCCGACGAGCCGTGCCGGATCCACGGCGATCTGTGGTCCGGCAACGTGCTCTGGACGCCGGACGGTGTTCACCTGATCGATCCGGCCGCACACGGCGGCCATCGCGAAACGGACCTCGCGATGCTCGCGCTGTTCGGGCTGCCGCGGCTCGATCGCGTCCTTCGCGCGTACGACGAGGCGCACCCGCTCGCGGACGGCTGGCGGGACCGGATCGGGCTGCACCAACTGCATCCCCTGGTGGTGCATGTCGTGCTCTTCGGCGGCAGCTACGTAACGCAGACCCTGGAGCTCGCCCGGCGGTATTGAAGCCTCTTGACGTAAAGCCGCCGCCCGCGAACACTCTCGATCATGATTCCGCAGCCCACAGCGCAGCAGCCGCTCCCCGACGAGACCTTCACCCTCCAGGCGGAAGCCACCATCGGCGTCGACGACCCCGCTGCCCAGCCGATCGCCGAGCGGCTCGCCGCGCGGCTGCGGCGGTCGACCGGCTTCGCGCTGCCGGTGCAGGACGGCGCCGGCACCATCACGCTGTCGACCGGCGGCGCCGAGTCCCTGGGCGCCGAGGGCTACGAACTCCGCGCGGACGCGTCCGGCGTCACGATCACGGCAGCCGGCGCCGAGGGCGTGTTCCGCGGCGTCACCACGCTCCGCCAGCTCCTCCCGGCCAAGGCCGAGGCCGGCAGCGCCCAGGAAGGCCCGTGGGAGATCGCCGGTACGACGATCACGGACACCCCACGGTACGGCTACCGCGGCGTGATGCTCGACGTCACCCGGCACTTCTTCACCGTCGACCAGGTGAAGAAGTTCATCGAGCTCGTGTCGCTCTACAAGATCAACCGGCTACACCTGCACCTGTCCGACGACCAGGGCTGGCGGATCCAGGTGGACTCCTGGCCACGCCTCACGGAGTACGGCGGCAGTCTGCAGGTCGGCGGCGGCGCGGGCGGCTCCTATACGAAGGAGGACTACGCCGAGCTGGTTCGGTACGCCGGGGAGCGGTACATCACCGTCGTGCCCGAGATCGACACCCCGGGGCACACCAACGCAGCACTGGCGTCGTACCCGGAGCTGAACAAGGGCGACCAGGCGCCGGAGCTCTACACCGAGACCGAGGTCGGGTTCAGCTCGCTCACCATCGGCAAGGACGTCACGTACGAGTTCCTCGACGACGTGTTCCGGGAGGTCGCCGAGCAGACGCCGGGTGACGTCCTGCACCTCGGCGGGGACGAGGCCCACTCGACGCCGCACGGGGAGTACCTGACCTTCGTGTCCAGAGCGACCGAGCTGGTCGTGAAGCACGGCAAGCGGGTGATGGGGTGGCACGAGATCGCCGACGGGGAGCTGCCGGCCGGGACCGTGGTGCAGTACTGGGGCACCGAGGACCCGAAGGCGCAGGGCCTGGCGCACAAGGCCGTCGAACAGGGTGCGACGCTGGTGCTGTCCCCTGCAAACCGGGCCTACCTCGATATGAAGTACCACGAGGAGACGCCGCTCGGCCTGCAGTGGGCCGGCCTGGTCAGCGTCGAGCAGTCCTACAGCTGGAACCCGGCGACGCTGATCCCGAACGTGCCGGCGAGCGCCATCGACGGCGTCGAGGCGCCGCTGTGGACGGAGACGCTCGACGACCTGGACAAGGTCGAGTTCATGACGTTCCCGCGGCTCCCCGGGATCGCCGAGCTCGGGTGGTCGCCGGAGTCCGCGCTCGACTGGACGACGTACCGCGACCGGCTGGCCGAGCAGGGATCGCGCTGGGAGGTGCTCGGCGTCAACTTCTACCGGGCACCGGAGATCGACTGGCGCTGACCCGACCCGGCCGAGTCAACCGTCCGAGCCGAGGACCCTGTCGAGCAGCCACGCCGTGGTCTCGTCCAGGTCCTGCTCGGCGACGGTGTGGATCGTGGTGTCTGCGTCCCGCACCTCCAGCCGGTACACGTACCGGTCCGGCTGCGGCCGGCCGAAGCCGAGATCCTTGGCGCCCAGTGCGCGGACCGCGGCCTCCAGCCGGTCCGCGTCCGGCTGGCCGGACGTGTCCAGTTCGCCCTGCTGGATCAGCCCGGCGAAACCGCCGCTGCGGGTCACGCTGACGATCACTGCTGCCTCCTCGTGGTTGCGTGCCCTGCAACTCCAGCGCACCTGCCCCGCACCTGTCCACAGCCGCGCGACACGCCGGGAAATCCGATCAGAATTCTGCGTCCATCACCCGGCGTACCGGTCGATTGTCCTTCGTTGCCAATGCCCGGCGGCCGCTGCCGCCTGCGAAACAGCAGGTCGGCGCGTGATTTGCGGTGCCGGACCGCGACCGTCACGGCGGGATTCAGCCGGGCACGGAGAGTAACGACCGGCGACAATCAGCGACACGTGTTTGTGGTCACCCCTACCATCAGCCCGCAGAACGGCTACAGTTATGGCGTTGCAAGTTTGGACTCCCTGACTTTTGCTGTGCTGCATGGCCGGTCTGTCGTCTGGGGCCTTTCGGCGACGCGCGGCTCATGAGGTGTGGGTCGCGGATTGTTAATAGCCATCGAGGAGATAGACAATGGCTGTCGGTACTGTCAAGTGGTTCAACGCTGACAAGGGCTTCGGCTTCATCACCCCGGATGACGGTGGCGCGGACGTGTTCGCGCACTACTCGGCCATCCAGATGTCGGGCTTCCGCTCGCTGGACGAGAACCAGCGCGTCGAGTTCGAGATCACCCAGGGCCAGAAGGGCCTGCAGGCGGAGAACATCCGCGCGATCTGATTCGTCGGATCACCCTTCTAGAACCTACGAAGGGGCCGCACACCGCGATTGGTGTGCGGCCCCTTCGCCGTTTCCCGGGTCTAATGGAAGCGTGACCGAAGACCCGCGGTACAGCCGGCCGGACGAGGATCCCGGCGAGCGCCTCGACCGCCACTGGATCGAGCTCCTCCAAGAGCTGCGGCTGGCCCAGACCGGCACGCAGATCCTGTTCGCGTTCCTGCTCGGGATCGCCTTCCAGGCCCGCTTCCAGGACGCGGGCAGCTTCGTCCACACCGTGTACGCCGCCACGCTGATCGCGTCCGCCCTGTCGGTCGGCCTGTTCGTGGCGCCGGTGTCCTTCCATCGGCTCATCTACCGCCGCCAGCTCCGGCACCGGATGCTCCCGATCGCCAGCCGGATGGCGATCGCCGGCCTGATCTTCCTGATCCTGGCGGTCGCCGGCGGCCTGCTGCTCGCCCTCGACGTCGTCCTCCCCCGGGGGATGGCCGTCTTCGCCGTCGCCTTGATCCTGATCTGGTTCATGATCTTCTGGTACGGCGTCCCGGCCTACATCCGGCGCACTAGCGGAGACGAGGAATGACCTCGGTCGCGATCGTCTCCAGCACCGCCTCGGAGCCGGCGTACACGCCTTCGGAGCGGGGCCAGTGGGTGATGACGTCGGTGAAGCCGAGGGCGGCTGCGCGGCCGACGGCGTCCTCGAAGGCGGACGGGCCGGACAAGGCGTAGACCTTGGAGTCGAGGGACAGGTACCGGTCCAGGTGGCGGCCCTCGAGAAGGTCGTCGAGGCGGTGGCTGAGGTCGGCGACCGACGTGAACCAGCTGTCCAGGTCGTCGGCCGCTCCCCCGGTCGTCATCCAGCCGTCGCCGTGTTCGGCGGCGAACCTGACCGATCGTGGACCGTTGCCGGCCAGGATGAACGGGACGCGCGGTTGCTGCACGCAGCCCGGCAGCGTCCGGGCGTTGCGCGTCTCGAAGTACTCGCCCTTGAAGTCCACGCCGTCCGTGGTGAGCAGCGTGTCGAGCAGGTTCACGAACTCCTCGTAGCGGTCCTGCCGCTGCCGCGGTGTCCGGTCCGGCCCGCCCTGGATGGTCGCGTCCAGGCTGCCGCCGGCGCCGATCCCGCACCGGAAGCGGCCGTCGGAGACGTCGTCGATCGCCAGGATGTCGCGGGTCAGCGCGAGCGGGTGCCGGAAGTTCGGCGACGTGACGAAGGTGCCGAGCCCGATCGTCTCCGTGGCCAGCGCGGCCGCCGTCAGCGTCGGCGTCGTCCCGTACCACGGTGAGTCCTGGAGACCGCTCCAGGTCAGGTGGTCGTACGTCCACGCATGGTCGAACCCGTACTCCTCAGCCCGCCGCCACCGCGGCGCGGCGTCCCGCCACCGGTACTCCGGCAGGATCGCGATCCCGAAACGCATGGACCGCACCCTACCGAGTGTGGCCGAGACCACGATTGTTGCGTTTTGCCACGATCTCCGACACGGTCGTAAGGCCCTACCCCCGACACAACAGAACGGAGGCGCGCCGAAGCGCGGCGTGACTTACCTGTGGCCATCGACATCGACAGCCAGACAGAGACTCCCGACCACGCAGCACATCCCGCAATCGCCACTCCACCACCACCCGGCAGCCGAAGTCGCGGCTCCGGACTCGACCGCGTCACCTTCGGGGTCACCGCGGTCATCGCCCTGGCGTTCGTCGCCTGGGGCATCGTCGACGCCACCGGTCTCGGGACGGCGTCCACCTCGGCCCTCGGCTGGGTCGAACAGAACACCGGCTGGCTGTTCGTCCTGCTGGCCTCCGGCTTCGTCGTCTACGTGATCTGGCTGGCGGCCGGACGCTACGGGCGGATCCCGCTCGGCCGCGACGACGAGGAACCCGAGTTCAAGACTGTGTCCTGGGTCGCGATGATGTTCAGCGCCGGCATGGGCATCGGCCTGATGTTCTTCGGCGTCAGCGAGCCGCTGTCGCACTTCGCCTCTCCCCCGCCCGGCACGGTCGAGGGCGGTACGTCGCAGGCGCTGGAGACCGCGATGGCGACGACGCTGTTCCACTGGACGCTGCACCCGTGGGCGATCTACGCGGTCGTCGGCATCGCGATCGCGTACGGCACCTTCCGGCGCGGCCGCTCGCAGCTGATCAGCGCGGCGTTCGCCCCGCTGCTGGGACGCCGTACCGAAGGGCCGATCGGCAAGGTCATCGACGGGCTGGCGATCTTCGCGACCCTGTTCGGATCGGCCGCGTCGCTCGGGCTCGGCGCGCTGCAGATCGGGTCCGGCGTCCGGATCCTCGGCTGGCTGGACAAGACCGGCAACGGCGTCATGGTCGGCGTCATCGCCGTACTGACCGCGGCGTTCGTCGCGTCCGCCGTGTCCGGCGTTGCCAAGGGCATCCAATGGCTCTCGAACATCAACATGGTGCTGGCCGTCGTGCTCGCGGTCTTCGTGTTCGTGGTCGGCCCGACGGTGCTGATCCTGAACCTGGTCCCGACCGCGATCGGCGACTACTTCCGCGACCTGGCCGACATGGCCGCCCGGACCGAGGCCAGCGGCGGCGACGCGATGGCGACGTGGCTGTCCGGCTGGACGGTCTTCTACTGGGCCTGGTGGATCTCGTGGACGCCGTTCGTCGGCATGTTCATCGCCCGGATCAGCCGCGGCCGCACGATCCGGCAGTTCGTCACCGGCGTGCTGCTGGTGCCGTCGCTGGTCAGCCTGCTGTGGTTCTGCATCTTCGGCGGGACCGCGATCGACATCCAGCGCGGCGGCACCGACATCGCGGGCGCGTCGACGACCGAGGGCCAGCTGTTCGGCATGCTCGACCACATCCCGCTCAGCGCGGTCACCACGATCATCGTGGTCGTCCTGGTCGCGATCTTCTTCGTGTCCGGTGCGGACGCGGCGTCGATCGTGATGGGCACGCTGTCCGAGCGCGGCGCGATCGAGCCGAAGAAGCCGCTGGTGATCTTCTGGGGCGTGCTCACCGGCGCGGTCGCGGCGGTGATGCTGCTCGCCGGCGGAGGCGGCTCGGATGCCCTGCAAGGCCTGCAGAACCTCACGATCGTCGCGGCGCTGCCGTTCGCGGTCGTCATGGTCGGGCTGGCGATCGCGCTGGCCAAGGACCTGCGCACGGATCCCCTGATGCTGCGCCGCGAGATCGGCTCGGAGGCGGTCGAGGCGGCGGTCATCGAGGGCGTCGGCCGGCACGGCGACGACTTCGCCCTGGTCGTCTGCAACGGCAACGCCAACGACGACCAGCCGCAGGACGAACCTACGAAGTAGGCGTGGGGAACGTGGCTAGGGAGCTGGTGCCGATGCTTCCTAGCCACACCTTGCCGTCGCGTTCGCGGACGCCGGTGGGCATGTGGAAGCCCGGGTGCTTGGCGCGCAGGTCGTGGACCAGCACGCCGGTCTCGTCGTACGCCTGGATCTCGATGATGTCCGCGGCCTTCGGCTTCAGCGCGTCCGGCAGCGCCCAGACCACCTTGCGGAGCGTCGGGTGCTTGGGCAGCAGCAGGTCGAGGACGGCGTTGCGCGGCGAGCCGACCGCAACCCAGATCAGACCGTCGGAGCCACGCGCGATGTTGTCCGGCAGCCCCGGGATCTCGGCGATCTGCGCGGGCTCGGCGCCGTCCGTCGTGAGGTCGAGCTTGTACAGCCCGTACATCGCGGTCTCGGCCCAGAACAGCGAACGGCGGTCGCTGCTCAACGCCACGCCGTTCGGGAAGCCGCGGCCGGTGGCCAGCCGGGTGATCTCCCCGTCAGGCGTCCGGCGGTACACGCTGCCGGTGGTGCTGTGCTCGAGGAGGTCGGCCATCCACTCGTCGATCCCGAACCGGGTCGAGGAGTCGGTGAAGTAGACCGTGCCGTCCTCGGTGACGTCGGCGTTGTTGCAGAACCGCATCGGGCGGCCGTCGATCTCCGACAGCAGCGTGCTGATCCGGTGGTCGCGGTCGAGGGTGAGCAGACCTCGATTGGCGTCGCAGATCAGCACCTTGCCGTCCGGCAGCCACTCCAGCCCGAGCGGCCGGCCGCCGGTGTCGGCGAGCGTGCTGATCGTCAGGCCGTCAGCGCTGACGCGCAGGATGCGGCCGTCGTACAGCCCGGTGAGGACGCTGCCGTCCTCGTCGATCAGCGTGTCCTCGGGGCCGGCGCCCGGCAACGCGACGACCGACACCTCGATTCCGGACGGCGTCCGGGCCGGCGGCGCGGGCGGCGGGGTCCAGCGGACGGGCGCGATCGACGACTTCATGCGCAGACCCTAGCGCTTCGCGGTCGGCCGGCCACAAACGGTACAGCCCGGACCGACACTCGATCGGTCCGGGCTGCTCGTCGTACTGGTCAGAAGATGACCTCGCCGCGGGCGCGGCGGGCGCGGAGCTTCTCCAGCGCCTCGTCGAGGATCTCCTGGGCCTCCTGCTCGGAGCGGCGCTCCTTCACGTAGGCCAGGTGCGTCTTGTAGGGCTCGATCTTCGGCGGCGGAGGCGGGTTGTTCACATCGGTGCTGGTCGGCAGACCGCACCGCGGACAATCCCACTCCTCCGGGATGGCCGCCTCGACCGCGAACCAGGTCGCGGTCTCGTGGCCGTTCGCACAGAAGAACACGATGCGCTGCCGGGGCGCGGTGTCGCCGCGCTCCGCCTCGCCCATCGGTCCGGCGCCGACCCGGCTGCCACGAATCGCACTGCCACCACCAGCCACGGGAACCTACTCCCCCTCAGCCGAGCTTGTAGAGCAGGCCGAGCGCGACGATGGCGGCGAACCAGATCAGACCGACACCGATGGTGATCCGGTCCAGGTTCCGCTCGGCGACCGACGAGCCGCCCAGGCTGGACGACACACCGCCACCGAAGAGGTCCGAGAGGCCGCCACCGCGGCCTTTGTGCAGCAGCACCAGCAGCGTCAGGAACAGGCTGCAGACGATCACGACGATCGAGAAAGCGAGAATCACGAGGAGTAGCCTAACTGAAGGTCCAGGTAACGGCAGATGCCGGCGAACTCGTCCACCTGGAGGCTCGCACCTCCGACCAGGCAGCCGTCGACATCCGGTTGGGCCATGATGCCACCTGCACTGGCCATCTTCACCGATCCGCCGTAAAGAATCCGTACCGAGTCGGCCACCGAGGGTGAGATCGTCTCCTCGATCCGGCCCCGGATCGCGGCGATCACCTCCTGCGCGTCCTCCGGCGTCGCGACCTCGCCGGTGCCGATCGCCCAGACCGGCTCGTACGCGATCACGACCTTGCGGACGTCGTCCTGCTTCAGCCCGGCCAGACCGGCGTCGACCTGACCCAGGCAGTGCGCGACGTGCCCGTCGGCCTTCCGGATCTCCAGGCCCTCGCCGACGCACATGATCGGGGTCAGGCCCGCCTCGAGCGCCTTCGTGGTCTTGGCGTTGACCAGCTCGTCGGTCTCGTTGTGGTACTGCCGGCGCTCGGAGTGCCCGGTCAGCACGTACGTGCAGCCGAGCTTGGTGAGCATCGCCGCCGAGATCTCGCCGGTGTACGCCCCGGAGTCGTGCGTGGACACGTCCTGGGCGCCGTACCTGATCTTCATCCGGTCACCGTCGACCAGCGTCTGCACGCTGCGGATGTCGGTGAACGGCGGCAGCACCGCCACCTCGACCCGGTCGAAGTCGTGCTTCTTGTCCTGCAGCGTCCAGCTCAGCTTCTGCAGCAGGTGCACGGCCTCGACATGGTTGAGGTTCATCTTCCAGTTGCCCGCCATCAACGGCGTACGGGCGCTGTCGGCCATCGGTTTCAGTCCTCTTCCAGTACCGCGAGACCCGGGAGCTCCTTGCCCTCCAGGTATTCGAGCGACGCACCGCCACCGGTGGAGATGTGGCCGAACGCCTCGTCGGCGAAGCCTAGCTGCCGGACGGCGGCCGCGGAGTCACCGCCGCCGACGACACTCAGGCCGTCCACCCCGGTCAACGCCTGCGCGACGGCCTTGGTTCCGCCGGCGAACGGCGCCATCTCGAAGACGCCCATCGGGCCGTTCCAGAACACGGTGTGCGCGCCGGCGATCTCGGCGGCGAACGCCGTGCCGGACTCCGGGCCGATGTCCAGGCCGAGCTGGTCGGCGGGAATCGCGTCGGCGGCCACCACGGTGGCCGGCGAGTCGGCCTTGAACTCGGGCGCGACCACGATGTCGGTCGGCAGCACGATCTTGTCGCCGGCCTCCTTGAGGTACCCGCGGACGACGTCCAGCTGGTCCTCTTCGAGCAGGCTCTTGCCGACCTCGTGGCCCTGCGCCTTCAGGAACGTGAAGACCATGCCGCCGCCGATCAGCAGCTTGTCGGCCTTGGCGAGCAGGTTGTCGATCACCGCGAGCTTGTCCGACACCTTGGCGCCGCCGAGCACGACGACGTACGGCCGCGCCGGGTCCTCGGTCAGCTTCTTCAGGACGTCGACCTCGGCGAGCACCAGCCCGCCGGCGGCGTGCGGCAGCTTGCGCGCCACGTCGTACACGCTGGCCTGCTTGCGGTGCACGACACCGAAGCCGTCGCTGACGAACACGTCCGCGAGCGCGGCGAGCTCCTCGGCCAGCGCCTCGCGCTGCGCCTCGTCCTTGCTCTCCTCGCGCGGGTCGTAGCGGACGTTCTCGAGCAGCAGGACCTCGCCCTCGTCCAGGTCCTGTACGGCGGCCTGCGCGGCGTCGCCGGTCACGTCACCGGCGAACCGCACGGTGATGCCCTCGGGCTGGAGCAGCTCGCCGAGCCGCTTCGCGACCGGGGCCAGCGTGAACTCCGGCTTCGGCTCGCCCTTCGGACGGCCCAGGTGCGCGGTGACGATCACCTTCGCGCCGGCCTTCGCGAGCGTGATCAGCGTCGGCAGCGAGGCGCGGATCCGGCCGTCGTCGCCGATCACCTCGCCCTTGATCGGCACGTTCAGGTCGGAGCGGACCAGCACCCGCTGACCGGCCAGGTCGCCGAGATCTTCGATGGTCTTCACAGTGTCAGATCCTCAGGAGAAACAGGCTTGCGCCCGAAGGAGGACACCAGGGTCACCTTCGGACGCAAGCACCGGAACGGAACGTCAGAGCGAGGCGCCGACGTGGTTGACCAGGTCGACCAGGCGGTTCGAGTAGCCCCACTCGTTGTCGTACCAGCCGACGACCTTGACCTGGTTGCCGATCACCTTGGTCAGGCCCGCGTCGAAGATGCAGGACGCCGGGTCGGTGACGATGTCGCTCGAGACGATCTCGTCCTCGGTGTAGGTCAGGTAGCCTTTCAGCGAGCCCTCGGCCGCGGCGGCCTTGTAGGCCTCCTTGACCTCTTCGACGGTGACCTCGCGGCCGACCTCGACGGTCAGGTCGGTGGCCGAGCCGGTCGGGACCGGCACCCGCAGCGCGTAGCCGTCCAGCTTGCCCTTGAGCTCCGGCAGCACCAGGCCGATCGCCTTCGCGGCGCCGGTCGAGGTCGGGACGATGTTCAGCGCGGCGGCGCGGGCGCGCCGCAGGTCCTTGTGCGGGCCGTCCTGCAGGTTCTGGTCCTGGGTGTACGCGTGGATCGTGGTCATCAGACCCTTCTCGATCGTGAACGCGTCGTTCAGAACCTTGGCCAGCGGGGCGATGCAGTTCGTGGTGCAGGACGCGTTCGAGATCACGGTGTGCTTCTCGGCGTCGTACAGGTCGTGGTTCACGCCCATCACCACGGTGAGGTCCTCGTTCTTCGCCGGGGCGGAGATGATGACCTTCTTGGCGCCGTTGTCGGCGTGCGTCTTGGCCTTGGAGGCGTCGGTGAAGAAGCCGGTGGACTCGATCACCACGTCGGCGCCGACGTCCGACCACTTCAGGTTGGCCGGGTCGCGCTCGGCGAACGCCTTGAAGCTCTTGCCGCCGACGGTGATGTCGTCGTCGGTGGCGGAGACCTCACCCGGGAAGCGGCCCAGGATCGAGTCGTACTTCAGCAGGTGAGCGAGGGTCTGGTTGTCGGTCAGGTCGTTGACGGCGACGACCTCGATGTCGGCACCGGACGCCTGCACGGCGCGGAAGAAGTTACGGCCGATGCGGCCGAAGCCGTTGATACCTACGCGTACGGTCACGGGTCTGCGTCTCCTCAGAACTAGCTTTGGCACTGCCGCTACAGCCCGAACACTAGCCCAACAGCCCACTCGATCAACTGGTAGCGTCCAGATGAGACCACCGGTAGTTTTTCACTGCTTCAGACCAGACCACTGGCTGGTACGACGAACGGCGATTTCCGGAAAGTCTCTCCGGAAACCGCCGCTCGATCAGATGTTCATCCCGTTACGGCAGAACGTTCACCGCGGCCCACGCCTTGTCGACCGCGGCCCGCTCCGGGCTGCTCGCGCCGTACAGGTCCGTGGCGGCGTTCAGCGTCGCCGTCCGGGCGCCGTGGTAGTCGGTCCGCGACGTCATGTACGTCGTCAGCGCGCGGTACCAGATCTTCTCGGCCTTGGTGATGCCGATCCCGGTGACCGTGACGCCGCCCGCGGTCGGGCTGTTGTACGCGACGCCGTTGATCGTCTTCGCGCCGCTGCCCTCGGACAGCAGGTAGAAGAAGTGGTTGCCGACACCGGACGAGTAGTGCACGTTCAGCCGGCCGACGCTCTTCGACCACGCGTCCGCGCTGGCCCCGTCCATCGACGGCTTGTCCATCCGCCGGATGTAGTTCACCGCCGGGTTGTAGTCGGTGAAGATCTCCTCACCCATCACGTAGTCCGGGGTGTCCTGGCTGTTGGCGGCGTACCACTCGACCGCCGTACCGAAGATGTCCGAGGTGGACTCGTTCAGACCACCGGACTCGCCGCTGTAGCGCAGGCCGGCCGAGCGGCTGGTGACACCGTGGCTCATCTCGTGGCCGGCGATGTCCAGCTCGACCAGCGGGCCGATGCCCTGGCTCGCGTCGCCGTCGCCGTACCGCATGCAGAAGCAGGAGTCGCTCCAGGACGCGTTCACGTACGCGCCGTCGTGAACGTACGACTTCGCGCCCTGACCGTCGTTGGCGATGCCGTTGCGGCCGTGCACGTTCTTGTAGTAGTCCCAGGTCTCCGCGATGCCGTAGTGCGCGTCGACGCCGGCGGTCTGGGCGTTGGAGTTGCTGCCGGTCCCCCACACGTTGTCCGCGTCGGAGTAGAGCGTGCCGGCGTTGTACGTCGAGTTGCCGCCGCGGACCGGGTCGACCATAGTCCAGCTGGTGCCGGACTTGGTGGTGTCGAGTCCGACGGTGCCGACGTACAGGCCGGTGCCGCTGCCGAGGTCGTCGTTGACGGTCGTCCAGCTGTCGAGGACCTTGCCGGTCTGCGCGTCGACGTACGTCTCGGTGCCGGTCGGCTCACCGTTGGCCTTGCGGCCCTCGCTGACGACCTTGTAGGCGAGCTTGGACTGGCCGGCGTTCGTCACGAAGACGACGAGCTGCTGCTTGCTGCCCTTGGTCTTGGCGGCTGCGAACGCGGTCGCGGCGGACACAGCCGGCTTCGTCGACAGGCTGAGCTTGCCGATCCCACCGGTGGACGAACGGGCCTTGCCCGCCTTGTCCTGGTGGACGACGACATCGCCGCCGACGACGGGCAGACCCTGGTACGTGCGGTCGAACCGGACGTGGCTGCTGCCGTCCGCGTCCGTGACGACATCGCGGACGACCAGGTCGCCGCCGTCGCCGAGGCCGAGCTGCGCGGCGTTGGCGCGGGCGGCCGCGACCGGCGACGCGGCGGGGCCGCTGCCGGGCTGGGCGGCCTGGACGGTGGCGGTGATGGAGGCGACGGCCAGGCCGGCGATCGCCGTCGCGGCGAGACCGGCGCGATGGATGCGCTTCATGGGAACTCCCTTGGGCGGAAGACGCGCACGCACCGGGACAAGGTCGTGCGCGAATGGGCACGCACACCCTGTGCGAGCCGTCCGCCAAAAGGAACCGATCGGCGTCGAAAACCCCGAAGTCCCGGGTAATCCTTCGACGCCGGGCCGGTCACCCCGCGCCGACGGCAGCGGCCCCGGAAACGAGTTCCGGGGCCGCTGGTTCGTGCGGGAAGTCGCTGCCGGTCAGGCCGGGTCGAGCATCTCCGGGGTCAGGTTGGCCTCGGTGTTCGGGATGCCGAGGTCGCTGGCGCGCTTGTCGGCCATCGCGAGCAACCGGCGGATCCGGCCGGCCACGGCGTCCTTGGTGAGGGCCGGCTCGTGCAGCTGGCCGAGCTCCTCGAGGCTGGCCTGCTTGTGCTCCAGCCGCAGCTTGCCCGCCACCTGCAGGTGGTCCGGCACGTCGTCGCCGAGGATCTCCAGCGCCCGCTCCACGCGAGCACCCGCCGCCACCGCCGCGCGGGCCGAACGGCGCAGGTTCGCGTCGTCGAAGTTGGCCAGCCGGTTCGCGGTCGCGCGGACCTCGCGGCGCATCCGGCGCTCCTCCCAGGCCAGCACCGACTCGTGCGCGCCGAGCCGGGTCAGCAGGGCGCCGATCGCGTCGCCGTCGCGGATCACCACGCGATCGACGTTGCGCACCTCACGGGCCTTCGAACCGATGCCGAGCCGCCGCGCCGCACCGACCAGCGCGAGGGCCGCCTCCGGCCCCGGGCAGGTCACCTCGAGCGAGGACGACCGGCCGGGCTCGGTCAGCGAACCGTGCGCCAGGAACGCACCCCGCCAGGCCGCCACCGCGTCACAGGAAGCCCCGGACACGACCGCCGGCGGGAGACCGCGGACCGGACGGCCCCGGTTGTCGACCAGACCGGTCTGTCGCGCGAGCGCGTCACCGTCCCGGACCACGCGAACGACGTACTTCGTCTGCTTGCGGATACCGGACGGCGAGATCACCACTACGTCGGACGGGTGGCCGAAGATCTCGGCGATGTCCTTGCGCAGCCGCCGGGCCGCGGCGCCGCTGTCCAACTCGGCCTCCACGACGATCCGCCCCGACACCAGGTGCAGCCCGCCCGCGAACCGCAATATGGACGACACCTCGGCCTTGCGGCAACAGGGTTTCGTGACCTGGATGCTGGTCAGCTCGGACTTCACCTGTGCAGTCATCGCCATAGAAGGCATCCTCCCACCCATGTCAAAGACCCTCGGTGGGTCACACCCCTTCCAACGCCGCGACCGGCCGCCCGTTACGAAGTCTGCAACCTTCGGCAGCATTGGCTGCGTTCCCTCGGCAACACTGTGGAACGGAGGGGTATGCACGCACGTGACGAAGCCGAGTTCACCGAGTTCGCCGCCATCATGCTGCGCCGGTTACGACGTACGGCGTACCTGATGTGCGGTGACTGGCATCGGGCCGAGGACGCGGCTCAGGACGCGCTGGTCAAGATCTACCGCCGCTGGACCCGGATCGACCGGACCCAGGGGCTCAACAGCTATGCGCACCAATGCCTGGTGACGGCCGTGTTCGACCAGGCCAGGAAGCCCTGGCGGCGCGAACGCCTCGCCGACACCGAGGAGCCGTCCGCACCACTGCCCGATCACGCGACGTCGGTCGACGACCGCCTGCTCGTCGTCCAGGCCCTCGCCTCCTTGCCGGCGAGTCAGCGGGCGTGCGTCGTACTGCGGCACTACGCCGACCTCAGCCTCGAACAGACCGCCGAAGTCCTCGGCATCGGCGTCGGCGGGGTGAAGAGCCAGTCCTCCCGTGGCCTCGCCCGCCTGCGCGACCTACTCGACCAGACCGAAAGGAGCGCCCCATGAGCACCGACCTCGAACGACTGCTCGCAGCAGCCGCCGACGACACCGACCAGCCGTTGCACACCGACGTCGACGAGATCCTGGTCCGCGGCCGGCGCTCGGTCCGGAAGAGCCGGATCGCCACCGTCTCCACGGCGGTGCTCACCACCGCCGCGATCGTCGGCGGGATCGCCGCGTGGTCCACCACGCGCCCGGAGAGCGCAGAACCAGCGGGTACGCCGAACGGCCAGACCATCACCATCGACGTGAAGACCGGCCGGATCATCGACGACGAGACCGGCAAGACGGTCGTGCCGGCTCCGCCGGTGAGCCCGTTGTCCGACGCCGAGGTCCTCAGCCGCTGCACGAAGTACGACCATGCGTACCAGCACTTCAGCCAGGCCCACCCCGGCAAGACGCTGGACAAGGCCGGGCCGGTCGATGCCCGCTGGAAGATCGTGGTGAAGAGCGGCGATCGGTCGGTGCTGAACGCCCTGTTCCTCTCACCCGACCAGTCGATCGTGTCGACCTGCACCATGGACGGCCCGGAGAAGCCGGACTCCTTCGGGCGCACCCGCACGGCCGCGATCTCGGCCAAGGGTCAGATCCGGCATCAGATGCAGCCGCAGGACGGCCTCCGCGTTCCGGTCCGCGGTGTCACCCGGGTGCTCGTGGACCTCGCTGGTGAAAGCAGACCTCGTGAGGCCCTGCTGGGAACTGATGGCTTCCTCACCCTCGGCCACCCCGGCGAGAACGCCAAGCTGATCACGGTGGACCGGATCCGCGGCTACGACGCCGGCGGCACGAAGATCTACGAACACGTCCCGACCCCGATCACTCCCCCGTCAATGCCGGCCGTCGACCCGTCGGTCACCGTCAGGACCGCCGACCCGATCACGCCGCAGGTCGTGCTCACGAAGGATCCGGAGACCGGCAAGCCCCTCGCTCCCGCGCCGCTGGTGAGTGCGCTGACCGACGAGCAGATCACCACCCGCTGCCGTGGGGTGGACGACATCTACTTCAAAGACAGCGCGGGCCATCCGGCCGACCCGCGGATCAAGGCGGCCGGCCCAGTCACGAAGGACTGGCAGGTCGCGCTCAAGACCGGTACCGGCAACAAGCTCACCGCCGTCCTTGTCTCTCCGGACAAGCGGGTCCTCGCGTGGTGCCACATGCTGGCGGCAACGGCCAACGGCTCGTACGACTACGCCCGGAGTGCGGTGCAGGCCAACGGGACCTTCAAAGACGACGGCACGTTCGCCATGGTGCCTAACGGCGTCGCGCAGATCATCGTCGACCTGCCGGGACAAGGCCCGACCCGCGCGCTGATCTCGAACGGCTTCTACATCTGGGGCCTCACCGGCGGGAACTCGGACATTCAGAGCGTCCGGGTCCGCGGGTACGACGCGCGCGGCAAGCAGATCTACGACACCAAGAAGGACGTCGACGCCGACTTCGACTAGAGCTCGTCGTCGATCAGGCTCTTCGGCAGGCAGCGGTTGGTCCAGAGGATCGCTTGCCACCGGCAAATGGCGGCGACATTCGCCACACCGTCGTCGTTCCAGTCGTCGCACATTGGTCGCCGAGCAGCGCGGAAATCCCTGCCACGGTGGAAAAACGCGCGTCTTCACTGATCCTGCAGAAAGATGCCATTGAGCCGCTGAACGCGTGGTGACGTGATCCGCCGGCCCGGACCCGTCACCGCCCGTACAGCGGGCCAGGTCTATTTGCTGCGGGCAACATCAATCTCTGGCGAATTCTCCGAAAGAGGTCTTCGGTCGGCATTCGCTGGTGCTTGTGGAAGGCAACCAGGCGCTGCTCGAAACACAGCAAACCTGGGGATGTGCGGCGTTCTGCCAATATCGAGCCGCCAGCGTTCAGTAATGGCGGAGAAGTTCTCTTGTGGTTAAAGGTGTCACTTAAGCGGTTTTATGCAGTACTCTCTGCAATTGCAGGGGTGGGGAGCTGGTGTTGGGGGCGCCGAATGGTGAACAATGCCGAGCGGCCGGGGGACTTCGCGGACGCCGGGATCGTGGCGAGGATCGTTCCGATCCTGGTGGCTTTCGGGCCACCGGTGGCTGTCAGCGGCTGGTTGTGGTCGAAGGTTCAGCAGAATCCGGTGGTCAGCATCGTCGTTCTGATGGGCTATTGGTTCCTGGTCGCGGTCGTACGATTCGTCTTCCGGGTGAGCAGTGAGGTCGGGGATTTGTGGATTCCCCGGACCGCCGCGGCGGTCGACCGGCGGGTGAGTGCGTTCCTGAAGAGCTACCGCGCGCGCTATCTGGGCCAACTGCTCGCCAGCGTGCGCGATGTCGAATTGCTCGGCATGGCCACCCAGGGAGAGTTCTCGCTGCAGCTCCGGCATGTCTATGTCGACGTCAGCCTGGCGCCGTCGCCGTTGCAGACGGCGACGCACGCGCCGTTCGTCGGAGCCGAGACTCCGGCCGGCGAGCGCCGGTCGCTGGATTCGTTCCTGGACAGCCGTCAGCCGCGGGTCTTCGCGGTGATCGGTGGCCCGGGTTCGGGTAAGACGACCCTGCTGCGCCGGACGGCGATTACACTGGGACAGCGGCGCGGCCACAAACGCGGGGTGCCGGTGATCCTTTACCTGCGCGACCATGTCCAGGAGATCATCCGCGATCCCGGGGTGTCGATTCCCGAACTGGTCGCGAGCGTTACCTGGCTGAAAGGTACGGTCACGGCGGACTGGTTCGAGCGCGGCCTGAGGAAAGGCCGTTGTGTCGTCATGCTGGACGGTTTGGACGAGGTCGCGGTCGAGGAACAGCGGCAGTTGACATCCACGTGGGTACAGGACCAGGTCGCGCGCTATCCGGCGAACCATTTCATCCTGACGTCGCGGCCGCACGGCTATGAATCGAATCCGGTCCGGGGTGCCGACGTACTGCAGGTCCGTCGGTTCACCAGTGACCAGATCTTCAGGTTCGTGCACAGGTGGTACTACGCCATCGAGTGCCGCAGCACCGGCGAGACCGGCGAGCGAACCCGAGCGATCGCGAAGGATCACGCCGCCGATCTCCTCCGCCGGATGCGCCTGCAGCCGGCTCTGTACGACCTGGCGGCCAACCCGATGCTGCTGACGATGATCGCCAACGTCCACAAGTACCGCGGCGCGCTGCCCGGCAGCCGGTCGGCGTTGTACGGCGAGATGTGCGATCTGCTGCTGCACCGGCGGCAGGCGGCCAAGCACCTGTCCGCGGGATCAGGTCTGAAGGCCGAACAGCGGGCCAAGGTGGTGCGCAAGCTGGCGCTGGCGATGATGACCCGCGAGGTCCGCGACGTGACGCGGGAGTCCGCGAGTGACATCGTCGGGCCGACGCTGACGAGGATCCCGCGGGCCGCGACGGCCGATGTGTTTCTGGCCGAGCTCACCACGAGTGGTCTGTTCGTCGAACGCGAGGTCGGTCTGTACGCGTTCGCGCATCAGACCCTGCAGGAGTACCTCGCGGCCGCGGAGATCCGTGATCATCCCGAGGTGAACGCTCTGGCGACGAAGGTCGACAACGCCTGGTGGCGCGAGACGATCCTCCTGTGGGCGGCGAACGCGGACGCGTCGCCCGTCATCGAGGCGTGCCTGAAGTCAGGCACGGTCGGCGCACTGGCGCTGGGCTTCGACTGTGCCGACGAAGCCCGCGAGGTCGACGTGGATCTCGTCGAACGCCTCGACGCGATGCTGTACTCGGATCCGCCGGCATCCGACGTCCTGGCACGCGACGCGCATCGCCGGCTGATGGCCGCGGTTCGCGCGTCGCGCACCCTTCGCCACACCGTGACCCTCAGCAATGGCGCTGTGGCGTGCGCGCAGCCTTTCCCGCTGTCGCTGTATCGCCTGTACGTCGACTTGTCGGGCGATCCGGGCGGTTCGGTTCGCAAGCCCGCGAAGGACGACAATGCGGAGGCGGTCGGGGTCTCGGCCGCCGAGGTCGAAAAGGTCGTCAGGTGGGTCAACGGTCTGTTCGACGACGGCACCGCCTACCGGCTGCCGGTACGCCGCGAGCTCGCCGATCCGATCACCGACGTCATCGTCGACCTGACCCGCCGGACCGTGTGGTACGCCGAGGACCCGCCCGCGGGAGCGGCCCCGCTGCCCGGAATCCGCACCCGGAAGGGATACGCCGGACCACGGCTGTTCGTGCCACCAGGGGTCTCGCATCCGTACGTCGCGAGCGACGGCCTGCTCGCGGAGACCATCCGGCGCGATCTGCGCTCCGTCGTCGGTGCGCTTCCTTATGTACTGAGCCTTGCTCTCGAGCGGGATCTGGAGCGGGCACGCACCCGAGACTTCACGGCGACTCTCGACCGGCTCGATCTGTTGAACCACAGCATGACGCCGGCGCTGGTCAAGGACGCGATCCACGTCGATCGGGCGCTGGCGCGGAGTCGTGGCGGAGACTTGTCGCAGGATCGCGACCTGCACCGGCGGCTCGACCGCCTCAGGGATCTGGCTGGTGGTTTGGCGGCGGTCACGGACTTCCCTGTCCCGCCCGTGCTGGTGCGCGAGTTCCGGCGTACCCTCCGTCGGGGGCGCGCCGTCGACGAAGCGATCAGTCAGGCGCTCGACATCATCTTGACGCACTCGTTGATCTCCGACGACGTGCCGATGCTGGTCCAGGAACTGCAGGATCCGGCGACGCTGCCCACCACCGCACCGGCGGGGCGAACCGTGCTGCAATGGGCCCCTTCGCGCATTCATCGCGACCAGTTCGAGCTCACGGTCGTGGCGCTCAGCCTGCTGCTGTCGCTCTGGGAGCCGCACAAGACGAAGTACCGCCACAGCCAGGGCTGGGTGCAGTTCGAGCGGTTCCTTGTCGACCTGTTCGCGGCGTCGAGCGAACTGACGCCGGCCATTCCCGATGAGGTCGAAGGTGTCCTGCGCCGGCTCGAGCCGTTGTTGCTCAAGGCAACCTGGAGCAGCGGGTCGGCTTTCGCGGGAGCCGACGCGGACCGCGACGAGCGATGCTGGCGGATCCTGGCCCGGCGGATCGTGGTCGTGTCCGCGTCCATGATCGCGACGACGGTCCACCACCCCGATGCGCCGTACACCAGCAGCCCGGCGATTCGGCTCGGCCTGCTCGCAGCGGCCTGCGTCGCGGACAGATTCACCGACGCCGCGATCGCACAAAGCCTTCGGGGACTCCACAGCAGCCTCACCTGCCTCGACGCCCGTCTCGACGACCCCAGCCTGCCTTCAGAGGTGCTGCTCCTCATGCGCGCGTAGGCGATGCGGTCGCCGTACTTCACGGCGAGCTCCGTCCTCGCGGAGCGGCTCCCGCGGTCCGGCCTAGCCGAAGATCTCCCGGTACACCTTCGCGAGCTTGTCCGGCGCGTGGTGCAGGTCGCGCTCTTCGTCGGCGATGTCCGCGATCACCAGCTCGGCCCCGAGGGACTGCGCCGTGCGGCGCAGCGACTCGGGGTCGGGCACGTGACCGATGTCGGCGAGCACGACGTCGATCCGCAGATCCGGCGCGTGCCCGGCCAGCACCTCGAGGTGCGTCTCCGGCGAGAACCCGTCCGTCTCCCCCTTCTGCTCCCCCAGGTTCAGGGTGAGCAGCCGGCGGGCGCTGGTCTGCTCGAGACCCCGGCACAGCTCGGGGACCAGCAGGTTCGGGATGACGGAGGTGAACCACGACCCCGGCCCGACCACGACCCAGTCGGCTTCCGCGACCGCGACCAGGGCCTCCGGACAGGCCGGCGGGTCGGCCGGGTCGAGGGCCACGTCGACCACGTGTCCCTCGGTCGAGGCCACCTCGGCCTGGCCGCGGATCTCCGTGATCCCCTCCGGATGCGCCGGGTCCAGCCCGAGCACGCGGGCCTTGATGTCCAGCGGTACGGCGGACATCGGCAGCACCCGGCCCTGCGCACCGAGCAGCCGCGCGACCCAGTCGAGTCCGTCGACCGCTTCGCCGAGCAGCTCCCACAGCGCGACGATCAGCAGATTGCCGACCGCGTGGTCGTGCAGCTCACCGTTGCTGCGGAAGCGATGCTGCAGTACGTCGGCCCACGTGCGGCCCCATTCGTCGTCGCGGCACAGCGCGGCCAGGGCCATCCGCAGGTCACCCGGCGGCAGCACCCCCAGCTCCTGGCGCAACCGGCCCGACGACCCGCCGTTGTCCGCGACGGTGACGACCGCGGTCAGCTGGTCGGTGACATGGCGAAGTGCGGACAGGGACGCCGCCAAGCCGTGTCCCCCGCCTAATGCGACAACCTTGGTCGATCTCGTCACTCACGCCCCAGATCCCGGTGCACGACCAACGTCGGTGACCCTCTCTCGCGCAGCCTCCGGGCGATCTCCTCGGCCATCGCGACACTGCGGTGCTTACCCCCGGTGCAGCCGATCGCGACGGTGACGAAGCGCTTGCCCTCGTTCAGGTAGCCGGTCCGCAGGGTGTCCAGCACGTCCACGTAGTTCTGCAGGAACTGCTGGGCCAGCGGATGGCCGAGCACGAAGTCTGACACAGGCTGGTCCTGCCCCGTCATCGGGCGCAGGTCGGGCTGCCAGTACGGGTTCGGGATGAAGCGCATGTCGGCGACCACGTCGGCGTCCACCGGGATGCCGTACTTGAACCCGAACGACACCACGGTCGCCCGGAGCTCGGCGTTCTCCTCGTCGCCGAAGGCGTTCACGATCTTCGCGGCGAGCTGGTGGATGTTCAGGCTCGAGGTGTCGATCACCAGGTCGGCGCCGGCCCGGATGTCGCCGAGCAGTTCCCGCTCGCGCTGGATGCCGTCCAGCAGCCGGCCCTCGCCCTGCAGCGGGTGCGGCCGGCGGACGCTCTCCTGCCGGCGCACGATCACGTCGTCGGACGCCTCAAGGAACAACGTCAGCGGCCGGTACCCCTTGAGCCGCAGGTCGTGGATCGCCGAGCTCAGTTCGTCGAAGAACAGGCCGGTCCGGACGTCGACGACGACCGCGAGCCGCGGTGCCGCGCCGGTCCCGACGACCTGCTCGACGATGGTGGTCAGGAACATCGGCGGCAGGTTGTCCACCACGAACCAGCCGAGGTCCTCCAGTACGTCGGCGACCGAACTCCGTCCCGCGCCCGACATCCCGGACACGATGATCAGGTTGCCGCCCGTGTCGTCCATCAGTTCTCAGTTCTCCCTGGATCCCCGTCGGGCGCCCCGGCCGGCGCCGGGACGTCGTCGCCCAGTATCTCGCCTGTCGCCGTGTTGACCGACGGGGCCCGGCCGGTTTCCGCCTTCGTTGCAGCAGCGTTAACCGCCAGTACGACGGACTCCGCCAGCCGCGGCCCGAAACCGGGCAGGTCCGCGACCTCGTCGACGGTGGCGGCGCGCAGCTTCTTGAGCGACCCGAAGTGCCGCAGCAGCGTCTTCCGCCGCACCTCGCCCAGTCCCGGAACCTCGTCGAGAGTGCTCTCGACCATCGACTTCGACCGCCGGTTGCGGTGGTGCGTGATCGCGAACCGGTGCGCTTCGTCGCGGAGGCGCTGCAGCAGGTACAGGCCCTCCGACGTCCGGGAGAAGATGACCGGGTCCTCCTCGTCGGGCACCCACACCTCCTCCAGGCGCTTGGCCAGGCCGACGACCGGGATGTCGCCGACGCCGATCTCGTCCATCGCCTGACGGGCCGCCGCCACCTGCGGCGGACCGCCGTCGACGACCACCAGGCCCGGTGCGTAGGCGAACTTCTTGGCCCGCCCGGTCTCCGGGTCGATGAGCGCCGCGTTCGGGTCCTCGTCCTCGGTCATGGTCGCGCGCTCGTCCAGGAGGCGCTTGAAGCGACGGGTCAGGACCTCGGCGATCGAGGCCACGTCGTTCTGCCCGTCGACGCCCTTGATCACGAACCGCCGGTACTCGCTCTTGCGCGGCAGGCCGTCCTCGAACACCACCATCGAGGCGACCACCTCGGTGCCCTGCAGGTTCGAGACGTCGTAGCACTCCAGCCGCAGCGGCGCCTCGGGCAGGTCGAGCGCGGCCTGGATCTCCTCCAGCGCCTGGTTACGCGTGGTCAGGTCGCTGGCGCGCTTGGTCTTGTGCATCGTCAGCGTCTGCAGCGCGTTGCGCTCGACGGTCTCCATCAGCGCCTTCTTGTCGCCGCGCTGCGGGACCCGGATCGACACCCGCGCGCCGCGCAGCTCCTCCAGCCAGGCCGTCAGCGCGTCCGCGTCGTCGGGCATCGTCGGGACCAGGATCTCCCGCGGGATCGTGTCGCCCGAGTCGCCGGCGTACGTCTGCTGGATGAACTGCGAGACCAGGTCGGCGGTGGTCGCCGTACCGTCCGCCTTGTCGGCGATCCAGCCGCGCTCACCGCGGATCCGCCCGCCGCGGACGTAGAAGATCTGCACCGCGACCTCGAGCGGGTCCTCGCTGAGCGCGATCACGTCGGTGTCGGTGCCGTCGCCGAGGACCACCGCGTTCTTCGCCAGGGCCTTCTCCAGCGCGGCCAGGTCGTCGCGGATCTTCGCGGCCCGCTCGTACTCCAGCTCGGCGGCCGCGGCCTGCATCTCCTTCTGCAGCCGGCGCACGTACGTCGCGGTCTGGCCGGAGAGGAACGCGGCGAAGTCGTCGACGATCTGCCGGTGCTCCTCCTGGGTCACCTGACCGGTGCAGGGGGCGGCGCACTTGCCGATGTACCCGAGCAGGCAGGGCCGGCCGATCTGGCGGTGCCGGTTGAACACGCCCTTGCTGCACGAGCGCATCGGGAAGACCCGGAGCAGCAGGTCGACGGTCTCCCGGATCGCCCACGCGTGACTGTACGGACCGAAGTACCGCACGCCCTTCTTCTTCTGGCCGCGGCCGACCATCACCCGCGGATACTCCTCGTTGAGGGTGATCGCGAGCCACGGGTACGACTTGTCGTCGCGGTACTTCACGTTGAAGCGCGGGTCGTACTCCTTGATCCAGGAATACTCCAGCTGCAGCGACTCGACCTCGGTGGCGACCACCGTCCACTCGACCTTCGAGGCCGTCGTCACCATCGCCTGGGTGCGCGGATGCAGGTTCACCAGATCCTGGAAGTACGACGACAGCCGGGCCCGCAGGTTCTTCGCCTTGCCGACGTAGATCACCCGCCCGGCGGAGTCGCTGAAGCGGTAGACGCCAGGCGAGTCGGGGATCGATCCCGGAGCGGGACGGTAGGAGGACGGATCAGCCACCCAACCACCCTAGTTCGCCCGCCCGACAAATCCGGAATCCGCGCAAAGTCTCCACTGCAAGTTCAATGACAGACTTGAAGGCATGATGCTCGACGAACTCGATCGGACGATCCGCGCGTACGACGGTGTCCGGGTGCTCGAGGCCCAGGACGACCTGTTCTACCTCTACGACCCCGCGGGCGACCTGCCACCGGAGCGGCAGCAGCCGTTCGCCACCGTCGTGACGGGCGACCACTACGAGACAGTGTCCCAGCTCGACCGGCCGGGATCCTGGCGGCTCAACCTCGGCGTCACGAAGACGACGTACACCGATCTGTTCGGTCCGGTCCCGACCGAGCGCGACGCCGACTGGGTGCTCGACTCCGGCCACGACTACGCCGCCCGCGACGTGCTGATGCCGCATCCGTTCTATGCCGGTCAGCACTGGGTCGCGATCGTCGACCCGACTGGTCTGGACCAGCTGCTGCCGTTGATCGACGAGGCCTACCGGTTCGCGGCACGCAAGTATTCCAACCACCAGGCCAGGCAAACCGGCTGAAGATTGCGGTCGTATTGCGGGTTGGCTCATAAGCCTGAGTTGACCCCCGGCTGGGATGGGCGCGCTCCCTACCGTGTGAACCAGGGTAGGTGTGCAGGTCCTTTGCGTGAGGCAACAAGGCCTTGCGCTGACTCGAGGGAGTTCCGCCCATGTCCCCCAAGAATGGACACCGCCTTCGGAGGCCGCGCGCCCTACTCGGTGCCGTCGCCGCATCCGCGCTCGCCGTCACCGGGATCGCCGCCACAGCGGCCGGCAGTGACGCGTCGCAAACCGCTCCGGTGAGCATCCGCGGCGCCGGCAGCGCGAACGCCATCCCCGGCAGCTACATCGTCGTCCTGGCCGGCCAGAACTCACGGGCCCAGACCCGGGCCGCGACGCAGAGCCTGGCCGCGAGCTACGAGGTCAAGGTGCACAAGCAGTTCGACTCGTCGCTCAAGGGCTTCTCGGCCGGTATGACCGAGGAGCAGGCGAAGAAGCTCGCCGGCGACCAGCGGGTCGCGTTCGTCCAGCAGAACCAGAAGATCACCGTCAGCCAGGACGATCCGCCGTGGGGCCTGGACCGCGCCGACCAGCGTGACCTGCCGCTGGACAAGAAGTACGAGGCGTCCACCACCGCCGACAACGTGAACGTCTACGTGATCGACACCGGCATCTACGCCGCCCACAAGGACTTCGGCGACCGCGCCTCGGTCGGCACCGACACCGTCGGCGACGGCCAGAACGGCGTCGACTGCATGGGCCACGGCAGCCATGTGGCCGGCACCATCGCGGGTACGACGTACGGCCTGGCCAAGGGCGCGAAGGTCGTCGGCGTCCGGGTGCTCGACTGCCAGGGCTCCGGCTCGACCGAGTCCGTGGTGGCCGGGATCGACTGGGTGACCAAGAACGCCAAGAAGCCGGCGGTCGCGAACATGAGCCTCGGCGGCGGCGCCGACGACGCGCTCGACGCGGCGGTCAAGGCCTCGGTCGACTCCGGCGTCACCTACGCCGTTGCTGCCGGCAACGAGAGCGCGGACGCCTGCCAGGGCTCGCCGGCCCGCGAGCCTTCGGCGATCACCGTCGGCGCGACCGACGACCAGGACAAGCGCGCGGAGTTCTCGAACTTCGGCAAGTGCGTCGACCTGTTCGCGCCGGGTGTCGACATCACCTCGGTCGGCATCACCGACCCGGACTCGACCGCGAAGATGAGCGGTACGTCGATGGCCACGCCGCACGTCGCGGGCGGGGTCGCGCTCTACCTGGCCGATCACCCGGACGCCACGCCGGCGGACGTGGCCAAGGCGCTCGTCGACGGATCGACGGCCGACAAGGTCGGTGACCCGGGCGAGGGCTCGCCGAACAAGCTGCTGTACGTCGGGGCCCCTGACCAGTCCTGACCACCTGACCGAAGGCCCGGCCACCGGATTCCTCACCCCGGCGGCCGGGCCTTCGCACGTCGATCAGGCCTGGACGATGTTGCTGCCGTCGACCTTCACGTTCACGGCCGGCAGGGCCGTCTGCGCCGGGCCGCTGACCGGGCTGCCGTCGGTGATGCTGAAGTGGCTGTTGTGGAACGGGCAGACGATCTGACCGTTCTCCACCGAGCCGATCGGGTTGCCCTGGTGCGTGCACACCGCGGAGAACCCCTTGTACTGCCCCGCGGTCGGCTGCGTCACGACCACCTTCGCGTCCTTGAACACCGCGCCGCCGCCGACCGGTACGTCGGCTGCCGGGCCGAGCACCGCACCACCACCGGCCGGCGCGCTCGACGAGGGCGCGCTCGACGAGGGTGCGCTGCTGCTCGGGGCCGAGCTGGTGGCAGGCGCCGAGCTCGAGCCGCTCGCGGACGGCGACGTACCGCCGCCTCCGGACGCGTCGTCGCTGCCACCGCAGGCCGCGAGGATCGGCGCGCCGGCACCCACCAGCGCGGCCATCGCCGCGCATCGCAGCACCGTCCTGCGGTCGCGCAGTTCGCCGTCCGCGGACGTTGCCGGTGCCATCGTGTCATCGCTCATAGATCTGGACCTCCAGGAGCCTGCTGATCGAAGTGGTCGAACGCTGTCTACCGACTCAAACGACCGGATCACCGGAACGGTTCAACCCGGTTCGGATTGAACCGCAGTTTGAGGGTTTGCTGTGAATCAGCTGGCAGTCACGACCCCGACGACCCGGGCGGCGAGTTCCAGGACGGCGCGGCGGCTGTCGGCGTCCAGTGCGGCTGCTGCCGAGCTGCGTTCGACTTGGCCTGGGTGGGCTTGGGGTTGCGTGGGGGGTGGTGGGGCTGCTGAGGTTCGTCGGGTGATTTCTCGTCCGGCGCCGTCCGGTGCAGCAGGTTCGCCTGGCAGTCGGATTCGGTTACTCGGGTCGCTCTGGCCTGCGCGGAACGCGGGGGCGCTTGGCGCGCGCTCGGTTGCTGCCCGGCACACTTTAGGGGTGGGAGAGGCCTGGAGATGACTGGGACGACGAACGACTCGACGGTGCTGAAGGCGATCGCGGACCTCGCGCCGCTGTGGCTGCCGGGGTGTGTCGTCGACACCGCGGACCGGACGGTCGAGGTCGGGTGGGGGCGCGGCGCGCTGCAGATGTCGGCGGTCGTCGGGCTCGGCGAGATCATCGACCGGTGCCGTCAGCTGCCGCAGCAACTCTGGGCGGAGCAGATCGAGGCGTGGCTGCGGGCGGTCGTCGCGGAGGGTGAACTGGCCACCGAGGAACACCGCTTCGGCGACGTCGCGGTGCGGCAGCGCGCGATGCTCCTGCAGCGCGGCTGGTCCGCGCGGACGTCCGGTCCGGTGGCGGACGCGCTGATCCCGTTCGGCGACCACTTCGAGGTCGTGGTGTTCATCGGCACCGGCGCCGACTACCGGCGGTTGACCGTCGTCCGGCGGTCGATGCTCGGCCTCGGCGACCCGGACGTCCCGTCGCCGGTGCAGTTGACGCTCGAACACATCGCGGATCTGCGGCCGGTCGAGCACGACGGCTTCTCGGTGCTCACCCGCGACGACGACCCGCTGGTGTCGATGGCGATCGTCGACCGCGAGAACCTGCTGCCCGCGGCCGCCATCGGCCTCGGCGTGTTGGTCGGCGTACCGAGGCTGAGCACCGTCGCGTTCTGCGCCGCCGACGCCGGGCAGGAGGCCGCCGACCGGCTGGCCCAGTACGTCGCCGACACCTACCGCGACGCACCGGATCAGTGCAGTCCCGACCTGTACTGGCTCCAGGGCGACCGCATGGTCCAGGTCCCGGTGACCCTGGCAACACCGCCGACAGTCATGCTGCCGGCGGCATTACTCCCAACCCCGCGGCGCACCTGGCTCCGTCACCTCTGGCAGCAACTCTTCCGCCGCTGACCAGCTAGCCGGCTACACGCTTCCGGGTCGTCGCCGTCTTCTTCGCCGGAGCCTTCTTGGCTGCCGTCTTCTTGGCAACCGCCTTCTTCGCCGGGGCAGCCTTCTTCGCGACCGCCTTCTTCGCCGGCACCGACTTCGCCGCGGCCTTCTTCGCGCTCGGCTTGGCCGCCCGGCCTTCGAGGATCTCGGCGAGGAACTGCCCGGTGTACGACGCGGGGTTGGTCGCGACCTGCTCCGGGGTGCCCTCCGCGACCAGTGTGCCGCCGCGGCGGCCGCCGTCGGGGCCGAGGTCGATGAGCCAGTCGGCAGTCTTGATGACGTCGAGGTTGTGCTCGATAACCAGCACCGAGTTGCCCTTGTCGACCAGCCCGCTGAGGACCCCGAGCAGCTTGCGGATGTCCTCGAAGTGCAGACCGGTGGTCGGCTCGTCGAGCACGTACACCGTGCGGCCCGTCGACCGCCGCTGCAGCTCCGACGCCAGCTTGACCCGCTGCGCCTCACCGCCGGACAGCGTCGGCGCCGGCTGACCGAGTCGCACATACCCCAGGCCGACCTCGACGAGCGTCTTCAGGTGCCGCGAGATCGCCGGGATCGCCGCGAAGAACTCGGACGCCTCCTCGATCGGCATGTCCAGCACGTCGGCGACCGTCTTGCCCTTGTAGTGCACCTCGAGCGTCTCGCGGTTGTACCGCGCGCCGTGGCACACCTCGCACGGGACATACACGTCCGGCAGGAAGTTCATCTCGATCTTCAGGGTGCCGTCACCCGAGCACGCCTCGCAGCGGCCGCCCTTGACGTTGAACGAGAACCGGCCCTGCTGGTACCCGCGGACCTTCGCCTCCGGCGTCTCCGCGAACAGCTTGCGGACGTGGTCCCAGACCCCGGTGTACGTCGCCGGGTTGGACCGCGGCGTCCGGCCGATCGGCGACTGGTCGACGTGGATGACCTTGTCGACCAGCTCCATCCCGGAGATCTTCGTGTGCCGGCCGGGCACGGCGCGGGCGCCGTAGATCTGCCGGGCGAGCGACGTGTAGAGGATGTCGTTGACCAGCGTCGACTTGCCCGAGCCGGACACGCCGGTGACCGCGACGAACACCCCGAGCGGGATGGTCACGTCGAGGTCCTTCAGGTTGTTCTGCCGGGCGCCGTACACAGTCAGCTCGCGGCCCTCGGTCAGCGGCCGCCGGACCTCCGGGATCGGGATCTCCCGCCGGCCGGAGACATACGCGCCGGTGATCGAGTCCGGGTGGTTGCGCAGGTCCTCGACGGTGCCGGACACGACCACCTGGCCGCCGTGCTCGCCGGCGCCGGGGCCGATGTCGACGACCCAGTCCGCGTGGTCGATGGTGTCCTCGTCGTGCTCGACGACGATCAGCGTGTTGCCGAGCTCCTTGAGCCGGACCAGTGTGTCGATCAGCCGCCGGTTGTCCCGCTGGTGCAGGCCGATCGACGGCTCGTCCAGCACATACAGCACGCCGACCAGGCCGGAGCCGATCTGGGTGGCTAGCCGGATCCGCTGCGCCTCACCGCCGGACAGCGAACCCGCCGGGCGGCTGAGCGCGAGGTAGTCCAGGCCGACGTCGAGCAGGAACCGCAGCCGCTCGCCGATCTCCTTGACCACCCGCTCCGCGATCTGCTTCTCCCGCGGCGACAGCTCCATCTGCGACAGGAAGCCGTGCACCTCGTCGATCGACATCGCGCTGATCTCGGCGATGTTCTTCCCGCCGAGCGTGACCGCGAGCGAGATCGGCTTCAGCCGCGCACCGTTGCAGGCCAGGCACGGCACCTCGCGCATGTACTCCTCGAAGCGCTCCCGCCCGGTGTCGCTGGACGCCTCCGCGTGCCGGCGCTCGACGTACGGGATGACGCCTTCGAAGCTCGTGTAGTACGACCGCTCGCGGCCGTAGCGGTTCTGGTACGAGACGTGGACCTGCTTGTCGTGGCCGGTGAGCAGCGCCTTCTTCGCCTTCGCCGGCAGCTCGCCGAACGGCGTGCTGGTCTTGAACTTCAGGTCCTTCGCCAGCGCGTCCAGCAGCCGCTCGAAGTACTGCGAGACGTTCTGCCCCGACCACGGCTGGATCGCGCCCTCGTCGAGCGACTTGGACGGATCCGGCACCAGCAGCTCCGGGTCGACCTCCATCCGGGTCCCCAGACCGGTGCAGACCGGGCACGCGCCGTACGGCGAGTTGAACGAGAACGACCGCGGCTCGAGCTCGTCGATCGCGAGCGGATGATCGTTCGGGCAGGCGAGCTTCTCGGAGAACCGGCGCTCGCGGTGCGGGTCGTCGTCCGGGAGGTCGACGAAGTCCAGCACCACCAGGCCGCTGGCCAGGCCGAGCGCGGTCTCGACCGAGTCGGTCAGCCGCTGCTTGGCCGACTCCTTCACCGCGAGCCGGTCGACGACCACGTCGATGCTGTGCTTCTTCTGCTTCTCCAACTTCGGCGGGTCGGTCAGCTGGATGGTCTCGCCGTCGACCCGGGCCCGCGAGAACCCCTGACCGGTCAGCTGCCGGAAGAGGTCGACGTACTCCCCCTTGCGGCTGCGGACGACCGGCGCGAGCACCTGGAACCTGGTGCCCTCCTCCAGCTCGAGCACCCGGTCGACGATCTGCTGCGGCGTCTGCCGCGCGATCGGCTCGCCGCACTCCGGACAGTGCGGCCGCCCGGCGCGCGCGAACAGCAGCCGGAGGTAGTCGTACACCTCGGTGATCGTGCCGACCGTGGAGCGCGGGTTCCGTGAGGTGGACTTCTGGTCGATCGAGACGGCCGGCGACAGCCCTTCGATGAAGTCGACGTCCGGCTTGTCCATCTGGCCGAGGAACTGCCGCGCATATGCCGACAGGGACTCGACGTAGCGCCGCTGACCCTCGGCGAAGATCGTGTCGAAGGCCAGGCTGGACTTCCCGGACCCGGACAGGCCGGTGAAGACGATCATGGCGTCCCGCGGCAGGTCGACCGAGACGTCCTTCAGGTTGTGCTCACGCGCTCCGCGCACGATCAGACGGTCAGACACAAGCTCACTCTCAGCCGTTCTCGAGGGGTTCCAGGTGGTTCTCCGACTTGCCCGGTCATGCTAACGAGGCCCACCGACAAAAACTTCCGCCGCCGGATCCGGCGACCGTTTCGAAAGTATATTCGATCGCGGACCGTGCTCGATGCAACCGGGCCGGAGGTGCAAGGATCGGCGGTGACATCTGGATGTCACCGAGAGCAGGGAGAGGCGAGAGATGCCGGAGTACCACGGGAACGTGAAGGTCGGCGGGCCGGCGCAGACCCACGAGCTGGCCAAGCTGATGATCACCAAGGTCGCGGTCGGGCCGATGGACAACAACGCCTACCTGCTGCGCTGCCGGCAGACCGACGAGCAGGTGCTGATCGACGCCGCGAACGAGGCGGACACGCTGCTCCGCCTGATCGGCGACGGCGGCCTGGCGCGGGTGATCACCACGCACCGCCACCAGGACCACTGGGAGGCGCTCGCCGAGGTCGTCGCCCGGACCGGCGCCACCACGGTCGCCGGCCGCCACGACGCCGAGGCTATCCCGGTCCCGACCGACCAGCTCGTCGACGACGGCGACCACATCGCGGTCGGCAGCTGCAGCCTGCGCGTCATCCACCTGGTCGGCCACACCCCCGGCTCGATCGCCCTGCTGTACGACGACCCGGACGGCGCGCCGCACCTGTTCACCGGCGACTCGCTGTTCCCCGGCGGCGTCGGCAACACCCAGGGCGACGCCGAGCGCTTCACGTCGCTCATCAACGACGTCGAGACCAAGCTCTTCAACGAGCTCCCCGGCGAAACCTGGGTCTACCCCGGCCACGGGTCCGACACCAGCCTCGGCGCCGAACGCCCGCATGTCGCCGAATGGCGCGCACGCGGCTGGTAGTCGTCAGATCCGTCCGCGCGCCGCTTCGATCTGCTCGCTGATCTTCGCGGCGCCGGCCGACGCGGCCAGGGATGCGGCCTCGTCGGCCAGGGCGCGGGCGTCGTCCGGGCGGTTCTGGGCGACCGCCAGGTAGACGAGGCCGACCAGGTTGGCGGCGACGCCTGCGGTGAAGCCGAGGGTGCGGCGGAGGGCGGTGGACTCCTCCAGCAACTCGCGGGCCTCGGGGAAGTTGCCGGACATCTGCGCGGCGACGCCGAGGTGGCGGAGGGCGTAGGAGAGGGTGAGGTCGTCCCCGCTCTTGCGGGACAGCTCGACGGACGCGGTCAGGAACGGTACGGCGGTCGCGTTGTCGTCGCGGACGACCTGGTGGAAGCAGCCGATCCAGAACCGCGCCAAGGCCTCGCCGCGCTCGTCGCCGGCGTCGCCGTACAGCTCGGCCGCGCGTTCGAAGTACCCGAGCTCCTCCGGAGGCTCGACGCCCGACTCCAGGAAGCGGCAGTGCAGGATCCGGCCGCGCTGCAGGAGCAACGCCGCCTCCACCACGTCGAGCGCACGATCCGCCTCGGGCAGGTCGTCGTACTCACCGCCGAAAATCGCCCGCTCGTACAGTCCGTCGACCTGTCGCATCAGCTCGTCCATCTGCCCGATCCTAGGGGTGATACGAGCTCGACGCGGTGCTCGACCTCTACCAGAGCTTGAGGTTCCGCGAGCTCATCCGTCACCTCACGTTCTCCTCGAGACCCACCAGAGCCTGGCGGCGGCGTTAGCATCGCGTTCATGACGACCTGGCAGGACGTTTGTGCGCTGGCCGAGCGGCTGCCTGACGCGCGGCTCAGTGAGGCGCACGAGGGATCGCCGGCGTGGTTCGCCGGCCGCCACCAATTCGCCCGGCTCCGCTGGGACGACGCCGGCCGCGAACTGCTGCAGGTGTGGACCGGCGACATGACCACCCAGGCCGCGCTGGCCGAGCGCCGGGACGTGTTCCCGGTCGTCCACACCTTCCAGTACCGGGTCACCTGCTGGGGCTATCTCGATCGGATCGATCTGCGTGAGGCCGCCGAACTGCTCCTCGACTCGTACACGATCCGCGGCGGACCGAAGCGCGGGCAGGCCGTCGATCCGGCGGAGTTCCTGCCGCCGCCCGGCTAGCGGTCGGTGAGTTCTGCCGGGTAGGCGATCACGTCGACGAGCGCGTTGTTGCGGATCGCGGTGATCTCGGTCCGGCGCGCGATCGCGTCCTCGAACAGTTGCCGTTGCAGCGACTGCGCGTCCCGGAGCGGTACGCCGTTCACCGCCAGCACGAGATCCCCCTGACGTAGCCCGGCGGCCGCCGCCGGGCTGGCGGGGATCACCTCGACGACCCGGAGCGCCGCCCGCTGATCGAAGCGCTGCGCGAGGGCCGGGTGCAGCGGCGCGGGCGTCGTCACGAGCCCGAGGTACGCGCGCCGTACGCGGCCGTCGTGGAGCAGCGCGTAGATGATCCGCCGCGTGGTCGGATTGACCGGGACCGCGAGCCCCAGCCCGATCCCGGCGACCGCGGTGTTGATGCCGATCACCCGCCCGTTGCCGTCGGCAAGCGCCCCGCCGGAGTTGCCCGGATTCAGCGCCGCGTCCGTCTGGATCACGTCCTCGATGATCCGGTGCGCCGAGCCGCTGCGCACCGGCAGCGACCGGCCGAGGGCGCTCACCACGCCGGCGGTCACGCTGCCGGCCAGCCCGAGCGGATTGCCGACGGCAACCACCAGGTTACCGACCTTCAACAGGTCCGCGTCGCCGTACTCGGGCGGATCCGGGATCTCCCGGTCGGCCCGCAGTACGGCGAGATCGGACAGCTGGTCCACCCCGACCACGCGCGCCTGCGCCGTCGTACCGTCCGCGAACTCGGCTGACGCCTCGGACCCGTCGCCGACCACATGCGCGTTCGTGAGCAGGTGCCCGTCCCCGGTCAGCACCACGGCCGAGCCTGACGAGTCGCCCCGCCGGCTGTGGATCCGCAGGCTCGCGACCCGCGGGATCAGGTGGGCCGCCACACCCGAGACCACTCGGGAGTAGGCATCCAGGACGTCGTCCCCGGCCATCTCGTCAGCCATCGCCCTCACCTCCTGAATTACATCATTACACCGAAAGCAAGAACGTGAACCCGACCACAAAACTGACCGATCGGTTGAAAACTGGCCGATCGGTCAGTCAGGATGCGTGACATGGCAGTCACCACCCCCGCCCGGGAGCGGACCAGGCGCGAGATCGTGCGCCAGGCGATGGCTCTGTTCCAGGCCGGCGGCTACAACGCGACGTCGCTGCAGGACATCGCGACCGCGGCGGGCTGCTCGAAAGCGACCGTGCTGTACCACTTCAGCGGCAAGCCCGCCGTGCTGGCCGCCGTGCTCGAACCGGCCGCCGCGGACCTGGCCGAGCTGGTCGCCGCCGCGGCCGACCTGCCCCGCGCGGAGGCACAGGACCTCACGATCCAGCGCTTCATCGATCTCGCCGTCGAGCACCGCGGCGTCGTGGACGTGCTCCAGGACGTGATCCCGGTGATCGAGCAGATGCCCGAGGTCGCCCCGCTGGTGGCCGACGGCCTGCGCATGACGGAGTACATGGCCGGATCCGACGACCCGCTCGAGCAGGACCTGGCCAAGTTCGCGATCAACGGCCTGCTCGGCGAGTGCCGGCACTCCGACGAGCGCACCGACGACGACCTCCGACGACTCTGCGACATCGCGCTGCGAAGACTCCTCCGCCGCGCCTGACCGCGACACCCAAACGACCCGCCGCCGCGCGGGTGGTCGACCCTGCCCTGAACGACACGGAAACGGAACCCGATGGCCAACTTCCTGTACCGGCTCGGCCGGTTCTCGTACCAGCGTCGCCGCCTCGTCGCCGCCGTCTGGGCGCTGTTCCTCGTCCTGCTGGGCGTCGGCGCGCTGACGCTCGGCGGCAAGACCGCGAACACATTCTCGATCCCGGGCACCGAGTCGCAGCGCGCACTCGACGCGCTGAAGCAGGAACTGCCGGCCGCCAGCGGCGCGTCCGCGACGGTCGTCGTGAAGGCGCCCGACGGCAAGACGCTCGCCGACCCGACCGTGAAGGCAGCCGTCGGCGCCACCGTCGCCAAGGTCGCGAAGGTGCCCGAGGTGATCGCGGCGATCGACCCGTTCACGAGCAAGGCGATCAGCCCGGACGGTACGACGGGGCTGATCAGCGTCCAGTTCGACAAGCCGGCCGACGAACTGTCGCACGAGAGCAGCGACGGGTACGACGGGCTGAGCGCGTTGAGCTCGGGTGATCTCCAGGTCGTGCCCGGCGGGCAGATCAAAGCCGGGGTCCCGGAGATCGGTGCGACCGAGGTGATCGGCGTGGCGGTCGCGGCCGTCGTACTGGTCGTGACGTTCGGGTCGCTGGTCGCGGCCGGGATGACGCTGGTGACGGCGTTGCTCGGCGTGCTGGCTGGGATGGCCGGGTTGTTCATCGTGACCGCGTTCACCGATGTGTCCTCGACGGCGCCGATCCTGGCGCTGATGCTCGGCCTCGCGGTGGGTATCGACTATGCGTTGTTCATCAGCTCGCGGCACCGGTCGCAGCTCGGCGAAGGCATGGATCCGGAGGAGTCGGTGGCGCGGGCGACCGCGACGGCCGGGTCGGCGGTGCTGTTCGCGGGCGCGACCGTGGTCATCGCGCTCGCCGGGCTGTCGGTCGTCGGCGTACCGTTCCTGACCGCGATGGGCCTGGCCGCCGCGGCGACGGTGCTGACCGCCGTACTGGTGGCGTTGACGTTGCTGCCGGCGCTGCTCGGCTTCGTGGGGAACCGGGTGCTGCCGCGCAAGCTCCGGAAGGCGCCGGCCGCTGTCGCGCCGGTCGAGGGCTTTGGCTTCCGATGGGGGCGGCTGGTGACGCGGTTGCGGGTGCCGATCGTTGCTGTCGGCATCATCGGCTTGGGGTTGCTGGCGATCCCGGCGAAGGACATGCAGCTCGCGCTGCCCGACGGCGCCTCGGCGGCGGCCGGGAGCAATCAGCGGGTTGCGTACGACCTGACCGCCGCGGCATTCGGGCCGGGCGCCAACGGGCCGCTGGTGGTTGTTGTGAAGAGCAACGACGCGGCGACGTCGAACACGCTCGTACAGCAGGTGCTCGGCAAGACGCAGGGGCTCCCCGACGTGGTGGCGGCCCAGCCCGCGGCGGCGAGTCAGGACGGTACGACGCGGTTGCTGCAGGTGATCCCGCGGAGTGGGCCGGCGAGCGAGGAGACCGCCGACCTGGTGAAGAACCTGCGGTCGGCGGTGAAGCCGCTCGCCACGGGTGACGCCAGTATCTCGGTGACCGGGAACACGGCGGTCGGGGTCGACGTGTCGAACAAGCTGTCCGATGCGCTACCGACGTACCTGTTCGTGGTGATCGGGCTTTCGTTCCTGCTGTTGCTGCTCGCGTTCCGGTCGGTGCTGGTGCCGTTGAAGGCGACGCTCGGGTTTGTGCTGACGATCGGGGCGACATTCGGGATCACGGTCGCGGTGTTCCAGGAGGGGCACCTGGCGAGCTGGGTCGGGGTCGACTCCCCCGGTCCGCTGGTGAGCTTCCTGCCGATCATCATGATGGGCATCCTGTTCGGCCTGGCGATGGACTACGAGGTGTTCATCGTGTCCCGCGTGCGCGAGGAGTTCGTGCACGGCCGGCACGCGAACGACGCCACCGTCCAGGGCCTCGGCCACGGCGCCCGCGTCGTCACCGCCGCCGCCCTGATCATGGCGTCGGTCTTCGCCGGCTTCATCCTGGTCGAGGACCCGATCATCAAGGCCATCGGCTTCGGCCTCACCATCGGCGTCCTGATCGACGCCTTCGTGGTCCGCATGACGCTGGTCCCCGCCATCCTCAGCCTCCTCGGCGACCGAGCCTGGTGGTTCCCCCGCTGGCTAGACCGCCTCACCCCCCGCGTAGACATCGAAGGCGAAACCCTTCGGGCCGAAGCTCCGAAGCCCAAGGAACTCGCGGACGTACGCTGACCTGCGTGGTGGGGCGTCGGCGTCCGCCGCCCCACCACGCAGCAGGCTCGACGCATCACCCACGCGGTAGGGCGTGTAGCTCTCAGCCGAGATGCTTACCCGCCCCGCCAGCACGGAGCTCGGGATGACGTAAATGCTGCCGTCACCGAGCACGATGAAGAACAGGTCGATCGTGTCGGGATCGTAAGGCATCTTGCCGGCCGTCTTGTCGAGCACATACGGCCGTCTTCCGATCCCGACATCCCAGTACCCCCGCCCGTTCCGTGAGGCGCACGACTTCACCTGCACGCGCTGGATGCCGTCCGTCGTGGTCACCAGCAGGTCGTAGACCTCCGGCTCCATCGGCAGCGCCACCGCACAGCCATGCAACGTGAACCAGGCCATGGCAAGTGCCGGCGCCGCCGCTCGCAGCATCTCTGGACGGAGCGTCAACTGGAACGGCTCGGTGGTCGGCTGGGAAGACGGGGACGGCCGCAGCTTCGAACAGTCCAGGCCCAGCCGGACCGCGTGCCCCTTGATGCGCACGCGAGACTCGGCACCGTCGCTGACGCCCAGTCCGGCGATCACGTCGGCCCAGCAGGTCGCGTCGCGCATCACCTCACGCAACTTCCGGTCGGACCACTGCCGCTGGCCGGTGAAGTGCGCCGTGTCGAGCGCGAGCCGCTCGGCGTGCTTCTTCAGCGAGCGCACAGTGCCTGCAGATGTGCCTTTCAGTCCCAGTGCGCGGGCGACGCCACGCCATGAATGGTTCTCGGCTGCAGCCTGGCGGAGGTCGTCGTCGTTCCAGGTTCGTCTGTCACCCCAGGTCGTCATGGGGCCAACGTAACGAGGGGCACCGACAGAATCGGTGCCCCTCGAGGGGTCGGGCTGACAGGATTTGAACCTGCGATCTTTCGGCCCCCAGCCGAACGCGTTACCAAACTACGCCACAGCCCGCCGAACCGCCCCGAAGGGCGAACCGGGGTAAACCATACCCCATCAACTGGGGCAGCACTTACCGGGTCCGGTCAGCGTTTCTTGTTCTTTTGGCGGGCTCGGATCTGGACGTGGACGGGGCTGCCGACGAAGCCGAAGTCCTCGCGGAGGCGGCGTTCGATGAAGCGCTGGTAGGAGGGTTCGATCTGGCCGGAGGTGAAGATCGCGAAGGTCGGGGGCATCGTGGTGGCCTGGGTGCCGAACAGGATCTTCGGCTGCTTGCCGGAGCGGACCGGGTGCGGGTGCGCGGCGACCAGGCGGCCGAGGAAGGCGTTCAGCTGGCCGGTCGGGACGCGGGTCTGCCAGCCCTCCAGCGCCGCCTCGATCGCGGGCACCAGCTTCTCCATGTGCCGGCCGGTGAGCGCGCTGATGTTGACCCGCGGCGCCCAGCGGAACTGGACGAGGTCGCGGTCGATCTCGCGCTCCAGGTAGTAGCGGCGCTCCTCGTCGACCAGGTCCCACTTGTTGTACGCGATCACGAGCGCCTTGCCGGCCTCCTCGACCGCGTTCATGATCCGCAGGTCCTGCTCGGAGATCGACTCCGAGGCGTCGATCACGACCACCACGACCTCCGCACGCTCGATCGCCGCGTTGGTCCGCAGCGAGGCGTAGTACTCGTGGCCCTGGGCGTTCTTCACCTTGCGCCGGATGCCGGCGGTGTCGATGAACCGCCACTCCTGGCCGCCGAGCGTGATCAGCTCGTCGACCGGGTCGACCGTCGTCCCGGCGACGTCGCTGACGACGACCCGGTCCTCCTTGGCGACCTTGTTCAGCAGTGACGACTTGCCCACGTTCGGTTTGCCGACGATCGCGACCCGGCGCGGGCCGCCGACCTCGTCGTCGCGCTCGGCCGGGGCCTCCGGGAGCGCCTCGAGGACGGCGTCCAGCAGGTCGCCGGTCCCGCGGCCGTGCATCGCGGACACCGGGAACGGCTCGCCGATGCCGAGGCTCCACAGGTTCATCGCCTCGGACTCGATCCGCTGGTCGTCGACCTTGTTCGCGGCCAGGACCACCGGCTTGCCGGACTTGCGCAGCACCCGGACCACGGCCTCGTCCGCGTCGGTGATGCCGACCACGGCGTCGACCACGAACAGCACCGCGTCGGCGGCGTTGATCGCCACCTCGGCCTGGGCCGCGACCAGCGCGGCCATGCCGACCGCGTCCGGGTCCCAGCCGCCGGTGTCGACGACCGTGAACTCGCGGCCGGCCCAGTTGGCGTCGTACGACACGCGGTCCCGGGTGACGCCCGGGGTGTCCTCGACGACCGCCTCGCGGCGGCCGATGATGCGGTTGACCAGCGTGGACTTGCCCACGTTCGGCCGCCCGACGATCGCAAGGACGGGCAGCGGCCCGGTGTCCTCCCGGTCGTGCGTCGGTACTTCGGTGGGCAGGTCAGTCATCAGGGTCCTTCGGGTCTCGCCAGCCCGGGAGCGGGTGGCCGGTTTCTTCGACGGCCGCCTTCACATGGGCGCGCAGCACGTCCCCGATGTGGCCGGTGACCGCCTGTACGTCGGAATGTCTCCTGGGAAAGGGTACGCGCTCGACGGCGAAAGGCTCGCCGTACACCACGTCGATCCGGCTTCCGGCCGGCGGATAGCCCTCCACGTCGCCGCCCGGCAGCCGCGTCCCCATCAGCGCGACCGGCAGGATCGGCGCGCCGGTGACCATCGCCAGGTACGCCAGGCCGACCTTGATCCGGCTGAAGTCGCCGGGCCCGCGGGTGCCCTCCGGGTAGATGTTCAGCACCCGCCCGTCGCGCAGCACCTGGATCGACTTGCGGACCGCGAGCGGGTCGTACGACGAGCGGTCGACCGGGATCTGCCCGATCAGGTGCAGGAACCTGCCCTGCAGCCCGCCGAACACCTCGATCTTGCCGAGCTGGTGCAGCATCCGCGGCGCGAGCGCGCCGAGCAGCGGCGCGTCCAGCAGGCTCAGGTGGTTCGGGGCCATCAGCAGTGGCCCGGTCAGCGGGAACCGGTCCTCGTGGTGGATGGTCAGGTTGTACTTGCGCCGGAAGTACGGCGCGGCGACCTTCCGGAGCGGGACCGCGAACCGGTACGGCAGCGCGGGCAGGTCGTCGGTGCGAGGCAGATCCTTGTGCCCGGTGACTTCTGCGGTCATGGGGCGTCCCGGTCTGGACCGAGGAGCGCAGGGAGCGCAGCGACCGGAGCGACGAGGGAAGACCGGGAGTCAAAGCCCCATGACCCACCGCGCCGGAGGCGCGGCATGGGTACAGTCATAGCTCCCGGCCTCGAGGAACGGTCTCCTTGGCGAGCCGGCTGATCACGTCGATGACCTCCTCGAGGGTCAGATGGGTGGAATCGACGGTGACGGCTCCGTCGGAGGCGACCAGGAACTGCGAGACCGTCGCGTCGTCGGCGTCGCGGCGGACGATCTGGTCCCGCAACTGCTCCGCACTGACCGCACCGGACCCCAGCTCGGCGCCGCGCCGGGACAGCCGGGCGTCCTGGTCGGCGGTCAGGTGGACCTTGAGCTCGGCGTCCGGGGCGACCACGGTGGCGATGTCGCGGCCCTCGACCACGATCCCGCCGCCGTCCTGCGCAGCGTCGATGACGGCTCGCTGCCGCCGGACCAGCTCGTGGCGGACGTCCAGGTTGGTGGCGATCTTCGACACCACCTCGCTGATCCGGGGCTCCCGGATCGCGGCGGTGATGTCGGTCCCGTCGGCGATCACGAACTGGCGGCCCGGGTCGGTGCTGATCTCCAGCTCCAGCTCCCGCGCGCGCTGCGCGACCGCCGCCGTGTCGTCCAGGTCCAGACCGCGGTCGACGGCCGACCAGGTCACCGCGCGGTACGTCGCCCCGGTGTCCAGGTAGCGCAGTCCGAGCCGGGTGGCCACTCCGCGCGCGGTGCTCGACTTACCGGAGCCGCTCGGCCCGTCCACAGCGATGATCATGCCCCGAAGATTACCTTCGCGCGGGGACAAGCTAGCGGTGGACTACCCACCCGCGCTCGGTGAGGACGTCGACCAGCTGGTCGACCGAGCCGGGCTTGACGGTGAGCTCGACCTCACCGACCGGGCGGCCCGGGCTGTGGTCGATGCGCAGGTCTTCGACGTTGGCGCCGGACTCGGCGGCGTCGGCGAACAGCCGGGCCAGCTGACCCGGGCGGTCCGGGATCGTGACGAGCACCGTGACCAGGTCGATGTGCGGCGTACCGTGCTTGCCCGGCACCCGCACCGCGCCGGACACGCCCTGGCCGAGGATCGCGGTCAGCTCGTCGGCCGCCTCCTCCTTGCCGAGGGCAACGAGCAGCCGATCGAGCTCACCGCGGATCTGCTCCAGCAGGCCGGTCAGCGCGGTCGAGTTCGCCGACACGATCTGGGTCCACAGCCGCGGGTCACCGGCCGCGATCCGGGTCACGTCGCGGACGCCCTGACCGGACAGCTCGAGGTGCGAGGACGGCGCGTCCGCGAGGGTGCCCGCGGCAAGCGCCGACATCAGGTGCGGAAGGTGCGAGACCCGGGCGACGCCCAGGTCGTGGTCCTCGACGGACAGCTCGACCGTCCGCGCGCCGCAGGCCTCGGCGAGCCGCCGGACCAGATCGACCGCCTCCGGGGCGCTCGTCGCGTGCGGGGTGATCGCCCAGGTGGCGCCGTCGAACAGGTCCGCGCGGGCCGCCAGTGGGCCGTTGCGCTCGGAGCCCGCCATCGGGTGGCTGCCGACGTACCGGCTGACGTCGTCGGTCAGGCCGCGCGCGTCGGTCAGCGGCTTCGACTTCACACTGGCCGCGTCCGTGACGATCGCCGGGGTCTGCTGCAGCTGCTCGGCGACGACGGCGCCGACATGGTCCGGCGGTACGGCGACCACGACCAGCTGCGGCTCGATGTCGACCGTCCGCGCGCCGGCGCCGATCCGCTCGGCCATCAGCGCGTTGTCCGGGTTCCCGTCGACGAGCTCGACGACCACGCCGAGCCGTGCCAGGGCGAGGCCGATCGACGTGCCGATCAGCCCGGTGCCGACGATGCGGACCGGGCCGCGAAGCTCGGTCATTGGGCGCCGGTCAGGTCCGGACGGAGCGCGACCGCGCCGTGCAGATAGACGTGCTGGATCTTGTCCCGGGACCGGGGCGTCTCGGTGTGCACCATCAGCCGGACGACCCGCGGCAGCGCGTGCGGCACCGGGATCTCCTGCATGCACATCAGCGGTACGTCGGTGAGCCCGATCTGCCGCCCCGCGACGGCGGGGAACTCCGAGCGCAGGTCCGCCGTGACGGTGAACAGGATGCTGATCAGATCCTCGTTCTCCAGATCGTTCGCCTCCAGGACCGCCTTCACCAGCTCCGCGGACCGCTCGAGCAGGTGCTCGCGCTCGTCCACGTCCAGCTGGGTGGCACCCCGGATCGCCCGTACCGCCACGTGCTGCCTCCTTCTTTTCGTCTCACCCAACCCTAGGCCACGGTCGCCAAGGACTGGACAGCCGTCTCGGATCGTGCACGCCGGGTCAGCCGTTCCGGGCGGCGTCGAGGAGCCGGCGGGCCATCGGCAGCAGTCCGGCCGCGCGCACCGGCGCCAGTGGATCGGACAGCTGCCGGCGGCGACGGAACGTTCCCGGCGGGTCGCCGTACGCCAGCGAGAACCGGCGCGAGAAGTGGTACGGATTGCTGTAGCCGCAGTCGGCCGCGATCTCCGCGATCGTGGCGTTGGTGCGCAGCAGCGCGGTCGCGGCCCGGGCCAGCCGGATCAGATCCAGCGCGTACGCCGGTCCGCACCCGTACTCCTGCCGGAACAGCCGGTGCAGATGCCCCGCGGACAGATTCGCCGCGCCTGCCAGCTCCGCGACGCCGACGATCCGGGGACCACCCGTGGCCCACACGGTCGCCACGTGATCGACCAGGCGCCGGACGGCGTCAGGCAGGTCGGCATGTGGCGGGCCGGCCGGAGCGCTGACGAAGACCTCGAGCATCGTCGCGACCAGCCGGTCGCTGTGGCCCCGGGCCGGCGTCGGAACGTCCAGCAAGTAGCTGCACAGCTCCGCGAGCAGACCCGGATCGGACATCGACCGCACCCAGGGCCAATCAGCCGGATCGCCGAGGTCGCCGAAGTCCTCGATCTGGAAGTGCACGTACGCATGCCGCGATCCGCGATCACAGTCCCAGCTATAGGCGTCCCGATTCCCGCGCTTGGCGAGTGCGAGCGATCCGGGCCGGAGCTCGCGCTCGACCGTCGCCTGCCGGACACCCGCGTCGTCGTACACCTCGGTCCGCCAGAGCGCGGAACCGTGGAGGATCCAGAGCAGTTCGAAGTTCGGCAGGCGGCGCGGCCCGTACGTCGCTCCGGGAGCGTAGTCCGCGATCTGGATCGGCGAGTTCACGCTGATCACCGGCGATCGCAAGATCATGAACAGATAGTAGAGCGCTCGTCTGCGACATTGGCCGGCTCCGCGTGCTCCGCGACAGTGGCTGAATGCACTTCACCGAGATCACCGACGAACTGGTCGAGTCCTACCGGCGAGACGGCTTCATCGTCCTCGATCAGGCCCTCCCACCTGAACAGGTCGCCGCACTGAACACCGCGGCCGAGCAGCTGTGCCGCGGCGACCTCGGCACCGTCGAGGGCGCTCCGACAATGGAATCCACCGACGACGTCCTGCGACAGTTCCTCTGCATCCACCACCCGCACAAGGCGTCCGACGTCGCGCTCGCCGCCCTGCACGCGCCGCGCGTCGTCGAGACGTTGACCGCGGTCATCGGGCCCAACGTCAAGGCGATGCAGTCCATGCTGTTCATCAAGGCCGAGGGCAGGCCGGGCCAGGCATGGCACCAGGACGAGTTCTTCATCCCGACCAGAGACCGCTCGCTGACCGCGGCCTGGATCGCACTCGACGACGCCACCGTGGAGAACGGCTGCCTGTGGGTCTTGCCGGGCTCGCACCGCCGTGGGGTCATCTATCCCGATCGGGAGCAGGACGATCTCCGCTTCGACTGCACGGTGGAGGCATTCGACTTCCCGTACTCCGACGACGACGCCGTACCGGTCGAGGTGCCGGCCGGCTCGGCGGTGATCTTCAACGGATACCTCTTGCACCGATCACTGCCGAACACCGGCCGGCGCGGACTCCGCCGCGCGCTCGCCAACCACTACATGAGCGCCGAGTCGCTGCTCCCCTGGCACTCCGCGCCGGACGGCGTTCACGTCGCCAAGCACGACTACCGCGACATCGTCATGGTCGCCGGGACCGATCCGTACGCCTACAAAGGCATCGACGACGTCGCCCGGCCGCACTCACGCCCGGACAAGGACGGCGGCTGCGACCGCTAACGCAGCTGGGCCTCGGCGGCGTCGACGGTTTGCTCCAGGAGGAGGGCGATCGTCATCGGCCCGACGCCGCCCGGGACCGGCGTGATCAGCCGGGCGACCTCGGCCGCTTCCGCGAAGTGCACGTCACCGACGTTGCCCTCGTTGTATCCGGCGTCGACCACCACGGCGCCGGGCTTCAGCCAGTCGCCGCGGACGAAGTTCGCCTTGCCGACGGCGGCGATCACGACGTCCGCGGTCCGGACCAGCTCCGGCAGGTCGCGCGTCCGGGAGTGCGCGTACGTGACGGTCGCATTCGATGCCAGCAGCAACATGCCGGCCGGCTTGCCGAGGATCGGGCTGCGGCCGATCACCACCGCGTGCGCCCCTTCGAGCGGCACGTCGTACGCCGCGAGCAGTCGCATGATCCCGCCGGGCGTCGCGGACCGGAACCTCGGGTCCTTGGTGTCATTGAACGCCATCGCCGCGAACGAGCGCATGGTCACGCCGTCGACGTCCTTCGCCGGGTCGATCGCCTCGAACGCGGCCCGCTCGTCGATCTGCGCCGGCACCGGGTGCTGCAGCAGGATCCCGTGCACCGCCGGGTCGCCGGACAGCTTGGTGATCTCCGCGACGAGTTCGGCGGTGGTCGTCGTGGCCGGCAGTACGACGCTGCGCGACGCGATCCCGGCCTTCTTCGAGCGGTTCTGCTTCATCCGCACGTACGTCGCCGAGGCTGGGTCGTCACCCACCAGAACAGTCGCCAGGCACGGCTGGACGCCGTACTGCTCCTGCAGGGCGCGGGCGCGCTCGGCAGCCTTGGCGACCATCTCGGCCGCGAGATCGGTCCCGATCATGAGATCAGCGGTCATCTGGAGCACTCCTGTGTCGCAGAAGGTGCCCAGGCGCGCGGCGAAGCCGGATGGCAGACCGTTCCCCGGTGGTCGTCCACCTCAGCGCCAGTCGCGGTCCGCCGCCAGGATACCGGCCCCTTACGCGCGCTTCAGCGCGAGGACGGGGATGGTCCGGACACCGGCGGTCCGGCGTTCGTAATCGGCGAAGCCCGGGTAGCGGCGCGCCTGCTCGGCGTAGATGCGGTCGCGCTCGGCGCCGGTCACGTCGGTGACCGTGACGTCGTGCTTCTCGGTGCCGATCTCGACGGTGCCCTTACCGGCGGCGACGAGGTTGCGGTACCACTCCGGGTCGGTGGGCGCGCCGCCCTTGCTGGCGAAGACGTAGATCACGTCCGGGTCGGTCTCGTCGGCGAGATACATCGTCGGAGCGACGTACTCCTGCCCGCTCTTGCGGCCGTAGTGGTGCAGCAACACCATCGGTGCACCCTCGAACTGGCCTCCGACCTTGCCTTCGTTCGCCCGGAACTCCTCGATGACGTTCGCGTTCCAGTCGCTCATATCGATCCTCCGCAGTGTGTCAAAGCAATCCTGCGTGGTCCAACGCCAGATAGGCCGCGTCGATTCCGGTCATCGCACCGGGAGTGCGCAGCTCGGCGCGGAACGCGTCGACGGTCAGCTCGACCGGGACACAGTCCTCGGTCTCGTCCAGCTGCTGCTTCCCGTCCGGGCGGCAGCCGCGCGCGATCCCGACGTACTTGCGGTACGTCGAGGACGCCGACGACCACTGCCAGCCGACGATGTCGAGCGACTCACAGAGGTAGCCGGTCTCCTCCTCGAGCTCCCGGGCGCCGGCGAGCGCGGGCTCTTCGCCTGGCTCGACATAGCCGCCCGGCAGGTTGGTGACGACCCGGTCCGGACCGGCCCGGAACATCCGCACCGTCACGATCCGGCCCTCGGGGGTCAACGGCAGCACCGTCACGCCGGACGTGATCCCGGCCGCGGACTTCGGGCCGAACACGTCCCAGTCGACCTCGCGGCCGTCCGGCATCCGGTAGCGGCGCAGGTTCACCGTCAGGAACCGGTGGAAGCCGGGCTCCTCCCCCAGCAGCTCCCACGGCTCCGGATCCCCGACCCGAGCGACATCCAACTGGCCCGAGAACTGCTCAGCCGCCACCTCCTCGGTAGCGGCTGAGCTCTCGTGCCGGTCCGTCACAGCGGACGGTCGGTGTCGGGATCCTCCGGCGGCGCGACCGGCGCGTCGTCCTCGGACGGGGCCACCGGAGCCTCGTCCGCCGGCGACTCGCCCGATGCCTCGGACTCCTCCTCGGCCGGCTCCGTGGGGGCCTCGGCCGGGCGGGACTCGCTCAGGATGCCGGCGAGCGTCTCCTCGGACATCCGCTTGAACTTGCGCACCTGCGACCGGGTCCGGTCCAGGACCGCGACCTCGAGCTGGTCCGGCGTCAGCTCCCGGACCTCGGTGCCGTCGTGGCCGAGCGCGTCCACAGCGAGCCGGAGCGCGCCGGCCAGCGAGATGCCCTCGCTGTAGTGCTCGCCGATGTAGTCCGCGACCTGCTCGGCCGGGCCGCCCATCACGGCGTACCCCCGGACGTCGGCGATCGAGCCGTCGTAGGTCAGCCGGTAGATCTGGTCCTCGGCCGGGCTCGCGCCGATCTCGGCGACCAGGATCTCGACCTCGAGCGGCTTCTCACCGCCGGAGGAGAAGATCGCGCCGAGGGTCTGCGCGTAGGCGTTGGCCAGCGCCCGGCCGGTGACGTCGCGGCGGTCGTAGGAGTACCCGCGCATGTCGGCGAGCCGGACGCCGGCGATCCGTAGGTTCTCGAACTCGTTGTACCGCCCGACGGCGGCGAACGCCATCCGGTCGTAGATCTCCGCGACCTTGTGCAGTGCGGGCGAGCGGTTCTCCGCGACGAACAGGATGCCGTCGGCATATTGCAGCGCGATCGCGCTGCGGCCCTTGGCGATGCCTTTGCGGGCGAAGTCCGCCCGGTCCCGCATCAGCTGCTCGGGCGAGACGTAGAAGGGAACGCTCATCGAAGGTGTCGTCCTCGTCAGTCGATCGAGATCTTGGTCAGGTCAGGGACGCCGAGGCCGGGCCGTCGGGACGCTGGTGCCGCTGGCTCCAGGCCGCGTCGACGAGCGTCGCGACCTCGTCCTCCGGCAGCCGCCGGTACCCGTCCGCGGTGACCACGCCGACCACCGGGAAGATCCGCCGGAGCATGTCCGGGCCGCCGGTCGCGGAGTCGTCGTCGGCCGCGTCGATCAGCGACTGGATCGCCACCGTCGCGCAGTCGGTCTCGGACAGGTCCTCGCGGTACAGCTTCTTCAGCGCGCCGCGGGCGAACAGCGAGCCCGAGCCGACGCTGTAGAAGTGGGTCTCCTCGTACCGACCGCCGGTCGGGTCGTAGGAGAAGATCCGGCCGCCCTTGATGTCCTCGTCGTAGCCCGCGAACAGCGGCACCACGGTGAGGCCCTGCATGGCCATCGGCAGATTGCCGCGGATCAGCGCGCTCAGCCGGTTGGCCTTGCCGTCGAGGCTGAGCGTGGCGCCCTCGAGCTTCTCGTAGTGCTCCAGCTCGACCTGGAACAACCGGACCATCTCGATCCCGAAGCCGGCCGAGCCGGCGAACGCGACCGCCGAGTACTCGTCGGCGGGGAAGACCTTCTCGATGTCACGCTGGGCGATGATGTTGCCCATCGTGGCCCGCCGGTCGCCGGCCATGATCACGCCACCGGGGAAGGTGGCCGCCACGATCGTCGTGCCGTGCGGGACTTCGCTGGACAGGTCACCCTGGCCCAGGGACCGTCGTCCGGGCAACAGGTCGGGCGCGTGCCCGGCCAGGAAGTCCATGAACGACGAGCCGCCTGGGGTCAGGAAGGCTTCCGGCAGCCGGCCGGAGGCATCAGATGTCATCGAGCGGTTCACTCCCCACCCTTTTGCACGAAACCGCGGACGAACTCCTCGGCGTTCTCCTCGAGCACCTCGTCGATCTCGTCCAGGATCGAGTCGACGTCCTCGTCGAGTCGCTCTTTGCGCTCCTGGACGTCCTCCGACGCCTCGACCTGCTCGACCTCTTCCTCGGTCGACGAACGCTTCGGCTGCTTGTGCTGCTGACCGCCGTCCTTCGCCATGGCACACCTCCTAGAACCGCTGGGAGGGCCGCCCAACCGACCCTCAAGAGCGACCCTACCCGGCGGCACCCCCAGTAATGGTGCGAACCAGGTCACTTGCGGTGTCGCATTGGTCAAGAAGTGCCCCGACATGCGCTTTCGTGCCCCGCAGCGGGTCCAGCGTCGGGATCCGCTGCAGCGACTCCTTGCCCGGCAGATCGAAGATCACCGAGTCCCAGGAGGCGGCCGCGACCTGCGGCGCGTACTGCTGCATGCAGCGGCCGCGGAAGTATGCCCGGGTGTCGGTCGGCGGGTGCGCGACAGCCATCCGGATCTCCTCGTCGGTGACGAGCCGCTGCATCCGCCCGGACTTCACCAACTTGTAATACAGGCCCTTGTCCGGGCGGAGGTCGGCGTACTGCAGGTCGACGAGGTGCAGCTTCGGGTCGTCCCACTCCAGGCCGTCCCGGTCCCGGTACGACTGGAGCAGTTTGTACTTCGCGACCCAGTCGAGCTGGTCGGACAGCTTCATCGGGTCGGTCGCGAGCTGGTCGAGCACCTGCTCCCAGCGGTGCAGCACGTCCTTGGTCTGCCGGTCCGCGTCGTCGCCGTACTTGTCCTCGACGTACTTGCGGGCCTGCTCCAGGTATTCCGTCTGGAGCTGCACCGCGGTGAGCTTGCGGCCGTCCTTCATCGTCAGCAGGTGTGTGCAGGTCGGGTCGTGGCTGACCTCGTGCAGCGCGGTCACCGGGCGGTCGACGCCCAGGTCGTCGGTCAGCCAGCCGTCCTCGATCATCGCCAGCACCAGCGACGTCGTGCCGACCTTGAGGTACGTCGAGATCTCGGACAGGTTCGCGTCGCCGATGATGACGTGCAGCCGGCGGTAACGGTCCGGATTCGCGTGCGGCTCGTCGCGGGTGTTGATGATCGGCCGCTTCAGCGTCGTCTCCAGGCCGACCTCGACCTCGAAGTAGTCCGCCCGCTGGCTGATCTGAAACCCGTGCGCGGCGCCGTCCTGGCCGATCCCGACCCGCCCGGCGCCGGTGACCACCTGACGGCTCACGAAGAACGGCGTCAGGTGCCGCACGATCGACGCGAACGGCGTCGAGCGGCGCATCAGGTAGTTCTCGTGCGAGCCGTATGACGCGCCTTTGTTGTCGGTGTTGTTCTTGTAGAGGTTCAGCTGCGGCGCTCCGGGGATCAGGCGCGCCTGCCGCGCGCCCTCCATGATCACCAACTCCCCCGCCTTGTCCCACACCACCGCGTCGCGCGGGTTCGTGGTCTCGGGTGCGGAGTACTCCGGGTGGGCGTGGTCGACGTACAACCGGGCGCCGTTGGTGAGGATCACGTTCGCCAGGCCGGTCTCTTCGTCGGTGAGCTGGCTGGAGTCGGCCACCTCCCGGCTCAGGTCGAAGCCGCGCGCGTCCCGCAGCGGGTGCTCCTCGTCGAAGTCCCACCGGGTCTTGCGCGCGAGCGGCTGCGTCTGGGCGTAGCCGTTCACCACCTGGCTCGAGGTCAGCATCGGGTTGGCCCCGGGCTGACCCGGGACCGAGATCCCGAACTCGGTCTCGGTTCCCATGATCCGCCGAACACTCATGGAGTTGAGCCTACGCGGTACCGGCGACGAAATGGGGTTGCTGTGTCCACAGGGTTACCTGTGAGACTGCGCCCATGGACGAATTGGTGGCGATTCTCGACGACGACAACCACGTCACCGGATCGGCGCCCCGATCGGTCATGCGCCGCGACAACCTGCGACACTCCGCGACCGGCGTCGTCGTCCGGAATCCGGCCGGCGACATCTACGTACACCGGCGGACCACCACGAAGGACGTCTACCCGGGCCGGTACGACTTCGCCGCGGGTGGTGTCGTCGCGGCGGGTGAGGACCCGTTCCACGCCGTCGTCCGGGAGCTGGAGGAGGAGCTCGGGATCTCCGGCGTCGAGCTGACCCGGCTTCCGGAGGGCGATTACGCGGACGAGAACACGCGGTACCACGCGTACCTGTACACGTGTGTCTGGGACGGCCCGGTGCGGCACCAGCCGGAAGAGGTCGAGTGGGGCGACTGGATGTCCCCCGCGGAGCTGGTGGCGAAGTTCGACGAGTGGCCGTTCATGCCGGACACCGTCGGGCTGCTCGGTTCCTACGTCCGGGACCTGGTGTGACGATCATCGAGGGCTGGGACAGCCACGCCTGGATCGACGGCCCGTGGATCCACCGGTCCCCGCGCCGCCCGGAGGTGCGGCCCCGGTTGCTCGCCGAAGTCAGCCTCCTCCCCTGGCTCGCCCCTCAGCTGCCGCTGCCGGTGCCTGTCCCCGAGCGGACCGCGGACGGCGTACGTCACCTCCTGCTGCCCGGCTCGCCGCTCACAGGCGGCGACGAGGCACTCGGGCGCGAGCTGGGGGCATTCCTGAAGGCGTTGCACGCTCTTGACCCGGCAGAAGCCGTCGCGTACGGCGCTGTGGACGCCGAGACCGCGTCGGCGGCGAAGGCTGTCGAGCTGCGCGAGTTCCGGACGCAGATCGTGCCGTTGCTGCCGACAGAGGCCCGGGCCGCCGCCCACGAGCTGCTCGATCGCGTCGCCGCCGTCCGCAACTGCTTGATCCACTGCGACTTCGGGCCGGACCACATCCTGATCACCGACGGCAGGGTCACCGGCATCATCGACTGGACGGACGCGGTCATCGGCGACCCCGCGCTGGACCTGTGCTGGGTCCTCAACGGCGCCCCGAAGGCTGTCGCCGCCGGCGCGGCCGAGGTCTATCGACCAGGCCCTGAGCTGGTCGAACGCGCCGGGGACTGGGCCCGGCTGTCGCCGTGGTACGGCGTCCACCGCGGACTGCGCCTGAACCTGCCCGACGACGTGGCGAACGGCCTGCGCGGCATCGTCTCGCTGCTGTGATGCAACCATTTGGCCGGCGACCGGTCACTAGCCGGTGTGAAGATCACCCTGACTGACGATACGGAGCCGTCCATGGCCACCGGCCCCGGAGGCCTCGATCCAGGACCGGACGAGGAGCTGTGGCAGCGTCTGCGCGTCGGCGACCACTTCGCGCTCGGCGAACTGTTCGACCGGTACGCGGACGAGGTCCGTGCCTTCGCGTTCCGGCGGACCGCCTCCTGGAGCGCCGCCGACGACGTGGTCCAGGCGACGTTCCTGAACACCTGGCGACGCTTCCAGCGCAACCCACCAGGACCGCTCACCGCGCCGACCGCCCGCGGCTGGTTGCTCCGAGTGGCCGGACACGAGTGCAACTCCCTGTTCCGTACGGCGAACCGGCTGCGCAAGCTCGTCGATCGCCTGCCCGAGCCGCCTCCTGACGACGACCACGCCGCCGACGTCGTGCGCCGCCTCGACGACGAGCGCCGGATGTCCGTGATCCGTCGCGCCGTGGCCAAACTCCCCCGGCACGAACGCGAGACCCTCGAGCTCGTCGTCTGGTCCGGACTCACCACCGCCGAGGCCGCGGACGCGCTCGGCGTACCGGTCGGAACCGTCAAGGCCCGGCTCCACCGCACCCGTCGTCGCTTCCCCGACCTGCTGACCCGGGTCGACCTCACCGAGGAGCTGTCATGAACACCGATCTCGAACCGCCGCGCGTTCCGCCGCTGACCGCCGCCGAGCACGCCCGCCTGCGCAACCAGTTGATGGACAAGACGCAGCCCGCCATGCGTCGCCCGGCCCGGCATTGGGCCGCTCCCATGGTCGCCGTCGGAGCGGTCGCGGCCGTCGTCGCCGGCACGCTGGTCGTCACCAACGGTTCACCCGACGACGCCGGCGTGGCCGGCACGTCGACTCCGCAGGCCTCAGCCGGGGCGAAGGTCGGTGTCGATCTCGGCGCGGTGCCGCAGCGCGACCTGGCCAAGGTCGTCACCGAATGCCAGTTCCCGGGAGAGGGCGGTCCCGCCCAGATCATCTGGAGCCGCCACGTCCGCGGCATCACCAGGGACAGCACCGCGCTGGTGGCAGTGGCGCTGAACACGAAGAAGGCTCCGACCCCGAAGACCACTGTGACCCGCGGCGGTCGCAAGCCGGGAACGGGAGGCGCGCCCTCCGACGCCAAGCTCGGGTACCGGTACTGCCTGACACGCACACCGGCGAGCGCGAAGCTCGGATCGGTCGGATCGGTCGGACGGGTCCCCGACAAGAACTGGCAGACTCAGCCAACGGACCAGCGCGCTCTGGTGACCCTCGGCAGTGAGGACGCCAACTTGACGTACGCACGCACGACCTTGCAGGCGTGGGCCGTCTACCGGGCGCTGCCGAGCGTCGCCACGGTCGAAGTCCGCTACGTGCTGGACGGACGGCGCGGCCCGTGGACCAAGGGCGTCGTCGAAGGCGGCTTCGCCTACACGGAGGTCCAAGCCAACGGGAAGTTCACGGTCGGCCAGCGCCTCAAGACCGAGGTCCGCGCCTTCGACGCCCGGGGCCAGCAGATCCCGGTCGGCTAGCGGCGGCGCGCCATCGTCCGGGCGAAGTTGATCCCGAGCAGGCCCAGCCAGCCGATCACGACCCCGAACGGGCCGATCATGCCGGCCATGATCGCGGTGATCGGGATCGCGGCCACCACGGACACGATCGCGAGCGCCAGGCCGCCCGGGTCCGGCTCCCGGCTCGGACGGCCCGGTCGCGCCGGCTCCGGCAAGCCGGGCTGGGCGTACGGCCCGTAGGACCCCGCACGGCGCTGGACGTCACGCTGGTCGAGCTTCTCGAGGAAGCTGTCGATGATCTCGGCCTCGTACTCCGGGCCCAGCTCCTGCCGCGCCGCGACCGCGGCCCGCAGGTCCTTCCGCACCTCATCCGTCGCCATACGAGCAAATTAGCCCCGCCCACCACCCCCACCAATCAGGGAAACCCCCCGATCCCACCGGGTGTTAGACCTACCCCGCGCCCGACACAGCTCCGCCGGCCGTTCGCCGAGTCGTGGCAATCGGCTGGGCCGAACGACCACGATCCACGACTCCCTGTTCGGGATCAGCTTGATGCCGAACAGCAGCACGATCAGGGCGACCGGGCCGGGCATCA